>NZ_CP084622.1:4194275-4500203 GCF_020422885.1 Mesobacillus sp. S13 | reverse complement strand
CGGTTCTCACGTCTTATTAGGATGTCGAAGTGAGATATGTGCCGATCTGTGTTTTTTCTTGATTTTGCATGGGGATTTATTCCGTGTTTCTAAGAAACAAAGGGAGGGCTCTGGTGTTTAAAATTATCAGTAATGATATTTTTAACGAGAGGAACCTCCCTAAATCTCAGTGGAAACTTATAAGTAAATTCAATTTAAATGTAAACTAGCAGTGTAACTCTTAATTATTAAAGATATTTATCCCCAGGCACTCTTTTCCTAATTTCCTTTGTTGGTGAATCATATGCTACAGTGTAGGCATCTATATTCTTAAGAACCGTAGACCCAGCGCCTACTACACTATGTTCACCGATTGAAAGGTAGTAGCTCCCGGAGAAACGGTTACATAGTCACCAATCCGGCAATCATGATCAACTGATGATTTGGTATTTATGATACAGTGGCTGCCAACTATAGTGTCAGGATTAATTACGGCATTTGCCATTACTAAGGTACCATCACCTATAGTTACATTTTTGCCAATAACAGCTGACGGATGAATTGCATTAGTGAAATTAAAACTATCCCTCATATTCTTGATACTTTGAACAGTTTGGTATCTCCTCCAATTCCCCTACGGCCACTATTCCTCCATAAATGTCTTCATCAAAATCTTTTAAAACATTTAAGTCACCTATAACTTTATAGCCTAAGACCTCTGCACCCACCTCTTTAGAACCATCAATTAAACCGACTATCTTGTAAATGCCCATCTCTTCTACTATATCTATGATGACTTTACTATGGCCGCCCGAACCAAAAATTACAATATTCTTCATTTTTCTCCTCCTTTTTACATAAATCTATTAACTTTAATTTACCAGAGTTATACAATAGTAATAACTATTTTTTTGAGGTGAAGCATGAGAAAGAAAATTATAAGTTACACATTATTATCGTTAAGCATCTTACTGAGCATTTATTACTTTAGAACTGACATAGCGGCCATCCCAAAAAAGGTAGAGTTAATGGTAGGGCTGGCCGCCATAGCTTCAGGAATCTCCGGTATATTGATGAGCATATCAGCCTCAAAAGTAGCCAATTTTGAAGCAATAAGATAATACTTCCAGCAAGTCGATACACCAGAAATGACAGCAACCCGACAGAAAATCTACGAAGCCGAAAGAAATGGCGAGCCAGTTGATCCAAAAGCAGCAGCAGAAGTCTGCTCCTTCTTCCACTTCTGGGGCATGATGGTCAAAAAGAAATACCTGCCACTCTGGATCTTCAAAAGCGCATCAGGCCCAACAGTAGTCCGACTCTATTATCTAGTACATCCATACATAGAAGAAAGAAGAACAACCAATAACCCGCACTATGGGGAAGGGTTTATGTATTTGGTTAAGAGAATTGAGAGGGAGTATGGGTATCGGTATGTGCCGGTGGTTAGGGGTGAGGAGGAAGAGGATCAAGGGAGTAATGTTGTTGGGAGAGGGAAGTAGAAGCAGGTTAATAGTATAACATTGTGATGGGGGAGAGCAGAAATGTCGATGAATAAAGAAAGTAATGAAAATATCAAGGACGAATTGAGAATAATGGGTAAGGTCACTTTAAATACACTACCCGGAATAATAAACTCGATGATGGCAATGACAGGACTAAGCACACCAATGCAAGCAGTATTAAATTTTGGTGTAGCAGCTTTTTCTGGTTCTATTATGACTATTTCTAATTTAAATAATGAAGAACTATTAAATGCTAGACTTGCAAGTATAGGAGAGTATGTAAAGGAAATTGAAATAGAGATGCAAAGACAAGGGGTTACTCAACTTTCAAGATATACAGATTTAACAAATATATCATCAGAAGAGTTAAATTTGTTAGAGGATTTGATAGAATCTGGTATAAAAGAAAAGACTGCTTTGTTAAAGAAAATCATACAACTTTTAACAGTATATTATGGGCAGGACAAGGATAAGTCCAAAACTGATAGAGTTGCAGATACACTAAGGATAGTAAAAGAGTTAAATGAACATGATTGTAGATTATTACTCTATTATACATATATACCGATGAGAGACCAGGTTGTACTGCCAACGGATGAAGCCGAAATAGTATGGGAAGAGATTAGAAACAAGAGGCAGTTAATACATGATGAAATTCTTAATGATCCCTATATACTATCTCAAGATATTCAAATCTCGTCAGTTAAGCTAGAGTCTCTAGGTTTAATTAAACAGTCGTGCAGCCTTTACCCATCAGATGAGTTAATAGAATTGGATGAAGGAGTAGTTAATAATTCAAATAAAAAAGCAATGTTAAGCGAATTTAATGCAAAAAATAATGAAGGAGCTACAGAGAAATATATGAGATTTATTCATTCTTTAGGAAATATTCCTTTTGAGGTGAACTAGGATGGACTTTTAATCCTATTCTGTAGTTGAAGAAGTTGAGTTTAATCTGGACACAGGTACGGTTCTAGTATCGCATTCGGGAGGCAAAAAAAGTTTTTATTTATAAATGTTCGGAAATTAATGGTTAATAATCCAGTTGAATCGAGAAATAAATTTTGGTGCAGATGATTTGAATTCGAAAAACTTAAAACAGGAAGTTGACAATACTATACAACGAGATGGCTAGCATTAGAATTGTGATATTATTGGGGGTTATTCCGTGTTCAAAGCTTATATTTTTTATTGAATAATAATCTTATATCCACAAAAATGTGGTTTTCAATTCAGTGAAGTGGGTAAATACTTTTCAACAGGTTTAGTGAATTATAAAAAAAAAAAATAGGATTAGCGATCTTTTAGTCGAATTATTATAGTAGTTCTTCTAAATATGACATTAAATAGAAAAATATACCTATTTTCCTTGATAAATTGTATTTTATTGTTATAATTTTTGTATATACTACACAACTTAAACCTGTTTAACTATATGTTAAGAGGTGATTGCATGTGTAATGAGGAGGAAAAAGATATGGCACTTGCTCCTGATAAAGCTAAATCTAGACTTGATGAGTTAAAAAAACGAGCAGCCAAAAGAAAGAAACCACAAGGTAGTAAACCTAGTAAAAGATACTTAGAAGAATTAAGTGAAAATGCTAATCTTTTATATGCTGATCAAATCTCAACAATGGAGTAAAATGTGAATGCCTAGAGAAGTTCGAGAATTACATCGTGGAGAAATTTATAGAATAATGTTTCCTTACACATTTGATGGGAGATACCCTAATGGAAAGTTAAAATATGTTGTAGTTCTACAAAGTGGTGAATATTTCGATGAATATTCGACAACTGTTGTATTACTTATAACCTCAAATGATGAAGGAAGCGAACTTGACCATGTCGTGGAAATTGAACAGGGAACTACCGATCTTCCAGAGACCTCATACATAGAATGCTCTCAGCCATATACTATAAAAAAAGAAATCTTCTTTGATAGTAGAGTTAAACATATGGGAAGTTTATCTGCAAGTAAAATGAATGAGATTGATGAAGCAATCTACTTGGGTTTATGTATGGGACAACAAGAACAAGATGTTCCAGTTAGTTAAAAGATGTTTGGAACTTATTTGAAAAGTAGACAACTAGAAGATTTGCACGAAAAGGTAAGAGGGTTGTGTAAACATAACATCGGGAGACATAGAGACAGTTCTTGCGTCTCTTCGGAAGTCAAATTGTTGGCAAATGATCGGGTTATTCGGTAATAAATGGGTGTATTTGACCTGATACTTGGTACATCATGGGTATTATATTTATAATTTAAAACCAGGTCAACTAGGGTTCTGATCTGGTTTTTTTTATGTTATTAGAATTCTATTCTGAATACCTACTAATTTTGTTTTCGTTTATGGATGTGTGATGCGAATATTTATGTTGCTGGAAGTCTTTTATTGAAACTATGATAGGGAAATAAACAGGCACGGCAAGAAACCAAACAACTGCTCGGCGGGGATTTGCATTGCCCAGGTGAAAAGCCTGGCCGGGTTGCAGAGGGACCATTATCTCATAAAAGTCAAAGAGATAGATGGCATTACCCTCCAACAGACTGCGAGAATTTTGGGCATATCCTAGGATATAGTGCATAGGGCAGGGTGGAGTATAGGGAAGGTTCTCTTTTTAACTGGAAAGTAAAGACTATCTTAACATTTGTACAACAAGAACGGTTCTATGTCTCTCATTCCTCTTTGAGACGTCAGCACCGTCCCTATGTCCTGAAGGGTACTTTTTGTGGTTTAAACAATTTAAAGTGCACTGTAACATTTGAAGAAGCTAAATTAAGACATGACTGCTTCTGTGTACCACCCTTTTATGAATTCCTCTATATTTTTACTGTCTATAGCTTCTTTAATTTGATTACCATCAATCGGAATAATGACTAAATTCTCTTTTGAACTTCTTAATCCTTCATTAGTAAAAGTAGTAGAAAAGCCATTCCAAGAAATAAAGAAACCTACACCAACCCTACCTCTTCGATTTTCAATTTTATTTTTAAATATCACTAGCTCATTTTTCCCTGCCTTTTTACTCCAGTTCTTACACTCACCAATAAATAGGATTGTCTCCTTACGCCAAAATTCACTATTTGATTCATTTCTAATCTGTATATCTATTTCTTCAGTTAGAGTTCTTTTATTTGTATTTACTTTAAAGCCTTCAACTTGTTCAAAAAATTTTTTTATTAGTACTTCTAACGCTTTTCCCTTATCAATATTATTTCGTGCATTTTCCACATTTTGCATAAGATCTTTCAAACCGTCATTAAGTTTTTTCTTTTTTTCCTTACCATTAATGTTTTGTGCTTGATTATCAACAAAATTATCAGTTGTATTTTCTTTTAAAAATACTTCGGATTCTCCGTGGGTGTGGGAGTGAATAGGAGTAATTTCATCAGATATGCCATCATGGCTAAGCGCAAAACATATGTGATTAGCTATTCTTCTTATTAATGGAGTAATACTTGCATTGCTTACTAATCTATAGCCTTTCTGCTTTCCGATATAATTGGGTAACTTGAATTTCTTTAACCCAGTGATATCAATATATTCTTGGATAGTTAAATTTCTAATTCCATAATCATCAAGGATAAAATTATCTCTAAACCTATAGGTGAGTGAGGGACAAATATTCTTGTATGATATATAATTTTTATTTCTTTTATCAAAACCTCTTATCTGATAAATTGAATCTTCTTCTGTAATTATTTCATGGAGAAAATCATATTTATTACTATCTTTCCAATAATAATAGGAATCTTCCTTTTTTTCCCTAACGTTAATTGTATCAAATAAAGATTGTTCTAATGGTATACCCTTTGGAAACGTAAACTTATCAAAAGACAATTTTTCCCTAAAACCAACAATGTATAACCTTTCTTTGTTATAAGGTAAGTTTGCATAATCTTTTGCATTCATTATCTTATAGGTTATATAATAACCTTGATTTTTTAGTTCTTCTATTATCCAAGTTAAATATTGACCATTATTAATCGTTAGTAAATTTTTTACAGTTTCAAATAATACAACTGCAGGTTGTTTAGCCGTTAATACCTTGGTAATGATATAGTTATCTATACTGTTAAAGGGACGTTCTGTATTTTTATTATTAGAAAACGGTTGTACAGGTAATCCAGAAGTTAAAATATCACAATCAGGGATTATTGTGATTTCAGTGTTTCTTATGTCACCTTGATTCATAATAATATTAGGGTGATTATACTTAAATACTTCACATGCATCTTTATCAATGTCTATTGCCCAATTCACTCTACATCCCGCTTCTATAAAGCCTCTGCTCATGCCACCTATCCCAGCGAGTAGATCAACTACTGTATATGTCACGTTATATTAGCCTCCAACTAAAATATATCAATTCTTTTCTTTACTTATTGTACGCTCTTATTAATTACCTTTTCCACTCTTTCTTATCGTATATAGTCATAGAGCCAACTAATTTTAAATAAACTGTTTATAATTTTGCCATCTTGGACTCCTCAATCATTTCCTCTTCCGGCAGCAAGGTTAGCCAGTCTGCCTTCTCTTTCGAAAGCCTCTATCAGCTGCTTGCTCCGCTTCTCAATGATTTTTCCTCCATACCATCCATCATGCATCGGCCGTCTCGGTAGACACAGGGACTGTTCTCGCGTCTCACTCGGAAGTGGGAATAGTGTTTGTTGGTCTGGAGTTTCTTGCTTATTTTATTGATATTGATTCCTAAGTCTTGTGCTTATTTTTATTGTTTGGCTTATGATAGATTTGATGAATGTTATTCTACTTTTGTGAGTTATTCTTCTGCCTTTCATCTCACCTTTTTCTATGACTCTTTCTCCATAAATAAACTATTTCTCCCGTTTCATATTTATTGATTTCTGCGAGTTTTCTTCTTTCATTTTGCTTTTATCCCTACAAATGATTTGATATATGAGACGTCTGGAGGTATCTCTATGTCTGTATAGGGTGCAAGTATCGGTTTGGAAGGTCTTGAGGGTTATCGTGTTGATGTAGAGGTGCAGGTGAAGGCAGGGTTAGAGTCAATTGTGATTGTCAGGTTACCTGATGCTTCAGTGAAGGAGTTGAAGGAGAGGGTGACGGCGGCGTTGCACACTCTCGGTTTTCCACTGATTGATAAGAAGGTGATCATCGCCAGCTGAGCAGAAGAAGAATGGGCATTTGTTTGATCTTGAGATTGCGATTGGCATTCTTAAGAGTGGTGGTTTTATACAGGATTCCATTCCGATGGATGCTGGTTTTATCGGTGCGTTATCTCTTGATGGGACGGTTCATCCTGTAAAGGGGATGATTGCTGCTATTTTGGTGGCCAGGAAGCTGATGTTAAAGTGGCTAATCCTGCCTTTTGATTCAACGATACCGAGAATTGAAATCGATGACTTGGAACTTGTCTATGTTGAAAGCCTTCAGGATGTGACGAATATTTTAGCTGGACAGCAGTTGTTGAGACGTCAGAACCGTCCCTGCGTCTCAGAACCGCCCTCCGCGTTTTTTCCCCAAAATAGTGAAACCGTTTACAAAAATCAGAACCTAAAGAATCATATCGAAAAAGGATAAAATTAAGAGTGGTACTGATAAATAATCCCATAATGAGAAAATAAATGCGCTGACATCCTTAGATTAATTAAAACAACTTTCAACTAATTCACTTGATTAGTAGATATTGTTTTAGAACTCTTTTATTTTCTTGCTTGGGAAAAGGAGGAAGTCAGCATAGGGCCAAAAGGCACCGTACTAGCAAAAGGGTTAATAACGAAGGAGGAAAAAGTTTGAATAGGCCATTTATTACTCTATTAACGATTCTTTTAGCATTTCAAAGTTTAGGTCTTGCAATTACCCCTACGATCAAACCGGAAGCAGCGACAAATTCAACAAATGATTCAGATTGGACACTTTTTTGGTCGGATGAGTTTGATGGTACTGAGATTGATAAATCAAAGTGGTCATATGATATCGGAAACTGGATTGTCGATGGTGATGGAAATGGAGTGGCTCGAGGATGGGGAAATAACGAA
Organism: Mesobacillus sp. S13; assembly: GCF_020422885.1. NCBI lineage: Bacteria > Bacillati > Bacillota > Bacilli > Caryophanales > Bacillaceae > Mesobacillus > Mesobacillus sp. S13. The sequence goes on along the minus strand of NZ_CP084622.1, from coordinate 4,492,697 downwards.
CTAGAGTATTATACCGACTCCCCTGAAAATTCCTATATTCAAGATGGGAATCTAGTAATTGAAGCCAAGAAAGAAGAAACTACGGATGAGTATGGCTCATATGATTATACTTCTGCTAAGCTCAAAACAAAGGGATTGTTCAGCAAAAAGTACGGGAAGTTCGAAGCCAGAATGAAGCTTCCAAGTGGCCAAGGATACTGGCCGGCATTTTGGATGTTACCTGAGAATGATGTGTATGGCGGCTGGGCAGCTTCAGGTGAAATTGACATCATGGAAGCAGCAGGCAAAAATGCAAAAGAAGTTGGAGGAGCCCTTCACTTCGGTCAAGTAGCTCCTAACAATGTTCATACAGCAGAAGCATACCAGTTCCCTGAGGGAGAATCTAATACAGATTTCCATACATATTCAATAGAATGGGAACCAGGCGAGATTCGCTGGTATGTTGACGGAAATCTCTATCAGACTTCGAATAACTGGTATAGCAAAGATAAAGACAATGCCGAAAAGTACTCTTTCCCTGCCCCATTTGATCAAGAATTCTATCTAGTTTTGAACCTTGCAGTTGGCGGCTGGTATGGTGGCGATCCAGATGCGACAACTACTTTTCCTGGAAAAATGGAAGTAGATTATGTGCGTGTTTACGAATTGACAGGAAGAGACTATAAAACACCGGTTGAACCATCTGTTGAGAAAGTAGAATTGCCAGCAGATGCAAAGATGCCGCAAGCAGATGGCAATCTTATTTATGACAATGATTATATTGAGGGTTTTACAGATATTTCAGCTGAAACACAATCTATGAATCCCCTATACTGGAACTTTTTGCATCTGCCAAGCTTTGGTGGCGACGGAGGGATAACAACTGACACCATTAATGGAGAGGCATTTGCCAAGGTAGAGGTTAAAAATCCAGGAAATGCGCTATGGTCGCTGCAAAAGATTCAACTAATGTCAATTGCAAGTGGCGGCAAGTACAAAGTTAGCTTTGATGCCAAGTCCACTGGTAACCGGAATATGATGGTGAAAGTATCAGGTGGTGCTGACCGAGGCTGGGCAAAGTATTCAAATGAAGAAATCATTGATTTAACAAGTGAAGTCCAATCATATGAATTCTCCTTTGATATGATTCAAGACACGGACTTGGCGGCAAGATTAGAGTTCAATATGGGAGCCAACGGGAACAATCCAATTTGGATTGGGAATGTTAGAGTGGAAGATATTACAGGAGTCCAACAGGATTATTCTGCTAAGGAACCTCTGTTAAATGGCAACCATGTTTATAATGGTACGTTCGACCAAGGAACATTGGACCGCATGACTTTTTGGAATTTTAATCAAAATGACGGTTCAGCCACAGGGAATGTTAGTGAAGCAACCAGGGAATTCAAGGCCGCCATTGCTGATGGAGGAAGCAGCTCAACTGCTATCCAGTTAACGCAAAAGGGTATGAATTTACTCGAAGGTAAACAGTACGAATTGACCTTCAATGCAAGAGCAGATCAACCAAGAGATATTCAAGTAGATTTCTTAAGCAAGGATGGAACAGTCGTTTACTCAACAAATAGTGTCAACTTATCTGAAGAAATGAACAAGAATACGATTGAGTTCACAATGCCTGGTGGAGTGACAGACACCCAAGGTCAGTTAGTATTCAACTTAGGTGGAAATAGTGCAGATGTCTATATTGATGATGTTAAGCTGCTGAATCTATCAGGGAATATGGTGATACCATCGTTAGTCAATGGTGATTTCAGCAATGGACTAGAACCTTGGTCACAATACATCCACTTTGATGCACAGGCACAAATAACAGAAGCAAACGGTGAAGCGAAAGCAGCGATTACAAATCCTGGTGGAGAAGAGTGGGGCGTTCTTCTTGAGCAAAAAGGCTTGAAATTTGGCCAGGGACAAAAATATACTGTCTCTTTTGATGCAAGATCAACAACGGACCGACCAATCGTTGTCTCCTTGGAAAATGCAGAGTACAAGAGATATCTCTCTGAAGTTACTGAATTAACGAATGAAATGAAAAGCTTTACCTATGACGTTGAAATGACAGCAAATGACACACTAAGCTTGAAGTTCCAAATGGGTAAATACGGTTCAGGTGCACATGATATTTTTATTGATAATGTTAAAATTATCACAGCAGGTGCATCACAACCAGAAGAACCTACAACTCCAGAACCTACACCAGAGCTAGACAACGGCACGTTTGATACAGCAATGGATCATTGGACATCTTGGTGGGGTGACCAATGGAGCGGTGTAGCTGAAGGATCGGCTGCAGTAGAAAATGGAGAATTAAAGGTGGACATTACGAAGGTAGGCGGCGCTTCGTACTCACCACAAATTTTTCAGAAGGGAATTACTTTTGAAAAAGGAAAAACCTATAACGTAACCTTTGATGCACGAGCTAATGACGCTCGTAAAGTCAATGTGAACATCGGAAAAGAACTGACAGAAGATCCTTGGTTCATTCCATATGCACCAACGCAAACATTTGATTTAACAAACGAAATGCAAACCTTTACCTATTCATTTGAAATGACCGAAGAAACCTTTAACGATGGAAAAATAGTCTTTGAGCTAGGCAACATTCAAGACGGAAATGCTGCCACAACTGTTTTTCTGGATAATGTATCAATCACACCACAACAGCCTGCGCCAACGCCAGAGCTAGACAACGGTACTTTTGATACAGCCATGGATGGCTGGTTCTCATGGTGGGGTGACCAATGGAGCGGAGTGGCAGAAGGCTCAGCTGATGTAGAAAACGGAGAATTAAAGGTCGATATTACGAAGGTAGGCGGCGCTTCGTACTCACCACAAATTTTTCAGAAGGGAATTACTTTTGAAAAAGGAAAAACCTATAACGTAACGTTTGATGCACGAGCAAACGACGCTCGTAAAGTCAATGTGAACATCGGAAAAGAACTGACAGAAGATCCTTGGTTCATTCCATATGCGCCAACACAAACATTTGATTTAACAAACGAAATGCAAACCTTTACCTATTCATTTGAAATGACCGAAGATACCTTCAACGATGGAAAAATAGTCTTTGAGCTCGGTAACATCCAAGACGGAAATGCTGCAACAACTGTTTTCTTGGATAATGTATCGATAACAGTGGATGGTTCCGGAAGTATTATTGACCAGGAGGCACCCGTGATTTCTGGAGCTGCGGACCAAACGGTAAAATTAGGGGATGCTTTCGATCCTCTATATGGTGTTAAAGCAACAGACAACGCTGATGGGGATATAACAAGTTCAATGATCGTTAACGGCACTGTAAATACATCCGTGGCAGGAAGCTATACGCTGACCTATATCAGTACAGATTCATCAGGCAACACAGCTAAGGTTGAGCGGGAAATCACTGTCATAAAATCAGGCTGGTTGAAAGAGAATGGATACTGGTTCTACTATGATCCTGGTACGGGAATCAAGAAAACAGGCTGGCTGCAGGATGGATCCAAATGGTACTATCTCGATGGCAATGGTGTCATGAAGACCGGTTGGATTTTATCAGGAGGCAAGTGGTACTTCCTTGTAGAAAGTGGAGCAATGAAGACCGGCTGGGTCAAGTTTGGAACAAAGTGGTACTACCTTGAGAGCAGTGGAGCGATGAAAACTGGCTGGCTGAAAGACGGAGGGAAATGGTACTACCTTGAAAGCAGCGGAGCGATGAAAACAGGCTGGCTCAAGTCAGGAGGCAAGTGGTACTCCCTTGAGGGCAGTGGTGTCATGAAGACCGGCTGGCTCAAGTCAGGAGGCAAGTGGTACTACCTTGAGAATAGTGGAGCCATGAAAACCGGCTGGGTAAAGTCTGGAACAAAGTGGTATTACCTCGAGAACAGTGGAGCCATGAAAACTGGCTGGATCAAAAGCGGCAGCAAATGGTACTACCTCTACAGCAGCGGAGCCATGGCCTACAACACAACCATAGGCGGATACAAACTAGGAGCAGATGGAGCATGGATTCAGTAGATTGATGGGACGTGGGCCCGTCCCGGGTCCCCCAAGCAAAAGGCACGATGAGCATTTAATACAGCTCATCGTGCCTTTTTTCGTGTAAAACTACTGATTGTCCGATTTAAGAACTGTCCCTTTTTCCCATGTCTCAAAAATGTAGAGTAATGGACAAGAGAACCATCCCCAAGTCCCATGTCCCTCTCATGAGACGTCAAAAATCGGCAAGGTGTCTCATTTTTTTTCTTCATTTGTTCATTTCTTCGGAAAAAAAGTAGAAAATGAACATAATAAAATGTAAAATGATAGATGTTGAATAGGAGATGGTGCAGAAATGAACAAAGATGCCTTAAAAATATTAAGAGAATATAAAAAAAATAATAGATTAACCCAAAGGGACATTTCGGAAATATTTGATTTATCTTTAGGGAAAACAAATAAATTGCTGAACTTATTAATTCAGGAAGGTCTATTGCTTAAATCCCCTAGTGGTTATTCACTGACAGATCAAGCAGATCATGTAATGGAGCTGTATCGAGTAGATAATGCCATTATTCTGGCTGCAGGATTTGGCTCGCGTTTTGTTCCTCTTACTTATGAAACGCCAAAAGGTTTGTTGGAAGTACGCGGTGAGAGAATGATCGAGCGTCAGATTGAACAATTGATTGAAATGTCCATTACTGATATTACGATTGTCGTTGGTTATCTTAAAGAGAAGTTTGAATATCTCATTGATAAATATGGTGTAAAGCTGATCTATAACCAGGAATATGACACTAAAAATAATTTATCCACTCTCCATCATGTACGTCACTTACTGAGGAACACCTACATTTTGTCTAGTGATAATTATATGACTAAAAATATCTTCAATACGTATGAGTTTGAAAGCTGGTACAGTGCCGTAAAGGCAGAAGGTGAAACAGCAGAGTGGTGCCTGACTGTTGATCGTAAAGACCGAATAAAACGGGTGGAAGTTGGAGGAGTAAACTCGTGGCATATGTATGGTCCGGTATTTTTCTCGAAAGAGTTCTCTGATCAAATAGTGCCTTTATTAGAAAAGACATATAATCAGCCAGGGACAGAGGATTTTTATTGGGAAGATGTTTTTAAGCGAAATCTTGATGTATTAAAAATGTATGTGAATCGACAGCCCGAAAACACTGTTTTTGAATTTGAAAGTTTTGAAGAACTAAGGGTTTTTGATTCGACCTACAGAGAACAGTCCAATAACAAAGTGCTGTCATTAATTAGTTCGATTTTTAAAGTTAGCGAAGATGAAATTAAAGATATTCAACCATTGAAACTGGGTATGACGAATAAGTCATTCTTATTTACTATTAATGAAAAAAAATATATTTGCCGGATCCCTGGAGAAGGTACCGAGAAGCTGATTAATAGAGACGAAGAATATTCAAGTATAAAAGCCGTTATCCCTTTGAACATCACTGAACACATTGTCTATATTGATTCAAAGAGCGGCATTAAAATATCAGAATTCGAATCAGGAGCCAGAAGCTTGAACATAAATAGTGATATGGAGCTATTTCAAAGCATGAAGACTCTTAATAGGCTTCACGATAGTAATATAACCGTACCTCATAGTTTTAATGTGGAGAAGAATATCTTATTTTATGAAGAATTGTGCACGAAAAGTGGAGCTATTCTATTTGAAGATTATTCATCAGTAAGAACAAAGATGAGTGAACTTCTTTCAATCCTAAAGAAAATGGATCTCCCATCCGTATTTTGTCATATTGATGCTCACTTTGATAATTTTTTAGTCTTGCCGAATGGAGATCTGAAATTGATTGATTGGGAATATGCAGGCATGTGTGACCCTGTCATCGATCTTTCTATGTTTGCGCTATATGGTAACCTGAATACAGATCAAATTGAAAAGCTGATGGACTATTATTTCGATAGAAAACCAACGCAGGAAGAACGCCTTAGAGTCTATATTTATATGGCGCTTGGCGGGTTTCTATGGGCAATGTGGGCTCAATATAAACAAGCACTGGGAGTGAAATTCGGAGATTATACCCTCATCATGTACCGTTATGCAAAAGATTACTATAAAAAAAGTATGGGAATTTTAATGGAGGAAACAGAGCATGAACTTGCAAAAAAGTAAAACCAAACAGGAAATAGATTGGACTTTAACTCTCGGGCCACTCATTCTAATCCTATTTTTGTCGGTCATTTTATTAGTCTATCCAAGTGCCAGCAGTAATGCTATTGATTTTTTGAGAAGTATTTTTGTTGGTGACTTTGGTTCGTTCTACATGGTATTTGGTCTTGGCGTGTTTTTAGTATCGATTTGGCTGGCTTTTTCCCGTTACGGCCACGTGAAACTAGGTAATTTAGAAAAACCAAGGTTTAACACATTCGCATGGGGTGCCATGATCTTTACTTCTACCATGGCTGCGGATATCTTATATTGGTCGCTAATCGAATGGGCTTATTATTTTGGTGCAACTCCATTTGGTATGGAAAATATGAGCCTGGCGCAGAAACAGGATTTTGCATCAACCTATCCATTATTCCACTGGGGACCTATTCCATGGAGTTTTTATATCCTGCCTGCGGTTGCATACGGATATATGATGTATGTGAAGAAACGCAAAAGGCAGACTCTTTCAGAAGCATGTCGTTCAACAATCGGGCATCATGCTGATGGAGCGTTAGGCAAATTCATTGATATCTTCTCTATCGTTGGATTGCTTGCAGGAACAGCTACTACGTTCTCTCTGGCAACACCATTATTATCATTAGTCGTGTCGACGATCTTTGGGATTCCGCAAAGTACAGCGTTGACGATCATCATCTTAGGGGTCATCGCATTGGTTTATACAATCGCTGTTACGTTAGGGTTAAAAGGGATTTCAAAGCTCGCGAATCTCTGCGTAATTATCTTTTTAGCACTTATAGCAATCTTTTTATTCTTTGGACCTACGAGGTTCATGATCGAAAGTGGAATTACCGGTATCGGAAAATTAGCAAATGATTTCTTTAGTATGTCAACCTGGATGGATCCACTTCGAGTATCTGGAGAAGGTGGTTCTGGGTTCCCTCAAGACTGGACGGTATTCTATTGGGCATATTGGATTGCGTGGTTTGTTGCAACACCGTTCTTCATTGGGAAAATCTCTGAAGGAAGAACAATCAAACAAACCATTCTTGGCGGGTTTACATGTGGGTTATTAGGAACATTTACTTCCTTTATAGTGTTTGGCAACTTTGGACTCTTCCACCAAACACAAGGTAATGTAGATGCAGCCGGAATGCTCGCAGATGGAGCTAGTCCATCTGAAGTCATCCTGCAGATTTTCCAACAGCTTCCTATTAGCGGTGTCGCACTTGTATTATTAGCAGTCGCAATGATCGCCTTTTACGCAAGCACATTCGATGCCATCACGCTTGTTGTAGCAGAATACTCATTGAAAAAATTAGAACCAGGCCAGGAGCCCCCTAAATCTATCAGAGTATTTTGGGCATTAATCTTTATCATTTTACCGATCGCCCTTATCTTTAATGAGACTACACTAACCATGCTTCAAACGATCTCAATCGTTGCGGCATTCCCGTTAGCCATCATAATGGGGATCATCATATATAGCTTTATAAAAGATTTGAAGAAAGATAGTGAAACAGTATAGGGGACATCGGGACGGTTCTTCCGTACCATTTCGGGAGAGGGAAGAATGAGTTGCTGATGCATGTATGTGTAGTTTTTTCTCCCTCTTTGATTGGTGATTGATGACCATCCTTATACTTATTGAAAAATAAAACCCGGATTAGGGATTCTCTAAGAGTCTCAAATCCGGGTATTTTTGTGAGTTTTTGTCTTCCATGTTTATGAGCCCTGAGTAAGCCGACCCTATCCGTCAGCCTCTTTTTACTGAACTTTCGAGGCAGGCGTGGGCAAATTGTACGATTGCTTCGTATTTTGTTCCTTGGATTTCGCTATTTGCACCGGCTTTGAAGCCTTCTCTTTGGTCTAATTGTGCTGTATACATTGGATACTGGGGGAGTTCCACAGGAGATCCTAGCATAAGCACACAATCTGATGCTTTGTAAAGGACAACCATTACAGTTCCATCATTCATGAATGAAGAGACTAGCGTATCAAGTTCATGTATTGTTTCGAATTTTTCAGACATATTAGTGTATGTCTCGCGCAAGCAATTCTTTAATGCATCTATAATGAGCTGCTCTTCGTTTTGAGTTAATGTATGATTCATTGTTTTCCCACCTTTTTATACTAGTTTGGTTGAAGTTTGAAGCTTCGGATCAGACCGGACATAAGCAATACTGCTTGAATATTCGTTTGATCCATCGTTTCCAAATGTTCTTCGTTCAGGTAGTCACGGAAATCTTCCATATTCAAATAATGGCGTTCTGCTGCGAACAATGGGGTTTCGTGTAATTCAATTGATTCATTGTTTACAATATTACATTGAGAGAATTGGTAAACAGAGCCTTGAATATACTCTCCGTTAATAGAGGCCACAAGAACTAAATCGTATTTTTCCATGACATCAAGTGCCTGGCCAGTTGATAATGCTCGATTAATCGTATTCGTCACAAAGCCCATGACTTCATTTATTTCGTATTGGGTTAGGGACCGGTCTTTTTTGGAGTTGAACATTTTTACACCTCAAATTTAGTAGAATTTAACTGGAAATCACTATACAATTCTATTATACAGAAATGTAATGGGAAAAGTCGGAAAGTAGGGACTTTTTTATAAAATTGCAGAATATTGTCGAGGTGAGAGAATGACACAGCTTGTAAGACTAGCCGGGGTGAAATTTGAGGGAAGACAAGAAGTGATAAACAGACTTTCCATTCATGATCACATCTATATGGAAAGGGATTACTTCAACCCGCATGACAGAAATGCGATTGGTGTTTTTAACGAATATGATGAAAGTATCGGTTGGATTCCTAGGGAAACTGCAGCCAAACTATCTCCGCTTATCGATAGTGGCCAAGAGTTCGAAGTGAGATTGAATCGGATTCTTGGGGGAGGCTTTGGTTTATTTTTTGGTGTGGAAATTGCCATTACCAAGGTAGACCGGAAGCAGCAGGAAAGAGTCCATCAAGAAATTATCGATATTCTTAATAATCAAACGGAAGAACAATCTAAACAAGCGATGGAGCAGTTTAATAAAAGCATGCGGGAAACCCATGAGAGACATATCCTTGAAGGAAATGTGGATGACCTGCTTGTGATCATCAATAATCACTGGTTGAGTCTTGAATCCATTCAGTCTTTTATAGAGTACAGCTTCCAAATGGGGAGATTTGAAGATTGCTTTAAAGCACTTCAGACCTTGGAGAGACTGGCAACTGTCTATCATAATCAAGACATATTGAACTATTGTAAAGAGAATATTGAGGTCTATTTATCCTATGGCTATGATCAACCATTACCCATCCCAAACCAGAAGAACTATCCGCAAAGCATTGAGCGCTCTGATGAAACGTATCCAGATTTGGACCGGATTCGCGAAGCTGATGTTCATGATAAGGTAGATGAATTCCTTAAAGAGATTATGGCTGATATGGAGAGCTATGATGCTGAAATAAGAGCAGAAGCATCTTTCTTACTCGGAGAACTGTATTTTTTAAGTGGGAAAGTTCAAGAAGCTTTAGAGTTATATATGCTGGCCATCAGGGATAATCCTAATAAAGCGTTGTACTGGGGATATACGGCTCAGGTGATGAATAGAAATCAGGTGGATGCTTTGATATGCAGCAGAGTGATAAGGCATGCTATTGATTTGGATCCAGCCAATCCCCGTTGGCATTTCTTGCAAGCTATTTTACTATTGCGGATCAGTCAGGCTGAAGAAATCGATCAGCTAATTGAAACATTCATTTATGAGATTACAACGGCGAGAGATTTATGCAGGGAAGATCAAGCAGGATTGAAGGAAGCGATCATGTCATTAATTATAGAATGAGGGGAGGTCAAGTATGGATACCAACTTAACATTCCAGCCGCCAACTACACCGATTGCCAAGATAGCTAGGAATGTAACGAGCCAAAGAATTGTGACTCCCCGTGACCCAGATGCTTATTATTTTCGAAGTTTAGAGAAAATCGGAATCTATTTAAATGAGAAACAAATTGAGGCGGTAAGAACGACAGATGGGCCGGTTTTGACTTTAGCAGGTGCTGGGAGCGGGAAGACAGCTGTGTTAACCGCCCGTGCTGGTTATCTTATGCTTGTGAAAAATGTTAAACCTCAGCAAATATTGATTGTCACGTTTACAAAAAAGGCAGCCACTGAAATGGCGGAGAGAATCTCGAAGATTCCGGGGATTACTTCCGAAATGATGGGGAACTTGCTTGTCGGGACCTTCCATTCAATTTTCCTTCGGCTGTTAAGAAGTGTTGGCTACACCCATAAAATTATCAATAATGAGAAACATAGGCAGTTTATCATTAAAAAGATATTAAAGGATATGAACATAAATGATGAGCCGGAGATCTTGCTGGCAAAATTCAACTATATGGCCAATCACCTCATTCTTCCTAAGACGGTGAAAGCAAACGCATTAGTCGATCAGGAAGTTCAAGAGGCGTTTCAGAGATTCATGGATTATAAGGAAGAAAATAATCTGATGGACTTTGATGATATTCTTTTTCACACTTATCAATTACTAGAGAAACAGCCGCCCATCTTAAAAAATTTACAACGCCGCTTTACTTATATTGAGATCGATGAATACCAGGACACATCTGTTCTTCAGCATGTCATTATGAAAAAATTAGCTCTGCCTCAAAATAACCTGTTTGTCGTTGGGGATGATAGTCAATCGATTTATCAATTTCGCGCAGCCACAAATGATATTATTTTAGGTTTTCCTCAAGAATATTCTGCTTGCCGGAAAATCGTACTGGATATAAATTATCGTTCAAATCCATACATCGTCGGCCTGGGAAATGAAATCATTAAGCATAATAAAAAAAGGTTCGAGAAAAACTTGTATGCGGTCAATGAAACGGGAAAAGAACCTGTTTACTCCACATATGAAACAGTGGAAGATGAGGCGAGACATATCATTCATTCCTTAAAAAGATCTGACCGGGAATGGCGCGACCATGCCATTCTTTTTCGTACCCATGCTGTTAGCAGAGAAATAACTGACAGACTTGTTTTAGAGGAAATTCCGTTTGTTACATATGGGAAGGATGAGCTATTTTATGATAATCCAATAGTAAAACCCATTTTGGATTATTTAAGGTTATCCTGTGATCCTGGTCATTGGCCGGCCTTCAGGGGTATACTCCCTTCCTTATATCTGTCGGCTGATAGAGTTATAGATTATATTGGAATGAATCAGAAACCGGGAGATCTTTTATTGGAAAAGATCACAGATTTACCGTGGATCAGTTCCAATCATAGAGAGATTTTGACTGAGAAAGTTGCGTTTATTAAGCAGTTGAGGGAACAACAGCCTGTCGCAGCCATTCAGGAAATAAGAAATGGAAAAGGACAATATACCAGGTATTTATTAGATCGAACGACACCGGCCTCAACACTTTATGAAGAAATAGTAGAAGAAACCCTGGATGAATTGGAAAACTCCGCGAGAAATTTTTCTAGTGTTAAGGAGTATTTACAATTTATTGACCAAGTGATGACCTATCATGAACAAATGGAAAAGCTAAGAAAGCAAAAGAATCCCAATGTTGTGAAGTTAATGACGATACACGGATCAAAAGGACTCGAATTCCCGGTTGTGTATTTGATAGGAGCCAGCGAATCGATTCTGCCACATCAATCATCCTTACATGAAACCGATGATCGAATATCCATTTTATCCGGTGAAGACAAAATCAACGAAGCCATCGAAGAAGAAAGACGCCTTATGTACGTTGCCGTAACCAGAGCAAAAGAGGAACTCCACATCTCCTCCCTCCAAACCTACCGTAATAAAACCATAGGGATATCCAGGTTTATTTTGGAGGTGTTTGAGGCATAGGGGCGGTTCTTGTGTCCCGTACGGGAGTCGTAATAATTTCAGTGGTGTGTAACTGATAGAAGGAGCAAGGGATATCCCTTTGTTCCTCTTTTGAATTGGTGGAAATTCCCTAAAGAAAATTTACCAAATTAGGCTAAATTACTTACTTGATTTGATAAAGTAGATTAGTATGGGCAGAATTTATAAAAGAGAGAGGCCTGAAAAATACATATAAAAAGGGGTGGGGAAGATGAGGAGTTTTTCAAAGATTATTAGTTTAACAGTCATCATAACTTTGCTGTTGAACTTTTTGCCTCGTCAACTTTTTCAAAACAACATAACTAGCATTCAGTCAGTAAATGCAGCTGTGCATTTGACACGGGAGGATGCGGAAAAATACGAAGGGATTGTTTCAGCAGAAACTTCAATGACAGTCTTAATGGTGGAGGATGGAACTGTAGTTGCAAGCTCCCCTCGAGGCAATAATGAAACAACACAATGGACGAATATTGTTTCTGTAGCTTCTGGCAACCAGCATACGCTCGGTCTCAAAAAAGATGGGACAGCAGTTGCAACAGGTAATGATGCACACGGAAGGCTAAATGTCAGTGAGTGGAGCAACCTTGTGGATATTGCTGCAGGTGCTGAGCATAGCGTCGGTTTAAAAGCAGATGGAACTGTGGTTGCAGTTGGGAATGATAGGAATGGCCAGTTAGGCTTGCACCATTGGGAAGGTATTGTCGATATTGCTGCCGGAGCCAGGCATACCGTCGGTGTGAAATCAGACGGAACCGTGGTTGCGGTGGGAGACACGCAGAATGGACAAACACAGGTAGGAGACTGGACGGATATTGTATCTGTCGCAGCTGGATTTGCACATACAGTTGGCCTCAAAATGGACGGCACCGTTGTGGCTACAGGTCTGAATGATCATGGGCAGACAAATGTATCATCCTGGTCTGATATTGTCTCGATCGTTACTGGTGAAAGCTATACGGTCGGTTTAAAAGCAGATGGGACGGTAGTGGCGACTGGCTTTAATGAGGATGGACAAATCGATGTTGGTGAGTGGAAAGATGTGGTTGCGATTGCTGCAAGCGTCTGGCATACCGTTGGGTTGAAGGCAGATGGCACGCTGGTTGCAACAGGGGACAATTGGAATGGCCAAACAGATGTACAAGGCTGGCAGGATATTGTAGATATCACTGGGAATGGACAGTTTACTGTAGGGCTGAAATACGATGGTACTATTGTCACTAAAGGTGTGAATTATAACGGACAGCTCGATCTTGCTGATTGGAAAGACATAACAAAAGTCGAAGCGGGAAGTGACTTTACGGTTGGGCTGAAAAAGGATGGGACCGTTATTGGAACTCGTCTTAAAAGTTATGACAAGGGTCAAACCGATGTGTCTGAATGGCGGGATATTATCGATATTTCCGCTGGAAGAAATTTTACCGTAGGCTTGAAGAGAGACGGGACAGTTGTAGCAACAGGCGATAACTATTATGGCCAGCTAAATGTTAGTGAATGGACCGATATTGTTGCTATTTCAGCTGGTTCTAACTACACCGTAGGGTTAAAAGCAGATGGCAGCGTTATTACCACTGGGTATCCAGGATTTGCAATGTGGGATGTTAATAATTGGAAAGATATCATTGCCATTTCAGCTGGTTTAAATCATACAGTTGGATTGAAAGCAGATGGAACCGTTCTGACGGTTAAAGGATATGACTACGAGCTTGGTGATGTATCTGACTGGACAGAGATTGTTGACATCTATGCAGGCGGCGGGAATACGCTCGGCATTAAGAAGGATGGCACTGTCGTTGGCACTGGGGAGTTCTGGGATGATGCAAGGACGACCTCCAATTGGAAAGATATCGTAGCTCTTACTGGACGCAATTCAATTGTCGGCCTTAAGAAGGATGGAACCGTTATTGCGATCGGGCCGAATTCTGCCGGAGAAATAAGTGTGGTCCCGCTAAGGCATACGTTAGAAGGAATCGTTTCATCTTATGATATTTCGAAATCAGTCGGAGCCTCTGGTGACACAATCACCGTTGCCGTCCATTTTACAAAGAGTGTAAAAGCAGGTGTTAAAATCGCTTTGCGTGGCGCAATGGCTTCCACTCCTAAAACGATGACAGAAGTGGCTGGAAGTGACGGCAAGACATATGAGTATACATTTACAGTTCCTGAAAATGCATCTGGTAAAGTTCATTTCCATCTATCCGATGTGATAGATAATGAATCAGGGTTTGAATATCAGGATCAATATGCCAATAACCTATTTACCATCGATGGAGAAGCACCTAGTTTTTATGGAATAGAAGATACGTCTATCAATGTTCATTCCGACTTTAATCCGTTGGATGGAGTGAATGCCTACGATTTTATTGAAGGAAATCTTACAGCTGAAATTGAGCTGGAAGGAGATGTGGATCCATCAAAAATGGGTGATTATGTAGTCATTTATAAAGTCACGGACACATCTGGAAACACCTCCGAGACATCAAGAACGATTACTGTAGCTGACAAAGGCGAGCCTGTCTTAACGGGAGTGGAAGACTTGACACTTGAAGCTGTTGATTCTTTTGATGTCCTTGAAGGCGTTGCTGCAACGGATAATGTAGACGGTGACCTTACGGAAAAAATTGAAGTAACGGGCACTGTTGAACCTTTGAAACCTGGCGTTTATGTCGTACATTATTCGGTTACTGATGCAGCCGGGAACACAGAGGAAGCTGAAAGGAAGATCACGGTTGTCGATACAGTGGGACCAGTGATTTCAGGAGCAGATGATAAAACGATCAATATGCACTCTGCTTTTGATCCAGCTGAAGGAGTCGAGGCAATTGATGTTGTAGATGGCGACATGACAAGTAATCTACTAATCTATGGTACGGTAAATCCTGATGTAAAAGGGAAGTACACCCTTACTTATATTGTTAACGACATAACCAGAAACGAGACGGAGCTGAATAGAACCATTACGGTTATAGATACTATCAAACCAGTCATTTCTGGAGTGGAGGATCTGACAATCAAAATGGGAGCAGACTTTGATCTGCTGGCAGGAGTCAGGGCAACAGACAATGCAGATGGTGATCTGACGGAAGCCATCCAGATTAATGGTGAAGTCGATACGAAGGTTAAGGGCACATACACGTTAACATACACTGTGACAGATACATCAGGGAATTCGGAATCTGTCACAAGGACGGTACACGTTATTGACCAGACAGCACCTGTGATTACTGGGACTGTGGACCAAACGATAAAAGCAGGCACGGCTTTCAATCCTCTGTATGGTGTGAAAGCAACAGACAATGCTGATGGCGATATAACCAGTTTGATAGTCGTTAACGGTACTGTGAATACATCTGTTGCAGGAAGCTATACGCTGACCTATACGAGTATAGATTCATCAGGCAACACAGCCAAGGTTGAGAGGGAAATCACTGTCATCAAATCAGGCTGGCTGAAAGAGAATGGATACTGGTTCTACTATGACACTAAAACCGGAATCAAGAAAACAGGCTGGCTGCTCGATGGGGCCAAATGGTATTACCTTGATGCTAGTGGCGTGATGAAGACCGGTTGGGTTTTGTCAGGAGGAAAGTGGTACTTCCTTGAAGTAAGTGGGGCCATGAAGACTGGCTGGTTGAAGTCAGGAACAAAGTGGTACTACCTTCAAAGCAGCGGCGCGATGAAAACAGGCTGGCTGAAAGACGGAGGGAAATGGTACTACCTCGAGAACAGTGGTGCGATGAAAACAGGCTGGCTCAAGTCAGGGGGTAAGTGGTACTACCTTGAGAGCAGTGGTGTCATGAAAACCGGCTGGGTCAAGAGCGGCAGCAAATGGTACTACCTCTACAGCAGCGGAGCCATGGCCTATAACACAACCATAGGCGGCTACAAACTCGGAGCAGACGGAGCGTGGATTCAGTAGATTGATAGGTGTCTTTCGACAGGTGCCGATTCATTCGACAGGTGCCTGTCACCACCCGAAATTTGTCGAATAAATTATTAATAGTAATAAGACATTTGAAGAGAGTAGAGGCTTGGTATGCGCAAAGTCTGGATTGTATATAACGCGCTTGTTTTATTACTTATATCCTTATTTGTATTGTTGGATGTAATAACAAATAATAATAGTTCTAACTATTCTATAAATATGGTTAATGCCCAAATAGCGATGAACATTATTGCGGTAGGTATTTTCCTAACCCCCATATGGATTATTTTGCTTATAGTATATAGGTCAAAGATGAATAAGAAGAGTTTTCTTATTGGTTTATTTTTATGGGGATTGACCTTATTAGTTAGTGTTTATCCTATAATGTCGACAGTCGGGAGGGCATTTTTTTAGGAGACATTTGATTAAATGAAGTAGGGTTTATAATTAGTAATTAACTATATAAATTGAACATAATACTTAACGCTCAGAGATAACCTCTGAGCGTTTTTGATTCGACAGGTGCCTGTCACCGCCCGAAATTTGTCGAATATACCGTCTAATTACTAAGAAATCAACTTCCTTTTTTTAGTATTCTTCACAAGATTTGTCTAGTATAATTGTACTATTATAATAGTTTTAATAAGGTAGGTAATTATATGACAACAACGATTGCATTGGATTTAGTAGATGAAATTCCTCCAAACGGGGATTTGCCTCCATCCCAATCACTGCTGCAACAGTATGAAAAGATGATTGTTACGACATTGCTCCGTTCATTCGCACTTGATTTAATGTTCAAGGACCAAGATGGCGGAAATATCGATACTCCGGTTACGGCGCGTGAATTTGGCTTGAAGGATGAGGCGGCTCAAACTCGCTATCAGAACCGTGGAGACTATCAAGATAAAAGAGTGAAGAATAAATATCATCAGCATGCGAACTACTCTAAACGAAATGCTGAGGCAAGCAGCCTTCGTAAAGATGGAAAACTGATAGATTCCTATACAGGTCAGAAGATGCCGAGGAATGAAGCTCAGGATATGGATCATACGATTGCGGCTAGTACAATACATAATGATCCTGCTGTATATTTAACGAATTTAAACGGTGTTGATTTAGCCAATGCTGACACCAATTTGAATCATACCAACTTTTCTATTAACCGTTCAAAAAAGCACAAGGACATGAAGCAGTTCATTAATGAACTGGAGAAGAATCAGGCAGCAAGCCAATCAAGGATAAATGAGCTGAAAAAGAAAGGCGATCTTTCTGACAAGGAACGCGGCGAGCTGAGAAAACTTGAAAATTTAAGCAAGGCCAATATCGAGATGATGGCGGAAGCAGATAAGAAAGCCAGAAAAGCATACGAAGGAACAATTCGCACAGCTTATCTAAAGGATAAAGAAACGTGGAAAAAACTCAAGACAGATGCGGCTTCGCAGGGCATGAGGATGGGACTTCGCCAAGTTGTTGGCATGCTGCTTGCTGAGGTGTGGATGATTGTGCGCAGAAAATTCCCGCAGATCGTTTCGGAAATGAAAGAAGAATTCTCGCTAAGCACTTTTCTAAAGCAGGTTGGTGAAACCTTTAAGGAAGCTTTTACGATGGTAAAGGAAAAATTCTCGTCGCTGATTAAATCATTTGGCAATGGCGTGCTTGCCGGAATTATGGCTTCGCTTTCTACGTTCATTGTCAACCTCTTTGCAGGTACAGCAAAAAATGTCGTCAAGCTCATTCGCGAGTTTTGGGGCAGCATCACGGAAATCTTTAGTTTGCTTGTATTCAACCGAGATCAGTTGGCACCGGGTGACTTGATGAAAGCTATATCAAAGATAATTGTCATGGCAGCATCGGTTGCTGCCGGGACATTTATTGGCGAGGCCTTCAGTAAACTTCCGATTGCTCAAATGCCAGTCATTGGCGAGCCGTTGACCATTTTTATCGGGGGAATGACGACAGGCATCCTGAGTGTTTCGCTTCTGTATTTCATCGATCATTCAAAAGAGGTAGCAGAGTTAGTTACTTTCTTAAACAAATTCGAGGATCAGCTGGTGCGTAAAATCGAATTTTACCAACAGCTGAATGTTGATCTGCAGGCGAAGGTAAGCGAACTTGCTGCTCTCTCATTGGATGAGTTGCATGCTCAAATCGAATTGGTCAATAAAATGTCTTCAGGTCTGTCGCTGGCAACGAGCCCGGATGAAGCAAATGAAGTAGTCACGCGCACTATACAGGAAATGCGCCTGGATTTGCCATATGAAGACCGTGATCAGCTCAAGGGACTGCTGCGTGATAAGTCTGTAACGTTACATTTCGGTTAGGGAGTGAGAGGATGGGTTTCTTTTATAAGCTGCGTGACATGAAAGATACAATCAGCTATAAAATGGATGATGTGAAGGACTTTGTCGTCGAAAAGGCAGAGGATGCCAGGGACCTTGTCAGTGATAAGGCATTCGATGCGAAATATGCAATTGGAGATAAGGTTAGTGATTTAAAGGAATTTGTGGAGGATACAGCCTATTTCGTCTCGGAAAAAGCAGAGGATACAAAAGATTTTATTTTAGACAAGGCTTCGGACACGAAGGATTTCGTGAGTGACAAGACGTTTGATGCAAAATACTATATTTCCGAAAAGATCCAGAGTAAATCAAGAGCGGATCTAGTGGAAATAGGTTCGTACGTGCTTTTCCCTGCCCAAATTCCGCTTAAAGCAGTGATGTCAGCTGTAGGGAAGAACGCGGCAAATGGTATCCAGGAGAAGAGCGATTATTTAAATGTGCGAATCGATATCCTTGAGAAGAAACAGGACCAGGGAAAAAATTTGAATGAAAAACTAACTTCGCAATTTGGGGATATCCGAAAAGTCAAAGAGCAATTACATACACAGCTAGAGTACTTTGCAGAGGTATTCGAGAAGATTCATAACCGCCCGACGTATAATATCAAATTTGATGGGCGTGTGAGGACCTTTGATGATCTATTCCGCCATGCTAATATTGAATCCGATTTTGCCATGTTCGACTCGTATTTGCTGAAAATTTATGATGAAGATGCAGGGATTATCGATGGACTCATGCGTTCGCCGGTATTTGCAGCCATTTTAAAATTTCGCGAGAGGGCACTGAAAAATAAAATCGATCATGCGGTGTCAGAGGTCAACCAATGTATTGAAAATATGAAGGTGGTCAATGACTATCTTGCCAGCCTATCGTCCACCGCAGCTTTGTTGGCAAAGGAACTGCATGCAGTAGAAGAGGTCTTCTGGGATTTCCTGTATGAGCTGTCAGAGACAGTTGATAATAAACCTGATTTCGAGAAATTCACCGAGGACGAAATGACTCTGCTCGATACAAATATCAAGCTTGTCCGTGTGATTGTCGCGCTCTTAAATACCCATCTATTCGAGGAAACAGCACCTGACGCAAATGGATTGAAAACGATCAATCAACAAGGTGTTGAGAGAGTTGCGAAAGAAATTGAAGGGACATTGGGCGACATGGGGACGGTTCTTGTATCCCAGTGAGTCAAAACCAACAGATTTTAAGTTGTGATAAAAGTCAAATTATTAAACAAAACTGTCTTTGATGCCTTATGCCAAAAAGGTATTCTTCAAACATAAAGAATTAGTTGATCAGTCCTATTCTCGAAAAATGGCTGATCTCTTCTTAGGCATGAAGTAAGAATGTTTAATAAATAGAAAAGAGAGAAAAACAAGTGATGTTTTTTCTCTCTTTTCTACTTCATTCAATCAAAATCTTTCTTCTCCCACTCATCCTCTGGCAGATACATATCATCATTGGAGAATCTTTCTTCTTTAAAAGGGTCGGCGTCATTATGAAATCCGTTGCTTTCCCAGAATCCACTTTTATCTTCTTTCATAAATTCGAAACCTCGAACCCATTTTGAGCTTTTCCAGAAGTATAGTTTCGGAACGACAAGTCTCAGCGGCCAGCCATGCTTTTTTGAAAGAGGCTTTCCAGCATAGGAGTGGGCGAGCAGTACATCGTCGTCCAGCATCATTTCAAGAGGAAGGTTCGTTTCATAATCGTGGTCGCCGTGAACCATAACAAACTTTCCGTTCGGTTTAATCCCATAATGCTTGAATAAGTCTTTTACCTTCACACCGGTAAATTCGTTGTCGAATTTAGACCACCTTGTTACGCAATGGATATCGCATTTAACCGTTGTCTGAGGCATTTTTAAAAGATCAGTATACGTCAGTACAATCTGTTCTTCTACCTCTCCGAAGATTTTAAAGTCCCATGTGTCCATTTCGTATTCAGGAACTTCTCCCTCATGCAATATTGGAAACCTCTCTGTCAGAACCTGGCCTGCTGGTAGTCTTCCCTTCAACTTCGGATCCACTTCTTTTACTTTCATCTTTTTTATGCGCTCTGCTTTTAACATTTCTACCCCACCTTGATTCAATATTCTGTTAAATTATGTTCGATTCTACCATTCTCATTCTTCTTATACAAATGTTATTTTGCTTTTGTTTGTTTCGTGTTTGTTTTTGAATAATAGAATTTTTTATAGAAAACAAAGATTTACTAGATTTAAAGGGGGAAAATCTATTGTTCCACTGTAAATACATATGGAACTATAGTTTCGAAAAAACCTGAAAACAACATAAAACAATAAAATTGTGTGGGTTTTGCGTCTGAAAACCAAATAAATTATAAACAATTCAAAAAAAACATTGTAGAAAGGTAGAATGTCATGATAAAATTTAACCAAACATGAAAGCGCTTCACAATAGATTCCTCTATCTATTAGGAATGACAGAGATACATATGGCTCGATAGACTGGAATCCAACAAAAATTTAGGGGGAAAAAAGATGAAGAAAAGAAATTTCTTTAAAACTGTTGCCGTTTCAGCTATGGCTATGAGCTTATTGTTGACGGGCTGCTCTTCAGGCGGATCGGAGCCTGCGAAAGGGAGCGAAAAAGTAAGCTTTGAAAACGTCCCTGAAGTGTTCAAAGATGGAAATGACATGAAGATCAAGGTAATCAGGAAGATCGGCGGCGACGACCATACTGCTCAATTCCTTGCTGGTGCTAAATCTGAAGGTGAAGCATTAGGCTTTAAAGTAGATGTGTTTACTGCAAATGGCGACACGGCGAAGTTCCATGATGCCATTGCACAAGGGCTTCAAGAAGACTATGACGGTTTCATCATTTCCCATGGTGATGATGCTGCTACTGTAGATGATGTAAAAAAATTGACTGAAGCTGGAAAGAGTGTCGTTACTTTCGACTCAAACGGCGATTTGATGAATGTTGACGGAGTTACGTTAACTTCTCAAGATGACGAAGCGCTTGCAAAGTTAGCTTTGGATCAGTTAGTTAAAGAAACAAATGGTGAAGGAAATATCGTGTACCTTTGGGTTGATGGATTTCCGCCAATGGTAAGACGTAACAATGTATATAAAGATGTTCTTGAAAAGAATCCTGGCCTAAAAGAAGTAGAACGCTTCGGTGTTGCTGCTGCTGATACATCTGTTCAGACACAGAATGCTGTTGCTGCCATGCTTAACAAGCATAAGAAAGGCGAAATTGACGCAATTTTCGCTACTTGGGATGCTTTCGCGATTGGTGCAGCTCGTGCGATCAAGGAAGCTGGCAGAGATGAAATCAAGATTTACGGTATCGACGTTTCTAACGCTGACCTTCAATTGATGCAGGAAGAAGGAAGCCCATGGGCCTATACAGCGGCTGTTGACCCTAAGCTGATTGGTGAAGTGAACATGAGAATCCTTGCAAAGAAGCTTGCTGATGAAGAAACTCCGCAAACATATGACCTAGAAGCTTCTCTAATTGACCAAAAGACGCTTCAATCTTCTGATTCTCCGGTAAACATGCAGACTCTTGCTGACATCATCGATGGATGGGGCAAATCTGATGCTTTCGAAGAAGATTGGATGAAGACTTTAAAGGATCACTATAAGAAATAAGTATCTTGTTTCATTGAAGGTACATGGGAAGCGCACTCTCTTATGGACTTTAAGAGAGTGTTTGCTTTAGAAGTGCAATTGCCGGAAGGTGGGAAAGAACTGTGACTAGAACGTTGCTGGAAATGAAGAATATCACAATTGAATTTCCAGGAGTGAAGGCCCTGGATGATGTTAGCTTCTCAACGGAAACTGGTACGACACATGCGCTGATCGGTGCGAATGGCGCTGGTAAATCAACTTTGATGAAGGTGCTTTCTGGTGCCTATAACCATTACACCGGTGAGATCTACCTGAATGGTGAGAAAATTGATATTCGCACTCCGAAGGATTCTCAGGATTATGGAATCCAAATCGTCTATCAGGAAGTGGATACGGCATTGGTTCCGTATTTGACCGTTGGTGAGAATATCATGCTGAACGAAACCGTGAATGATATGGGCAAAAAGCAAATCATCAGCTGGAAGGAAATTCACCGAAAAGCTGCTGAGATTCTTGCCAGTATGAATGTTAAGGTGCTTACGAAAAAACTTGTCAGCGAATTGACTCTAGCTGAGAAGCAGATGGTCCTGATTGCCAGGTCTATTTTAAAAGATTGTAAGTTTCTGATTCTTGATGAGCCGACAGCTCCGTTAAGCCACTCTGAAACAAATGAGTTGTTCCGGATCGTCCGCGATCTCAAGCAGCGTAATGTGGGGGTCATCTTCATTTCCCACCGCTTGCCTGAGCTGTTTGAAATCTGTGATGAGATAACGGTTATGAGGAATGGGCAATTTGTCATCAAGGAAAGAATTGCTGAAACAACACCAAACCGCGTAATCGAATATATGCTTGGGCAGAAACTTGATGATCAGTTTCCGAAAAAACAGGTGACGATTGGCGATACGCTCCTTGAAGTGAAAAACCTTCATGATGAAGGTGTGATCAAGGGGATTTCCATGCATGTAAGGGCAGGGGAAGTGCTCGGAGTCGCCGGGCTTGTCGGAGCCGGGAAAACGGAATTATGCAAAACGCTGTTCGGCGCAACCAGGAAAACAGCCGGGGATATCATCCTTAAAGGGAAAACATTGAGAATCAAGAACCCTCACCAAGCGGTTAAACAGGGGATCGCGCTTGTCCCGGAAGAAAGAAGAAAAGAAGGAATCCTTGTTGCAGAGCCGGTGTCGAGCAATTTGAGTTCTGCCAACCTGAAACGTTTCTCTAAGTTCCTTGGCTTCCTTGACTTTAAAGGGGAGAAAATCAAGGCGCGTGAAATGATCGGCAGCCTGGGCATCAAAACTCCTTCTGAAGACACGAAGGTGCAGAATTTATCAGGCGGAAACCAGCAAAAAGTCGCAATCGGCAAATGGCTTCTCACGGATGCGGAAGTGTATATCTTCGATGAGCCGACCAAAGGAGTCGATGTCGGGGCGAAGAAAGATATATTCGAATTGATTTCCGGACTTGCTCAGCGCGGGAAAGCGGTCATTTATGCTTCGTGTGAACTATCCGAAATTGTCGGGATCACTGACCGCGTCTATGTCGTTTATGATGGGCAGATTTCCAAAGAGCTCGAAACGGCAAAGACCAACGAAGAAGAACTATTATTCTATTCAACAGGAGGCAAGTGAGATGAGCGTTCCTAATCCTGCTCCGTCCAAACAGCCAGTAAGAAAGACGTTCGACTTTTTTGACTTTTTATATAAGTATGGGACGATTCTTACTATTTTTGTGTTGATTGCAGTTTTTGCAATCTCGAATCCAAGTTTTTTGCAGGCGAATAATATCATTAATATCCTACGTTCCATTTCAATCGTAACTATTATCGCGATCGGTATCACGATTTCTTTGACCGTCGACGGCTTTGACCTGTCTGTCGGTTCGGTAGCATCCCTTTCGAATGCGGTCGTCATCTCGATGTTTGTATGGTTTTCGCAAAATACCTTCATTGCGATCTTGTCAGCCATTGCTGCTGCATTGATTGTCGGTGGATTGAACTCGTTCATGATCGTGAAAATGAAGATTCCTGATATGCTGATGACTCTGGCGACAATGTTCATCATTCAGGGGATTGCCCTGACCTATACAAAAGGTGCAACTGTTTCACAGAACATGGTTATGCCTGATGGGACTTTCTCGGAAGGCACCATCAGCCCATTATTCGCAAAAATAGGGCAAGTACCGTGGATCATCTTGATCATGGTTGTTGTTGTCATACTTGTCCATATCCTTTTGACGTATACAAAGCATGGAAGATATATGTATGTAATCGGCGGAAATAAGGAAGCAGCAAGGCTTTCAGGTATTCCGGTCAATAAATATAAAATTGCGGCTTATCTACTATCAGCTACATTCGCAGCGATCGGCGGTATTGTCCTCGCTTCTCGTGTTATGACCGCTGAAATCAATGCTGGTGCTCCATATCTGATGGAATCAGTTGCCGCAGCATTCATCGGCTTCTCCGTCTTTGGAGCTGGAAAGCCGAACGCACTGGGTACATTTGTCGGAGCGGTCCTGATCGGAATCCTGGCGAATGGACTGGTCATGATGTCTGTTCCGTATTATGCAATGGATATTGTAAAAGGAACAGTATTGGCATTTGCATTGGCGCTTACTTACTATAAACAAAAGTAAAGTGGGGGAATAAAAGATGGCTATTTTTACAACTGAGTATTTTACAATGACAGAAGCAGATGCGATTGAATACGCTAAGACTCGACTCAACTTTTTTGACGAAGATGCTGAGCTTACGTGCAAGGAGATTGGCGACGGCAACCTCAACTATGTTTTCAGATTAGTAGATGAAAAGAATAATAAATCTGTCATCGTTAAACAAGCCGGTCCAGTAGCGAGGATTTCGGATGAGTTCAAGCTTTCGCCTGACAGGAACCGGATCGAAAGTGAAATCCTTGAACTCCAGAACAAGCTTGCGCCTGGGTTTGTGCCGGAAATCTACGGTTATGACCCAATCATGAATTGCTGTGCGATGGAAGACCTTTCAGATCATGAAATCATGCGTACGGCATTGATGAAACATAAGAAATTCCCGTTATTCGCAGACCACATCACTACATATATGGTCAATACACTTTTGCTGACATCCGATGTTGTGATGGAGCACAAGGAAAAGAAAGAGCTGGTAAAAAGCTTCATGAATCCAGAGCTATGTGAAATCACTGAAGACCTTGTGTACACAGAGCCATTCTATGATTGTCACCGAAACGATGTGTTCCCGGCTTCAAGAGACTTCGTCCAGGAAACGATCTGGAATGATAAATCGCTTCAACTTGAAACTGCTAAGTTAAAGTTCGAATTCATGACGAATGCCCAGTCGCTTCTGCATGGCGATCTTCATACAGGTTCAGTTTTTATAAAAGAAGACTCTACCAAAGTAATTGATCCTGAATTCGCATTCTATGGCCCTGCTGGATATGACGTAGGGAATGTCATTGCCAACCTCACTTTCGCGCTGGCAAATGCGAAGTACACAATTGAGGATGCGGGACAAAGGGAAGACCAAATGGAATACCTTCAAAACACGATTATCGATATTGTTGATCTTTTTAAAGAGAAGTTCGTTAAAGCATGGGATGAGAAAGTGACGGATCGTACGGCACGTTACGAAGGCTTCAAAGAGTACTATTTGGATTCTGTCTTGCGAGATACAGCTGCTGTATCAGGGCTTGAGCTTTGCCGCC
This sequence comes from Mesobacillus sp. S13, assembly GCF_020422885.1. Taxonomy (NCBI): domain Bacteria; kingdom Bacillati; phylum Bacillota; class Bacilli; order Caryophanales; family Bacillaceae; genus Mesobacillus; species Mesobacillus sp. S13. Next base: position 4,467,149 of record NZ_CP084622.1, on the reverse strand, counting down.
GAATCATCGGGCTTGCCCATGTAAAAGACATAACCTCCATTGACGTTTTGGAAAACCGCGCAGCTGCAGAGAAAGAGTGCCTGACAGCTGGTAAGCGATTCATCATGGAAAGAGGGACTTTGAAAACCGGTGAAGATTTTATTGAAGTCGTGAAAGAAAGTTTCAAAAACATCTAGGAGGTAGTGCGAATGGAAAGACCAGTGGATGCAATTCAATCGGTCAGGCTCGATGATGAGAGAGATATGCTCGTCTTGTTGGACCAGACACTTTTACCAAATGAAAAGAAGTTTCTTGAATTGAAGGAACTGAAGGATATTTGGGATGCAATTTACTTTTTGAAAGTAAGGGGAGCTCCGGCAATCGGGATTGCGGCCGCGTACGGAGTTTATCTTGGCACGAAGAAATCCGAGGCGGACTCTTATGAAGAGCTGTATGAAGACTTTAAAAAGGCGAAGGATTATCTAGCGTCCTCCCGTCCTACAGCTGTGAATCTTTTCTGGGCGCTTGACCGCATGGATGCCCGCTTTAAGAGAGAAGAAGGCAAGAGTGCGTCGGAAGTGAAGGCTGCATTAAAAGAGGAATCGGAATTGATCCGTGCTGAAGATGAGAAGGTGTGCGAGTCAATTGGCGAGTATGCTCTGTCATTGTTAGAGCCGGGCATGGGAATTCTCACGCATTGTAACGCTGGTACGATTGCGACTGCCAAGTATGGTACAGCGCTTGCGCCAATTTACCTCGGCCAGGAAAGAGGCTACGATTTCAAGGTGTTTGCTGATGAGACACGCCCGCTGCTTCAAGGTGCACGTTTGACTGCCTGGGAGCTTCAGGAAGCTGGTGTGGATGTAACCTTGATCTGCGATAATATGGCATCCATTGTCATGAAGGAAGGCAAAGTCCAGGCAGTGCTTGTTGGATGTGACCGTGTTGCGGCAAACGGAGATTCAGCCAATAAAATCGGGACATCTGGTGTAGCCATCCTTGCGAAACACTACAACATTCCATTCTACGTGTGCGCACCGCTATCGACGGTCGACCTGGAATGCAAAACGGGTGACGACATCCATATCGAATTAAGACCAGCGGAAGAAATCACGACACAGTGGTATGAAAAGCCGATGGGACCGAAAGATGTACAAACCTACAATCCGGCTTTTGACGTAACAGATCATAGCTTGATTGCTGGGATTGTCACAGAAAACGGAATCGCGTATGCACCATTTACTGAGAGTCTTCCGAAGATGTTTAAGAAATAGTATTGAAGGAGCCGGCAGAGAGATCTGCTGGCTTATTTTTTTGGGGTTGGGGATATGTGCGCTGGTATGGTCACGGAAAAGAAAAACGTAAGGAATGAGAATTAATAGGCGGAGAATTTCCGGTTAATGTATATAGAGGAAGCATAAGAAGCGGATATAAGCGAAAGAATTCCGGTTAACTACTCTAAATAAGCTGAATTTTAAAGATTTGGTTCGTATAGGCGGAATAACTCCGCTTATTTTTAAGGAAATAGTGGTATTTCCTAATTTAAACGGAATTCTTCCTCTTATTTTCAAACACAGGGAGATAAATTGTCCTGTTAATGGACTAACTTTCTCTCAAGCAAAACAGGTCACCAGCATAGGCGACCTGTTTTCATCTTTCTACCTCATTCACACTCCACTAGCTCGACGCCCTTATCTCTTAGGAAATCGTGCCATTCCCTTGGCAGGTTTTCGTCGACGATGACAGTGTTGATGTCCTCGAATCCGCAAATGGTGGTGAAAGATGTCTTATCGAACTTTGTATAATCGGCAATGAGAAAAACTCGATTTGCATGGTCAGCAGCAATCTTTCTAATGACTGCCTGCTGCTCATTAGAGTCTGTGATTCCATGCGCCCGGCTGACAGAGCGGCATGAGATGAAGGCGGTGTCGAAGAAGTAGTGCTCCATATTGGTTTCCGCATTCCGGCCGAGGTTTGATAGAGAGGAACCTGCCAGAGTGCCTCCAATGACGACTAATTTAATGTTTGGGTTGCCCATCAGTGTTGTGACTACTTTAATAGAGTTGGTTACTACGGTTAATTTTTGATCGGAAATCAACCCTGCGATAACAAGGGATGTCGTTGAGGCGTCAAGAAAGATGGAGTCGCCGCTTTTTATATAGGAAAGTGCTTTGGCAGCAATCTTTTTCTTGCCTTCAACGTGGATGAATTCGCGCAAGTTCACATCGACGTCGTTTTGCACTCCTTCAGAAATATAAGCCCCGCCATAGGTACGGGTAAGGAGACCTTCATCCTCGAGTTGCTTCAGGTCACGCCGGATCGTTTCTTCCGTCACTTTGAACATTTTCGTCAGCTCGGAAACGGTAACGCTTTTCTTTTCGATGATCAATTCTTTTATTTTACTTTTTCGGGTTACATGTAACATCGTATTCTCCTTAATGCCATTGGTTATTTTGTATTATACCACTTTTGTTTGGGTTTATATAGAAAAGAAGAACACTGTAATGGTGATTATTTTTATCACACGAGTGATGCTGCATTTTAATAGATTATGAGTTAGGGCTACAGGTGTGAGGCGGATTTAAACTACAACGAAAATAGATATTATTATGGTCTGTTGTCTGTTTGTGTGGTTTTTGGTGGGAAAATCACAACAAAACAGAAATAAACATTGACAAAACTAAGGTTAAGTAAGAATATTAAAGTAAGAAGATTGGGGTTTTTTAAGATTTATATTGTTTTGCAGAACCCTTTTGCAAGTGAATAGTTAGGAGATGTAATAGATGGTTACGAACAACAAGTATCTGTCTGATTTCGAGGCAAAGAAATTGATTTGTGAGATTGGCAGAAGAGTATACAACAAGAACTTTGTAGCAGCCAATGATGGCAATATTTCTGTGAAAGTTGGTCCGAATACGATTTGGACGACACCTACAGGAGTGAGCAAGGGGTTCATGACACCGGACATGATGGTGAAAATGGACTTATCTGGAAAAGTGATTTCCGGCAAGTTAAAACCATCTTCAGAAGTGAAGATGCACTTGCGTGTCTATCATGAAAACCCAGATGTGAATGCGGTGGTCCATGCCCATCCACCTGTAGCCACTTCTTATGCAATCGCAGGTATTAGCCTGGATCAGCCGGTTTCCCCGGAAGCGGTCGTCATTTTAGGAACTGTACCAGTGGCACCCTATGCTACGCCAGGCACACAGGAAGTTCCGGATTCAATCGCTCCATATTGCAAGGATTATAATGCGGTTCTCCTTGCCAACCACGGTGCCCTTACATGGGGAAGCGACCTCATGCAAGCCTACTACCGCATGGAGTCACTTGAACACTATGCGCTGATGCTCATGTATTCCAACAATATCATCAATAAAACCAATGAGCTGAATTGTGCGCAAATATCCGATTTGATCGACATCCGTGAAAAGATGGGCATCAAAACGGGTGGAGTTCCAACTTGTGATAATGGCGAAAAAGTGAAGGCTGCTGAAAAAGCAGAGCCCGCACAAAGCAATGACCAACTGATTGAATCGATCGTCAGGAAGGTTACTGAAGATGTGTTGAGAAAATATCTTAAGTAAGGGGGAAGCAATTTGAGCACCCAGATTTCTGAACAGGATATCCAAAAAATCGTTCAATCTGTCCTGCAAAATGTTGAAGCTGTGATGAAAGAGATGCCGCAGTCTGCTAATACTCCTATAAAAATGAAGCAGGCTGTCCATCCTGAGCAGCAAATAGCAACATCAGCCAAGCCGCAGATATCTACGATACAGCCGCAAGGGGACCATGGAGTGTTCGCTTCGATGGGGGACGCAGTCGAGGCAGGCCACAAGGCACAGCTTGAATTTATGAGGAATTTCCAGCTGAAGGACCGGGAAAGAATTCTCTCTGCCATGCGGCAGGCAGTTTTAGCGGAAAAAGAAAACCTCGCCAATATGGTCCATGAGGAAACAAAGCTTGGCAATGTCGCCGATAAAGTTGCCAAGCATGAATTGACAGCTTTACATACACCGGGAACTGAAATCCTGAAAACAGAGGCATTTTCAGGTGATGATGGTTTGACCATCGTTGAGGAAGCACCATTCGGCTTGATTGGGGCAGTGACGCCTGTGACAAATCCGACTGAAACCATCCTCAATAACTCAATTGGAATGCTAGCTGCGGGCAATGCAGTGGTGTTCAATGTCCATCCTTCTTCTAAAAACTCCTGTGCCTATATGGTCCGGTTGTTAAATAAGGCGATCAAGGCTGCGGGTGGACCTGAAAATCTAATCACAATGGTTGGCAATCCTACCCTGGATACGATGCAGGTCTTAATTGATAGTCCGAAGATTCGTATGTTAGTAGGAACGGGTGGTCCCGGCCTCGTGAAAACACTCCTTAAGTCTGGTAAAAAGGCGGTTGGAGCCGGAGCAGGCAATCCACCTGTAGTCGTGGATAATACAGCTGATTTGGAACATGCTGCAAAATCGATCATCGATGGAGCATCTTTTGATAACAACATCCTGTGCATCGCTGAAAAAGAAGTATTTGTCCTCGACTCAGCTGCTGATGATCTGGTTTTTCATATGCTGAACAACGGAGCGTATATGCTTGATCAGTATCAGCTAGAGAAAGTAATGAGCTTTGCTCTAGAAGAAAATGAAAAGCAACTGGCGCAGGGATGTTCGCTTGATTCAAAACGCGAGTACCATGTGGCGAAAAAATGGGTAGGCCAGCCGGCGTCGGCTTTTCTAAAAGAAATAGGAGTCGTAACGAATGGTGAGGTCAGGCTGCTTATATGTGATGTCGATTTTGACCATCCATTTGTCCAGCTGGAGCAAATGATGCCAGTCCTTCCGATCGTGCGGACTAAGTCGCTGGATGAAGCAATTGATTTTGCAGTGAAGGCGGAGCATGGAAACCGCCATACGGCAATCATGCACTCCAAGAATGTTGATCATCTAACTCGATTTGCTAGAGCAGTCGAGACGACCATTTTTGTAAAAAATGCTTCATCTCTAGCTGGAGTCGGGTTTGGTGGCGAAGGCTTTACAACGATGACAATCGCCGGGCCTACGGGTGAAGGAATCACTTCGGCGAAAACTTTTACAAGACAAAGGCGCTGTGTGTTAGCTGAAGGTGGATTTCGAATCATAGGGTAGGTGATGGAAGATGGGGAATGCAATTGGGTTATTGGAAGTGCAAGGGTACAGTGTCACACTGGCTGCCATGAATCAGGCTTGTAAGGCAGCAAACATAAAAATCGAAGGAATGGACTGCAATAATCCTTCTGCCGGCGATCATGCACCAATACCGGTGGTAATCCAGGTGAAATTCACCGGATCGGTATCAGATGTTAAAGTCGCGCTGGAAGCTGCAGAACATGAAGCCGCAAAGTATATAGATGTAGCGGATATTTCTGCTCATATGATCTCTTCTGCATCGAAAGGAATCGAGAAACTTCTTCCGGTGGGAAAGGTCAAGATTAAGTCTTAAGTCATGGCAAGAGGTGAGACAGGTGAAGCATTCACTGGGAATCATTGAAGTCGTCGGAAATGTAAACGCTTTAACCTGCGCTGACAGAATGATCAAATCCGCATACATCGAGATTGCTAGCATTAAAAGGATTGGAACTGGGATGGTGTCCATCATCGTCCGCGGGGATTTGGCGTCTGTCCAGCATGCAATCGAAGTGGGCCAGGAGACTGCGGCCGAGTATGGGGAACTGATAGCGGCCAGGGTAATCCCAAGGCCATATGAAGGTTTGGAAAAGCTGACGGATTCAGCAGAAGGCGGTGAACAATGAACCGATACGAAGCAATAGGTGTCATAGAAACACAATATTTTACCATCGCATCAGAAATATTGGATGCTGTCTGCAAAGGGGCAAACGTTGAATTTCTGACCTCAGAGAATTACCTGGGCGGCAGACTGGTCAGTTTGATCATCGGAGGCAGTGTATCAGACATTAAAGCTGCAATCGAAATCGCAAGACAGGTCTGTGAAGGAAAGCCGGGCAATCCGCTAAAAATGGCCCTTGCCATCATGAATCCGCATGAAGAAATCATGAAATTCATTGTTCCAGCCCAATTGGCTGCAGATGCGGAGGAGACGGAGACTGACGTGGAAAAAAGCAAGGATATGCTTGGTGAGGTTTATGAAGCAATGAAAGATGCAGATATGGATGACATTGACGTTGAGGAAATCATTGATGAAGTAGAAAGTCGAAAAGAATTTAATGAATCTGAGGAGGAAAAATGATGAATGAATCTATCGGTTTAATCGAAACAAGAGGTCTTACTGCAGCAATTGAAGCAGCAGATGCAATGTTGAAAGCAGCCAACGTTGAAATTGTAGGCAGCGAAAAAATTGGATCAGGATTAGTGTCCGTTATCGTCAAGGGCGATGTAGGAGCAGTCAAGGCAGCAACAGAAGTCGGAGCAGAAGCAGCACAGCGCGTCGGAGAACTAGTTGCAGTCCACGTCATCCCAAGACCGCACGGTGATATCACGAAGCTACTGCCAAGCATGTAATCTAGTTACTTTTGTAAGTCAGATTGTTAGGGTCGAGAAGCCATTCGGGCAGTAGAATGGAGAAAGTTTTACAAAAAGATAGATATCTAACGAGCTTTCTCCCTCTTATTAAAACCAAATAACCATAATTCAGGAGGAACTTTAAATGAATGGATCATTAGGGATTATTGAAACAAGAGGTCTTACAGCGGCAATTGAAGCAGCGGATGCAATGCTGAAAGCAGCAAATGTTGAAATCGTGGGCAGTGAAAAAATCGGCTCTGGACTTGTATCTGTTATCGTGACTGGTGAAGTAGGAGCAGTAAAGGCGGCGACTGAAGTCGGTGCGGAAGCGGCTCAAAGAGTTGGAGAGCTAGTTGCAGTTCATGTCATTCCAAGACCTCATGGAGATGTAGCAAAATTATTGACTGGAATTAAATAATGATGAACATCAATCATCATGAATTATTATCTGAGATTACGAGATCCGTAGTTGAGGAACTAAAGAAGCACAATCTTTTGGATCAACCAACTCCAAAAGAATATGTCCCTGTAAGCGTATCGGCCAGGCACGTCCACCTTCAGCAAGAACATGTCAACCAGCTGTTTGGCGAAGGTTACACCTTGACGAAGCTGAAAGAAATCTCCCAGCCGGGGCAATTCGCCTGCAATGAGCAAGTGACAATCGAAGGTCCGAAAGGCAAAATCGAGAAGGTGCGGATTCTTGGACCGCTAAGGAGTCAAACACAGGTGGAAATCGCGAGGACCGATGCCCGGAAGCTCGGCCTCAACCCTCCTGTACGCAACTCTGGCAATCTAGCAGGCTCTTCACCGATCTCGATTATCGGTCCTAAGGGGAAAGTGGTTTTACAGGAGGGCTGTATCATTGCCGATCGTCACATCCATATGACTCCGAAAGACGCTGCACAGTTCGGCGTCCGCGACAAACAAAAGGTGTCTGTTTTGGTAGACGGAGAGAAGGCGGGCATCATGGGTCAAGTGACAATCAGGATCAGAGAGAACTACGCATTGGATATGCATATCGATACAGATGATGCGAATGCATTTGGACTGGCAGGGAACGAGCTGCTAAAAATTATTCCCTAAAAGGGGGCGTGAAACATGATCATGGGCCGGGTAATCAGCAATGTCGTATCAACGAGAAAATATAATGAATTGCAAGGGTTCAAGCTCCTTGTCATCCAGCCTTATTTCGGGGGTGTCGAGGATAGCTTCGTGGCGGCGGATGAGATTGGCGCTGGTATTGGCGAGCTAGTCCTCGTTTCCCGGGGCAGTGTGGTGGAAAACGGCCTGAGCAGGAAGGCACCGATCGATGCTGCTGTGGTAGGCATCATCGATCATGAACCATTAAAAAAAGAGTAAGATGACAGGTGGTGGAAACTCAAATGTTTTCAATCTTAAAAGTTCTAGCAGTCGGCGATCCTGCAGTCTATGCGTATACAGATCCTCGTTATTCCATCATTGACACCTATAATAGAGCGAAGGAGATGCATGTCCATTTCAAGATTGTTCCCTGGGTGGACTATTATGCCATGATGATGGAAGCACTTGAAGGAAAGAGTGACTTTGATATTGTGATGGTGGCCGGCCATCTGTGGCTGAAGGATTTTATAAAAAAGGGCTATATCGCTGAAGTAAACGATCCAAAACACCAATCCTACAATGAAGTGGACATAATGGAAGAAATCCGTAACGAAGTAACATTTGAAGGGAAACCATACCTGTACCCATCTTTTTGCGATGGGCATATTCTTTTATATCGCAAATCCCTGGCTGAACAAGCCTTTGGCGGCAAGCTTCCAGATGTGATAGATACAGATACAATCATTTCACTGGCGGAAAAACTGCACGGCCAGGATGGAATGTCTGGGATCAGCCTGAAGGCGCACGAAAGTGAAATCTTCCTTGATTTCCTTCCTTTTTTACGGAATGAAGGGATTGATGCATTCGACGGTAAATCGGTCCGCCCTTCTTTTAATCAAGAAAAAGGAGTGCAGGCACTCAATAAGTATCTTTCCCTCAGAAAATTCGCTCCTGAAGATTCACATACATATGGCAATGACGAAGTGAGGAAAGCATTCCAGGAAAAGCGTTCAGCACTTGCGATTACTTGGGGCGGGCAGCTTGGATTTGTCATGGATGACCGCTGCCTCGAGAAAGAGGATGTTGGTTTTGCGATCATTCCTACGGCGTGGAATGTAACCTGGGGATTCGCCGTCAATAAGAATTCGGCCAATAAAGAGCTTGCGAATGAATTCCTTCGTTACTTAACTGCTCCCCCCATTGACCGGGTGGTCGGAAGCTACTCGGGCGCTCCTGTAAGGAAATCCTCCTATGAGACAGGGCATCATGAGTGGTATCCCATTTTACAGGAATCCATTAACCGTTATGCAAAGCCCTTGCCGAAGATGGATGATGCTGGGGACAGGATGGCACCTTTATATAATCACATCCATCAAGCTTTTATTGGAAAAGAAAGTCCTGCCGAAGCTCTACAGGCAGCGGAGGATGAAATTTTAAAAATAATGTCCGGGAGAAATATATGATGAAGCTAATCGTAATTGGCGGAGTTGCAGCAGGGATGTCTGCAGCTTCCAAACTAAGCAGAATGGATAAGGATGCCCAGATCACTGTTTATGAACGCGGCAGCTTTCTGTCGTATGGTGCTTGCGGACTTCCGTACTATGTTTCTGGAGAAAATGACGATTATACAAAAATGATCGCCCGGACAAAAGAACAATTTGAATCAATGGGTATGGAAATCCAATTAAGGCACGAGGTCGTCAAGGTCGTTCCGGAAAAAAAACAGGTCATGATCCGCGATTTAGAGAGTAAGCGAATGTTCCTCGACAGCTATGATAAGTTGATGATTGCCACGGGCACGCATCCAATCGTCCCCCCTTTCAGCGGCAGGGAATTGGAGAATATCCATGTTCTTAAGACTTTGGAGGATGGGATCCGGCTGCAGGAGATTGCCAGCAACCCAGAGGTGAGGAATGTGGTCATTGTCGGCGGGGGCTATATCGGTATCGAGGTGGCGGAAGCGATGGGCCATCTCGGCAAGAATATCCGAGTCATTGAACTGTCAGACAGGATCATGCGGACCTTCGATCAAGAAATAACCGACATGGCCGAAGATGAGCTTCGCAAGCAGGGAGTCCAGCTGAACCTGAATGAAAAGGTACTAGGCTTCACTGGCGAAGGAAAGGTTGCGAAGGTTCAAACAGACCGTGGTGAATATGAAGCAGACCTGGTCCTTCTGTCCCTTGGTGTGAAGCCAGCAACTGGTTTCCTTGATGGCTCCGGAATTGCCCTTGCTGAGAATGGGGCGGTTGTGATTGACAGGGAAATGCGCACGAACATCAAGGATATTTATTCAGCCGGGGATTGCGCCCTTGTCTACAACAAAGTCATGGAAGAAAACAGCTATATCCCGCTTGGGACAAATGCCAATAAATGCGGCAGGCTGGCTGGTGCGAATATTGCTGGTGATCACCAGAAGTACGTCGGTACACTCGGCAGCGCGGCCATCAAGGTATTTGACCTCGAGATGGCAAGGACGGGAATGTCAGAAGATGACGCGAAGAAATTGAACATTGATTATACAACTGTATTTGTAAAAAGTGCGGACCATCCAGGTTACTACCCGAATCAAACCCCGATTTGGATTAAGCTGATCTGCGAAAAAAGGACACGGAGAATTATTGGTGCACAAGCAATCGGCAACAAAGGCGTTGTATTGAGGATCGATATTTTTGCAGTCGCGATCCACGCGAATATGACAGCTGACGACCTGGGAATGGCAGACCTGTGTTATGCTCCGCCCTTTGCAGGAGTTTGGGATGCAGTGCATATCGCCTGCAATGCAGTAAAGTGATGGTGGTGAATTTTTGTGAAAAAAGTAATGAGTTTAGCAGAAGCAGCAGCTTATGTGAATAATGGGGATACGGTAGCGTTTGGGGGGAATGTCCTCCACCGCGCCCCAATGGCATTTGTCCGTGAAATCGCCAGACAGGGAAAAAAGGAGCTCAAAATTGTTAAGACAGCAGGAGCCCATGATATTGACCTTTTATGTGCGATGGGCAGTGTGGCGACAGTGGATGCTGGTTTTGTCAGTTATGAGACCAAGTTCGGTCTTGCATCACATTACCGGAAGGCGGTTCAGGAAGGCATCGTTAAAGGCAATGAGCATGCGTGTTATACGGTCATCTGTGCCCTCCGCGGAGCCCAGATGAATGTACCTTTCATGCCGGTAAAAGGACTGGTTGCTGGTGAACTTTTGGAGAAAAATGATTATTTCATGGTCGTGGAGGATCCGTTCAGCGGAAATCCCGTCACGCTCGTGAAAACAATCGTTCCTGACGTTGCTGTCATCCATGTCCAGGAATGCGATGCGCATGGGAATGCACGCATTTATGGTCCAAAGTTCGAAGATGTGCTGATCAGCAGGGCAGCCAAGAAAGTCGTTATCACCACTGAACAAATTGTGCCTGACAGTAAAATGAAGCTCAATGCAGAGTACGTCGATATACCTTCATTCTTGGTCAGCTCCGTCGTCCATGCGCCAAAAGGTGCGAGTCCGACTTCTTGTTATAAAAAGTATGACATTGATGAGAAATCACTGGTTTCTTTTATTGGCATGAAGACAAAAGAGGAAATCCATGATTATCTATCTAGTTATCTAGCAAAAGATCATCAAGGGGAAAGGATGGCGAACAGACTATGACACAAACTCATCGGCCGGTTGATATCATGACATGTGCCATCTCCAATATGCTGAAGGACGGGGAAACGGTGTTCCATGGTGTCTCATCGCACCTGCCAATGGTCGCAATGAGCCTTGCTAAGCAAATGCATGCTCCAGACTTGGTTCACCTGAACATCCCGGGCGGGGTCAATCCCGGCTCTATCCGACATGCATCTTACTCTTCTGCTGGTGCTGATTTGCTTGATAGCGGAGAAGCCTATTTCCCGCTTGAAGAAGTGTTTGACCTGTCCATGAGGGGGAGGCTGGATGTCGCATTCCTTGGAGGAATCCAGTTTGACATCAATGGAAATGTAAATGCATCGGTAATTGGTGACTACCATCGTCCGAAGCTTCGCCTGCCTGGTGGAGCAGGAAGTGCCGTGTTAATACCTACAGCGAAGAAAGCGATCATTTGGCGGACGAAGCACGACGTCCGGACCTTCGTCGAACAAGTGGACTTCGTTACTACAAGGGGAAACCTATGGAAAATCGTCACCCCGCTCTGCGTATTCGAATTCAAGAACGGCAAGCTCCACCTTGACACCATCCACCCAACCGCTTCACTTCAAGAGGTAAAAGACAACACCGGATTTGAACTGCTTTATGACGAAATCAAGTACACGGCAGACCCTACGAAAGAAGAATTAACGATGCTTAAAAAAATTGATCCGCATGATTATCGGGCGATAGAGTTTTAAGTGGGACGTAGGGACGGTTCTCGCGCCCCATTCGTAATTCTAAATAAATGAAGAGGACGGACATGGGGACGGTTCTCATGTCCCTTCATTCATTTTTAGGTACATCAATCAAATTTAAGTGAAGCTAAAGGTCGCTTTTTTCCTTTTCCTAGTATAAATCCTAAATATTCATGTAATCATGAGGACATTGCTTTCCACTGATTAAGTTCAATCAATTTATTCGATTCGAGATATGGGCACGCTTCTCTTGTCCCACTCGAAAGTCGAATGATGGGTGTGAGGCTGAAGAGGTACAAATTTTAATATGAAGGTCTTACCTCAAGCGTTTTAAAGTAGGGATTTTAAGAACCCAAAAGAACAAGGATTTGTATGACACAGATGACGTGAGGTTGATTTCCTTATATGATGGTTTTAGATACCATCGAAAAGGGGCGGGGAACCAAATGAATACTGAGAAGCAGCTTATGAGTTTGATAAATGCTACTAAGGCTTTGACTTCTACTCGGGACCTTGATGAGGTTCTCCAATTGATTATAGAAGAGGTACTGAGTGTCTTCGATTGGGCAGACGCGAGTGTTCTGTTCCTTTTGGATTCTCAAAAAGAATACCTGAAGGCTAAGTCTGCTGTCGGTTTTAATATGGAATATATGGGGAAAGTGGCGCTTCAGCCTAATGAAGGAATGAGTGGCAAGACGCTTGTATTGAAGGAGCCGTTGTTGTTCACTTCTGGCACTGATACATATAAGGGGATGTCCGATCTCTCACCTACGAATATGGATTTCTACCAAAAATCGCTCGGGAAAGACCACCAGATACCGACAAGCACAATCTGTGCCCCGTTGATTACGGAAGGAAAGTGCATCGGCGTGCTGACGATTGATAGCTTTTCAGAAAACGTCCAGTTTAATCAGGAAAACCTTATGCTTCTTCAGACCTTCGCTGCCCAGGCCGTGATTGCTATTGAAAATGCGACGCTGATTTCCAGGAATGAGCGTTCGAACCGTATTCACCGGGAATTAACAAAAGTATATATGTCAAATCAGGATTTAGCTGTAATTACGAAGACACTTTCGGAATTAATCAACAAAACGGTAGGCGTGTTTAATGAATTTTTCGATTTGCTAGCAAATACAGATAAGAAAATTGAGAAAATCAATGATTTTATTAAAGAGGAAGGCTCATGGAATGGTGAGCTGCCGCTTAATATGAAGGTCTACATTGATGGTGAAGAGTATCAGGTTTACTTCTTTTCGATCATGATTGATAAAGAACTGGCAGGAGTGCTGATTGTAGCTGCTGAAGAGCATGAAGTGCTTGATTCCCTTGATATCTTTGCAATTGAGCAGGCAACGACTGTTTTTGCACTCGAAATTCAGTCGTTGAATCAGAATATTTCTAATCAGTTCAGTTATCAGCGTTCAATAATGAATGACATTTTAAAAAATCCCGATAAAGGCATGGCTATCCTTAAAAAAACTGGCTTATATCGAAAGAATGATGTTTATGCTTTTTTGACAGTGGAACTAGCTGATAGTTACGACCATAATGGCGGGATTGGGTTAAAACAAAGCTTTTCCCGGCAACTTCACAGGAATCTGACCCTTGTTCCGGAGGTAACCCTGGTTTATGAAGACGGCTTTCGCTTTTCTATTTTATTTTCCCTAAGGGAGACGGTAGTTGAGGCTGACTTTCATAAAAAGATTCGTGATTTCGTGTCCAGCCTGGCAGAACGATTCCCGCTACACGCTGGTGTGGGCAGGATTTTTAGTACTTTTTCCGACATCCATTATTCCTTACAGGACTCTTTGGTGTGTGTTGATTACATGAAGCAGACAGATCATTCCAGCGCATTTATTTTGACATATAAGGAGCTTGGGATGTACCGGCTATTTCTAGGAATGGATCAAAAAGAACTTGAAGGCTTCTTGAGAATGGACCTCTATAAAATACTTGAATATGATTACCAGCATAACACTGAACTTGCAGCAACATTGGAATGCTATCTTGCCAATAGCCAGAGTACCAAGAAAACGGCCGAAATGATGTTTCTTCATGAAAATACAGTGAAGTACCGGATCAATAGAATCAAAAAAATTCTCGAAATTTACGATTTGACTGGAGAATTAGGACTGGAACTTTATCTGGCGTTAAAAATTAATAAATACCTTAATAAGCCGACTTTGTCTGTATGAGACAAAGTCGGCTTATTTACTTTGTCTGAATCAGACATATAATAAAATTTCAGAATTTTATATAATTATCAGTAAATTACGGAAAGGGGACATAATGATGGCATTCTGGATTACAGCAAGCATTTTGTTGTTTTTAATTGTAATCGTTTCCACTTTTGGACCAATGGTTGGTCTTTATGGGGAAATGGAATACACGAGTAAAAAGGAGGAGGTAGGACAGGATGAGCGCTCTTTGGGTTAATATACTTGTTATTCTAGCACTTGGGGCAGCCTTCATCGTAACTAGCTGGTACATTTCAAGGAAGGTCTCCACCGCTGATGATTATATTTCAGGGAATGGGAAGCTCGGTGTCGCATTTGGAACTACTTCTCTCCTTGCCTTCTGGGTAACAGGCAACACCATCATGGCAGCTCCTGAAGCAGCATATGGCATGGGGGCTATCGGAGCAATTGCTTATTCCTTTTTGGGCGGTGTGGCTGTAGTCGCATTCTCACCACTGGGCAAAAGGATTCACGCTATCATTCCAAATGGAAAGACAATCGGCGACTTTTACAAGAACCGGTTTGATAAAAAGAACTATTATTTCTTTTTACTAATGGTATTCATCTATATTTTCGGATTGCTGATGACCCAGGGAATTGGGGGCGGCCTCCTGCTCGAGCAGACTTTCCATATTCCTTATGAGCTTGCTGTAGTGCTGACTTTCCTAATCGTCATTATCTATGCTTCGATGGGCGGCTTCTCGTCTGTCACAGGAATTGCTTTCTTCCAGGTTATGCTCATATTCGTTGTAGTTATTGTCGTTCCGCCGATTGTGTACTTTACAACTGGTGTAGCGCCTGTGTATGAAGGAATACAAAAGTTGGCACCGGAAAAACTTGATTTGCTGCTGCCGTCTGGAATCCTATTCATGTTTGCCGGAGCGATGATGGGCATTGGCGAGGTTTTCATGGATAACACATTCTGGCAAAGGGCATATGCGGTCCGGAAAGAAAAATTGATGAGCATCTTCTCACTTGCCGGGATTGGCTGGTTCTTCGTTCCGCTTGCCACAGCTACCCTTGCTTTCGTAGCAATCGGTACCGGTCAGGCGCCAGAACAGGTAAACCAGGTAGCACCATATATTGCCGAGATTTATGGCGGCGAATTTGTTAGCTGGGTCTTCCTTGTCGGAGTATGGTCTGCCCTTGCTTCTACTATCGCGGCGATTCTTAACTCATTGGTTTCGCTGATTTTAAATGATGTGTATAAATCAATCAATCCAAATGCGGATAATAACAAACTGCTTAAAATGGCAAAGGGCCTGACGGTGGTCATTGGAATTCTGGCACTTCTCATCAGCTTGCCGAAATTCCTGACTATGCTGCAGATGCTCATTTTCCTTGGTGTTATCAACGCGGCATTTGTCTTCCCAATCATTTATGGCCTGTTCTGGAAAAAGCTGAATGCCGATGTTAGTTTCTGGGCAGCTATCCTTGCCGTCATTGGTGGATATATTGCTTACTATACAATCGGTTCGCTACAGGGTGTAGTTGTAAGCGGATGGATTTCCTTCCTCGTCTGCTGGGTTGGCAGCATGGTGAAACCTGCAAATTATGATTGGGAACAACTATATCGGGTCGGAACCATACCGGAGGTGACACGCAAATGATCATTTCACCAGAAGCATTCAATATACTGATTTGGGTAAGTATTGTCGGATCAGGCGGACTGATGTTTTATATCTTTGGTTATTTCCTTTATGAACTGAAGAGGAAGAAAATTTGGTGAGAATTTTTAAATGCAACGGGGTGAAAGCATGCAGGAGACAACAGCAATAGAAACTTTTTATGGAAGACTGATGGATGGTTATAATCAGGAGCTAAGCCACTCGGGCGTAAGTGGGGATCGGATTGCGAGCAGGCTTAGTGAACTTTCAAGAATTGGTTTGCAGGAAAGCGGCGGGGTGACCCGCCCAGGTTATTCTTTATTTGAAAAACAGGCGAAGGAATTGGTTATAAAATGGATGGAGGACGCAGGCCTTTCTGTCACGGTTGATGGTGCTGGAAATGTGTTCGGGAAGCTGCCAGGCAAAAGTGGCGGACCTTCCGTTGTTTCCGGATCGCATCTCGACAGCGTGCCGAACGGCGGTCATTTTGACGGCCCGCTTGGTGTTATTTCAGCACTGGAGGTAGTACAGTCTTGGAATAATCAGGGCTATGTACCTGATAAACCGTATGAGGTCGTAATTTTTTCCGATGAGGAAGGATCACGCTTTAAAAGCGGACTGACAGGAAGCCGAGCTTTCATGGGCCAGATTAGCCCGAAGGAATTAAAGGGACTATATGACGAAAACGGAATGACGTTTGATGAAGTAATCACTGAATACGGAAGCAGTTTTGACAAGTATATTGATGCAAGGAACCATGGCAGGGAAATTGAGCTGTTTGTCGAAGTTCATATTGAACAGGGAAAGGTCCTTGAAAGAGAGGATGAACCTGTCGGGGTCGTCAGTGGCATTGCAGGACCCGCCTGGCTGGAAGTCACTTTTACTGGGGAAGCCGGCCACGCGGGAAATACGCCAATGGTTGGACGTAAAGATCCGCTAGTGGCTGCGGGAATGCTCCTTCAGGAAATTGAAGGGCTTCCAGGGAAGGTTTCCGGAACAGCGGTCGCAACTGTGGGAAGAGTCAATGTTTCTCCAAATGGAATTAATGTAATCCCTCAGAAAGTGCAAATGATTGCCGATATCCGTGATATCCATGAAGACACCCGAGACCAGCTGGTGGAGCTGATTAAGGAAAATGCAGAAAGAATAGCAGCTGAGAGGGGCGTCGAGGTCAGGACAAGCTCCAATACAAGAATCAAGCCGATGCCGATTGCCCAACACCTTCAGGACAAGTTGGTTACAGCAGTCGAGAAAAACGGAATAAAGCCTGTTTTTATTCCAAGTGGAGCTGGCCATGACGCGATGATTGTAGGAGAAAAGTATCCAGCGGCGATGTTATTTGTCAGGAGCAAGAACGGCATCAGCCACAATCCGCTTGAATGTACCTCACTGAATGACTGCGTTTATGGGGTACATGCTTTAAAAACGTTTATCGAAGATGTTATGAGTGGTTGAATCAAATTTTAATAGATTTTAGAAAGGGGAGGACTTTAAAATGACTTTTTCAATTACAGCAAGATGTGAGGAAACCGGACAATTTGGTGTTGCTGTGACAACGAGGGTACCGGCTGTCGGGACTCTGTGCCCGTTCGTAGAAGCTGGTGTTGGTGGGATTGCTACCCAATCCTTTGTTAACCCTTATATCGGTATTAACGGGCTGAAATATTTGAAGGAAGGATTATCTGCCGAGGAAGTAAAAGGGAGAATCCTCGAGGAAGATCCTGAACCGGCAATCCGACAATTCGTCATTGTCGACAATACTGGGAAGGCGGTTGCCTTTACTGGTGATAAATGTGATGGTTGGAACGGACAGGTTGTAGGCAAAAACTACGGTGTGGCAGGAAATATGCTTGTCGGGGAAGACACAATTCTCGAAACCGCGAGAGCATTCGAGAACAGCAAGGGGAAGCCGCTTGCAGAAAGGCTGATCATTGCCCTTCAGGCTGGACAGGATGCCGGTGGCGACAAGCGTGGCAGACAATCCGCCGCGGTAAAAGTAGTCAGTACCGAGGAATATCCATTGGTAGACCTGCGCGTCGATGAACATCCCGACCCAGTAAAGGAACTAGGGAGGATCTATGAAGTGGCCAAAAAAGAACTGTTCCCTTTCGTAGAAATGCTCCCAACCAAAGCCAACCCAAAAGGCAATTTTAATTTTGAGTCTTCGAGGGAAATGGGGTTGCTGCAGGATAGTAAATGATGGGAGTGGGGCTGGACGAGGGGATGGTTCTCTTGTCCCATTCGGGAGTTGAAACTATGCGGGAGGCGATAAATACCTCCGTTATGGTTAGTGGATGCCAGAAGTTTACTGGTGTCCACACCCACACTATTATACTAGATCTGATAGAATATCAGATCTCAGACTGTAGACAAACTCGATGGAAATCGAGCTTGTCTACAGTCTTTTTTTTGGTTGGTGCTGAAATGGGGGCTGTTGATTTCCGTTCCAGGCGCTTCGCTTTCCGCGGGGCTGGCGGTGAGCCTCCTCACCGCCGTTGGCGTCTGCGGGGTCTCACCTGTCCAGCTGAGCCCGCAGGAGTCTACGCGCCTTCCACTCCAATCAACAGGACTTACAAACTTAACGTGGAACTAAACATAAGTCTATTTTAAAATAGATACATATAACGCTTGAGGTGATGAAGATGCTTTCAAAGAACAATCCAATCCAACGAGATCAATTAGAAATGGTTGCTTTAGACCAACTGGTTCCTATGGAACATTTAGTCCGTAAAATGGAAGCAGCCATAGATTTTTCTTTCATTTATGACTTGGTGAAAGATGTGTATTCGGAAGTAGGGCGCCCAAGCATTGACCCTGTGATTTTAATTAAACTCACTTTTATTCAATATACCTTTGGCATTCGTTCCATGCGCCAGACCATTGCCGAAGTAGAAACGAACATGGCTTACCGCTGGTTTTTGGGTTATGGATTCCATGATAAAGTGCCCCACTTCTCCACCTTCGGGAAGAATTACGAACGCCGTTTTAAAGACACTGATTTGTTTGAACAGATTTTCTATCGAATTCTTAAGACCGCAGCTGATAAGAAACTTATTAGTGCAGAACACGTCTTCATTGATTCAACCCACGTTAAAGCAAGTGCGAATAAGCATAAATTCGAGAAGAAAGTAGTGCGGAAGGAAACACGGGCGTATCAAGAGAAACTCCAGGAAGAAATCAATCAAGATCGGGAAGAACATGGGAAGAAGCCTTTTCCTCCTGATAAATTCGACAAGGAAGAATCGAAGGAAATAAAGGAAAGCACGACCGATCCGGAGAGTGGATACTACGTCAAGGATGAACGGACAAAGCAGTTTGCCTACTCCTTTCATGCGGCATCAGACCGAAATGGATTTGTCCTAGGAACAATTGTGACACCTGGTAACACCCATGACAGCCTGATCCTTGAACCACTGGTAGAACAAGTAATAGAGAAAGTTGGAAAGCCCAAAGCCGTTGCGGCCGACGCAGCCTATAAAACTCCAGCCATTACGAAGTTTCTGTTTGAAAATGAAATAACTCCGGCTTTGCCTTATACCCGACCACGAACGAAGGACGGATTCTTCCGTAAATATGACTATGTATATGACGAATTTTATGACTGTTACTTGTGTCCTGCCGGTGAGATCCTAAGGTATTCCACCACTACAAAAGAGGGATATCGTGAGTACAAATCTCCCAAACATATCTGCGCCACCTGCCCATTTTTAGCGCAATGTACAGAAAGCAAAGACCACCAAAAGGTGGTAACGCGCCACATCTGGCATGAGTATTTGGAAGAGGCAGACCATTTAAGGCACCAATCAGAAGTAAAACAAATCTATGCGAAGCGCAAAGAAACCATTGAGCGCGTATTCGCAGATGCAAAAGAAAAGCATGGCATGCGTTGGACAACCCTAAGGGGACTTAAAAAATTGTCGATGCAGGCGATGCTTACTTTCGCTGCATTGAACTTGAAGAAGATGGCCAACTGGACATGGAGAAGTCCAGTAATGGCCTAAAAGTATAGAAAAGAGAGTCTATTTCCTTTGAAAAATTCGATGAAATCCAAAAAGGGGTTCGGAATGAGAGCATTCCGAACCCCTTTTGTCTACAAACTGAGATCTGATAGAATATCAGATCTGTTAAAACTTAGGCAGTCTTGTCCCAGTCGTTGAAAAGGGTTAAAGAAAAAGTTTAAGAGTAGTATGTATAAACCTAATGTTTTAGAACTTTTCGTGAATTTAATAATTTTATATAATTCTTTAATTGACAAAGGATAGATATTAAAATATTATAAAAAATGTAAGGGATTACATTTGGTTAATCGTTTTCCCAAGTGTATTTAAATCTTTTAAACTTTGGAAAGTCGTTAGTCGATATCATTTTTGGTTAATCGATTTTTCACAATTAATTTTTCAAGGGGGGATTTACTTTTTAAGCAATAGAAAAAAGAGGTTAATTGTTATTTTATTAATCAAGTGGATAAAAATCACATGCTTTGATCTTACATCTTACGCAATGGTTAATCGTTTAACCAAAAACGTGTACTTAGTAGTTTAAGAAGATTTTAGATTAATGGTACTGTTTTATAATTTATTTTCTAAAAAACCCTAAAGGAGCAATCTCGATGAAAAAATTTAAGATTTTCCCTATTGTATTTATGGTTTTTGCTTTATTACTTGCTGGATGTAATGCTGGCCCGACAGGAGGAAAAGAAGCAACCGATAAAAAGGCTGAAGGATCTGGAGATGAGAAAGTTAAAGTTGCCATGATATTGAAAACGCTATCAAGTCCATTTTGGGTTGCTATGGAAGAAGGAATTAAAGAAGAAGCAGAAAAGCTTGGTGTAGAGGTTGAAATCCTTGCTGCTCAGTCCGAAGATGACCTTCAAGGGCAACTTAGAATTTTTGAAGACTTATTGATCAAAGATTATGACGGTATCGGTTTTGCTCCATTATCTCCAGTAAACCTTATTCAGCCAGCCGTAAACGCATACAAGGATGGAATTCCTACAGTTAATATCGATGAAAAAGTGGACATGGATGAATTGAAAAATGCAGGCGGTAATGTCAATGCATTTGTAACCACGGATAATGTGAAGGTTGGAGAGCAGGCTGGCCAATTCATCGTAGACGCAATTAAAGAAGGAAAAGTGGCGATTGTTGAAGGTAAATCTGGAAATGCTTCTGGGGAAGCAAGACGACAGGGTGCAGCAAATGCTTTTGAAGCAGCTGAGGGTATTGAACTAGTTGCTAGTCAGCCAGCTGATTGGGATCGCAATAAAGCCCTTGATGTAGTGTCAAACATGATTCAAAGATACCCCGATTTGAAAGCGATTTACGCTGCAAATGATACGATGGCTCTTGGTGCACTTCAAGCTGTTCAAAATGCTGGTAAACAAGATCAAATCATTGTTGTTGGTACAGATGGGCAGCCAGAAGCAATTGAATCTGTGAAAAATGGCGGTTTAACTGCAACAGTCGCGCAGGATTCAGCTGAAATCGGCCGTGAAAGTTTAAGGTTACTTGTGGAGGCTGTAAAAGAAAATAAGGTTATTACGGAAGGTGTAGAACCGGAAATCGTTACAGTCCCTTCATATATTGTTAGCGAATAATAGAAAAGAGTAGGAAGTGTGTGATATGAACGCCCTGGTAAAGATGGAGAAAATAACGAAGAGATTCGCTGGTGTAACAGCATTGAAAGATGTAGATTTCTCTCTTGTGCCTGGAGAAGTGCATGTTTTATTGGGTGAAAACGGAGCAGGTAAATCTACACTAATGAAAATTCTTTGTGGAGTGTACGAACCGACAGAAGGAAGTATTCAAATCGGAGATCGTCAATTTTCCAACTTATCTCCAAAGGAAGCTGCAGAAAATGGGATCAGTATCATTTATCAGGAGCTTAGTGTTATCAATGACTTATCTATCGCTGAAAACATCTTTGTAGGCAAATGGCCTACAAAGAAGGTTTTCGGTATTGAGGTAGTTGATAAAGACTATATGCAAAAAGTGACAGTCGATCTCCTAGAGCGTGTGGGACTAAAACGTAAGCCATCTGAACTTGTTGGTGAGCTATCTATTTCGGAAAAACAGCAGGTTGAGATTGCAAAAGCACTTGCATCTGAGGCGAAGGTTCTGATCATGGATGAGCCGACTTCATCCTTAACAGATGGAGAAATTGAAAAGCTGTTTAAAGTGATCCGACAACTAAAGAGTGAAGGCGTTGGAATTGTCTACATCTCTCATAAACTGAAAGAAATTAAAATCATAGGTGACCGGATTACGATTTTAAAAGATGGCGCATATGTAACAACACGAGAGCTTGCAACAACCGAAACCAATGAGCTCATTACGTTGATGGTTGGGCGCGAGCTGCAATCAAAATATACTGGCAGCCACGAACACCAAGGAACCAATGAAGTTATTTTTGAAGTGAAGAATCTAACGAGAAAAGATGGGAAGGTAAAAGATATTAACTTTGAGCTATACAAGGGTGAAATATTAGGGTTTGCAGGACTGATTGGATCAGGTAGAACAGAGCTTATGAATTCAATCGTTGCATCTGAACCAATTAGCTCGGGAGAAATCAACCTGAATGGTAAAAAACTAAAACTGAAGAATCCGTATGATGCCGTTAAAAACAATATTGCCTATATTACTGAGAATAGAAGAGAGACAGGATTCTTTCCTAACTTTGAAATCTGGAAAAACATCTCCATTTCTTCTCTGGCTAGTGATTCCAAATTTGGTGGACTGTACGGGCTTGTAAACACGAAGAAGGAGTTAGAATGGGCTGAAAAACAAAAAGAGGCCATGTCTATCCGGTGTTCTTCAGTTCACCAAAACATCACCGAATTATCGGGGGGAAACCAGCAAAAGGTCATTATCGGAAGATGGCTTGCAGCAGGCTCTGATTTGTTCATTTTTGATGAACCGACTAGAGGAATTGATGTAGGTGCCAAGAGTGAAATCTATAAGATCATGCGCCAACTCGCAGATAGTGGTAAAGGTGTATTGGTTGTTTCATCCGAACTTCCAGAACTACTGAGTATTTGTGATCGTATTGCGGTCTTTAATGATGGCCGGCTAAACGGAATCCTCTCAAGCGAGGAAGCAACAGAAGAGAGAATTATGGAAAAGGCAACATCTTAAGGAGAGTATGAATATGAGAGAAAAGGTTAAGATTATCTGGCAAAAATACGGTACTTTCGGAATCCTGGTTCTACTGGTTTTAATAATGGGGATCCTTTCTCCAACTTACTTCTTTAATACATCAAACCTTACACAGGTCATCCTGCAAAGTTCCATTAATATCATTGTAGGTGTAGGGGAATTCTTTCCTATTCTGATAGCTGGTATTGATTTATCGGTAGGATCAATTATGGCTTTGACAGGAATGATTACAGCGAAATTGCTCGTTATGGGTGTACCGGTCATTTTAGCGGTCATTTTAGGTGGAGTTATTTTAGGGGCAGTATTAGGTTTTGTTAATGGGTTCCTAATTGTTAAGACAAAATTGCATCCTTTTATCATTACGTTGGGTACTCTTTCCATCTTTAGAGGATTAACACTAATAATTTCAGATGCGCGCCCCGTATATGGGCTGCCTCAGGAATTTACCCTAGGTGTTGCTGGCTGGCTTTGGTTCGTTCCCATTCCAGTTATTATCGCACTTGGGTTAGCTGGCACCTTAATCTTTATTACAAACAAAACCAAAATGGGAAGAAATATTTATGCATTGGGTGGGAATAAACAAGCTGCATGGTTCTCAGGAATCAACGTGGGACTTCACACAATCATCGTATTTATGATTTCTGGCATGGCTGCAGGAATTGGTGGTGTCGTTTTGACAGCCCGTCTTGGTGCGGCTGAACCACTAGCAGGAACTGGCTTTGAGTTATTTGCAATCGCGGCCGCAATCATTGGAGGAACAAGCTTTTTCGGTGGTAAGGGAAAAATTACAGGGGTCATCATGGGGGCATTGATTATCGGTGTCATCAATAATGGTCTAAATATCCTTAATGTATCTACTTATTACCAGCAAATTGTAATGGGAGCTTTAATTATCGGAGCAGTAGCATTGGATAGCTTTATCGCAGGTAAAAAAGAATAAATTAATACAAATTTGAAAGGCGGATAAAACGATGTCAAAATTTTCACCATCCTTAATGTGTATGGACTTATCAAAATTCAAAGAGCAGGTTGAGGCATTAAATCAAAAGGCTGATTTTTACCATGTCGATATAATGGACGGTCATTACGTAAAGAATATTACTCTATCACCATTTTTCATTGAACAATTAAAGAAAATCTCTACATTGCCGATTGATGCTCACCTTATGGTCGAAAATCCAGCTGACTTTGTCGATATGACGATTGATGCAGGAGCAGATTATATCAGTCTTCATGCTGAAACTATTAATGGTGATGCTTTCAGACTGATTAACCATATTAAATCCAGAGGTAAAAAATTCGGTGTGGTTTTAAATCCAGCTACTCCAATCGAAACAATCAGACACTATATTCATCATGTTGATAAATTAACTATCATGACAGTCGATCCTGGGTTTGCGGGTCAGAAGTTTGTTACTGAGATGGTAGATAAAATCAAGGAAGCTAAAGAGTTGAAAGAGAAGAACCAGTATAAGTACCTTATTACAATAGATGGATCTTGTAATGAAAGAACGTTTAAAACGCTTGTTGAAGCAGGAGCAGAAGTATTGATTGTTGGTACTTCAGGGTTGTTCAATCTTGATGAAGATGTATCTAAGGCATGGGAATTAATGATGGAAACCTACGAGAGCGAAGTAAAGAAGATTGCTAGTTTGTAAAGAGTGGTTAGGTACATCCTTTGCTAACCGAATCTCTCTAGGATGCCCGCTGCTTAAAAGACAATGAAGTGAGGAAGCGCCAAAATGGAAACAAACAAAATGAAATACGTCATTGGTGTTGATATTGGGGGAACGCATTTAAGAGTTGGAGCGGTTACTCCTGACAAAGAGCTGCATTTCTTTGAAAAAAAGAAAATTGCTGATATTTTGGATAACCTCCATCCAGTTGAATCCTTAATTCAATTTCTAGATGGATTTATTCAGGCAAACCTAGGAAACAGTGATGTATTAGGAATTGGAATGGGATTTCCATCCGTAGTCAGCAAAGACAAGAAAAGAGTACTAGCTACAACAAACTTAAACATTAATGATATAAATATCGCAGATCCTATCCAGGATTATTTTCGAGTTCCAGTTGTCATAGAAAATGATGTGAATCATTTGCTTCATTATGAAATATCACAACGAAACGTATTAGATGATGAAATTGTCCTTGGATTTTACATTGGGACAGGATTTGGAAACTCTATCTATATAAATAATAGGTTTCTAGATGGGAAAAATGGAGCGGCTGGTGAACTTGGCCATATCCCGGTTTTAGGAGACGAAGCTGTTTGTCAATGTGGCAATACAGGATGTATTGAAACCTATGCTTCGGGTAAGACATTGGTACTTCTTCATCAAGAATATTTTTCAGATGTAACATTTGAGGATGTTTTTACAAAATACGCTAATAGTGAGCATATTGTTAAATTTATTAAATCCCTTGCTGTGCCAATTGCAACAGAGATCAACATCTTCGACCCACATTTAGTAATGATTGGCGGAGGAGTAGTTGGTATGAAGGATTTTCCGAAAAGCCAATTAGAAAATGAGATCATCCGCTATTGCAGAAAACCTTATCCAGCCAATGGGCTTGTGATTGAATATGCAGAAGATACAAATGCTGCAGGCGTCTTAGGTGCAGCAGCGAATCTATATGACAATTATATTGGAAAATCAATCTCCACAAGGTAACAGGTTTAATAAGGACAAACTGGTTTACAGCTTCAATTGCTGTTATCTAAGTATTCATAAAAGGAAGCATAGTTGTGTTATACTTTTTTGTAGACAAATAGAAAGTTGGAAGATGTTAAATGAAGAAGCTAACAATAAAGGAAATAGCGGAATTAACAGGGGTTTCAACGGCTACTGTCTCAAAAGTGCTAAACAATACTGGGCGTTATTCGGAAGAAACAAGAAAGAAAATTCTTGATGTTGTTCAGGAATATGATTATCGGCCAAATGCTGTCGCCAAGAGTCTGAGAACAAGACGATCTAAGACAATCGGCGTAATTGTACCTGATATTACAAATGAATTTTTTGCACAAATTGTATTAGCGATTGAAAAATATTGTGGACCTAAAGGATATTCTGTATTTATCTGTAATACAGATGAAAATGGAGAAAAAGAGCTACAGTATATAAAAGAGCTAGAGTTAAAGGGTGTTGACGGTTTAATTCACCTTATAGGTAGTGATGAACTATTCAATGTTGAAACCAATTTGCCAGTCGTTTGTATTGACAGAAAGCCGATGGCTCATAATGCAGCCTTCATTACCTCTGATAATTTTCAGGGTGGCTATCTTGCCGCAAGTGAATTGATTGAAAAGGGATGCAAAAAGATCCTGCTAATAAGGGATTACCGTGTAGGTCACCCTACATTGGAGCGGCAAAAAGGTTTTAAGTCTGCGTTAAAAGAGAAGAAAATTCCGTTTAACGAAGAAGAACAAGTTCTAAATGTAGAGGTTGGAATTGAACAAGGCAAAAAGGCTGTCCAAGAGTTAATTAAAAATGGGAACTTCGATTTTGATGGAGTTTTTGCCACCACTGATTGGTTAGCTTTCGGGGCGAAACTGGCGTTAGAAGAGAATGGAATTAAGATTCCTGAAGAGGTAAAAATTATAGGTTTCGATAATATCAATTTAGCTAAATACTCTTCTGTCTCTTCAATTCATCAGGATAAAGAAGCGATGGGCCAGAAAGCAGCTGAAAATTTGATCAACCGAATCGAACTTAATATCCATACAAATGATGTTATTAAGCTGCCAGTAACATTAGTTAGCAGGAACTCAACCAGTGTTTAACTTTTTGAAAAAGACACAGTAGACTATTGATTATACTACTGTTTAATGGTTAATCGATTAACCACTATTGGGAGGACATTGAATATGAAGGTTGCTATTGCATGTGATCATACTGCATTACCAATGAAAGAAGAGATTAAGAAGGAACTTGAAGAGCTGGGTATTGAATATCAAGATTTGGGTGCATATACAGAAGAGAGAGTCGACTATCCTGACTATGCTATAAAAGTGTGTGAACAAGTGGCCAACAAGTCTGTAGATAAAGGTATCCTGATATGTGGAACTGGAATTGGCATGTCCATTATGGCAAATAAAGTGAGAGGGATTCGTTGTGCACTTGCACACGATACCTTCAGTGCTAAATATACTCGCTTGCATAACAACAGCAATGTCCTGGCAATGGGACAAAGGGTCATTGGTCACGGTCTTGCGAGAGAAGTGGTAAAGGTTTGGCTAGAAACAGAATATGAGGGCGGTCGTCATGAGAGACGTGTAGTAAAAATCACTGATTATGAGAATAACTTTTCGTCAAAGTAAAATCTCTGTGGTTGCTGTTCTATTGACGCTCTGCTTAGTCTTATAAGAAGAAAGTCTGGATGGTGCTGGCGGGATATTTGTTCTGCCGAATCATTATCCAACTTGTTGAAACGCTCAAATTTTAAGATTGCCTATATAGTAAAGGGGATTTTATGAATGGATCCAATAAGTTTACAAGCAATTAATACGATACGTACGTTGAGCATGGATATGATTCAGAAGGCAAACTCCGGACATCCAGGCTTACCAATGGGCGCAGCGCCTATGGCCTATACATTATGGGCGAAAGAAATGAACTTTAATCCTGTTAATCCTGGTTGGCTTAACCGTGACAGGTTTATTTTATCTGCCGGTCATGGATCTGCTCTTCTTTATAGCTTGCTTCATTTATTTGGTTATGATGTTTCAATGGAAGATTTAAAAAGCTTCCGGCAGTTTGGAAGTAAAACACCAGGGCACCCTGAATTCAGACACACGGATGGTGTTGAGGCTACCACAGGTCCGCTGGGTCAAGGAATCGCGATGGCTGTTGGAATGGCAATGGCCGAACGACATCTTGCTGAGACTTATAATCGAGAGGACTTTCAAATAATTGACCATTATTCCTATAGTCTTTGCGGAGACGGTGATTTAATGGAAGGCGTTTCTGCAGAAGCAGCTTCTCTTGCTGGCCACTTGAAATTAGGAAGACTAATTGTATTGTATGATTCGAATGATATTTCCTTGGATGGAGAGTTAAGTCAATCTTTCTCTGAAAATGTTCAAGGTCGATTCAAGGCTCATGGTTGGCAGGTTCTTCGAGTGGAAGATGGGAACGATGTTGTTGCCATACAAAAGGCCTTACAAGAGGCAAAAGCGGACCAAGAGCGTCCGACACTAATTGAATTAAAAACAACCATCGGTTACGGGTCCCCAAATAAAGCTGGTTCTTCAGCTAGTCACGGCGCACCCCTTGGGGAAACGGAAATTAAGTTAACAAAAGAAGTTTACGGTTGGGAATATGAAGAACCATTTTATATTCCTGAAGAAGTAAAGCTTCATTTTAGTAGCTTGCTTGAAGAAGGGAAAGCAAAAGAACTAGCCTGGGATGAACAGTTCATTGCTTATAAAGCAGCTTACCCAGTACTTGCTTCCCAATTGGAAACCGCTGTAAAAGGGGACCTGCCTAACAATTGGCAAGAGGCTCTTCCTGAATTCGTTCCTGGGGAAAAACTTGCAACAAGATCATCATCTGGTCAAACGTTGAATGCGGCAGCAAAGGTCTTTCCACAACTTATTGGAGGCTCAGCCGATCTCGCTAGCTCCAATAAAACGATGCTTTCAGCTGAAAAGGACTTTGGTCTAGATGGGTATGCCGCACGAAATATCTGGTTTGGTGTACGAGAATTTGCTATGGGTGCTGCACTTAACGGAATGGCCCTTCATGGGGGCGTAAAAGTATTTGGGGCTACATTCTTTGTATTCTCAGATTACCTCCGCCCAGCGATTCGACTTGCTGCATTGATGAAGTTGCCTGTCACTTATGTATTTACACACGATAGCATTGCGGTCGGGGAGGATGGCCCAACACACCAACCAGTAGAACAGTTGGCATCTTTACGCGCAATGCCTGGTTTGTCAGTCATCAGACCGGCAGAGGCGAAAGAAACAGTGGCTGCATGGCGTTTAGCACTTGAAAGCCAGGACCATCCAACTGCGCTGGTTTTAACCCGCCAAGACTTGCCAACACTTTGGTTGGATCAAGAAGAAGTATTTGTTGGTGTGAAAAAAGGAGCGTATGTCGTTTCTGAAGCGAAAGGTGAAGTTGCAGGTCTATTGCTGGCAACAGGCTCTGAAGTTGCTCTAGCCCTAGAAGCACAAACTGAACTTGCAAACGAAGGCATCCACGTTTCTGTTATAAGCATGCCAAGCTGGGATTTATTCCAAAAACAATCAAGTGAATACAAAGAAAGCGTGCTACCAAGCCATGTATCAGCTCGTGTAGCAATCGAATTAGGATCTTCCCTTGGTTGGAGAGAATATATCGGAGCTCATGGAGAAACCATTACCATTGATGAGTTTGGCGCATCAGGTCCAGCGGATAAGCTTTTAGAAGAAAGTGGGTTTTCCGTTAAGCATGTCGTTTCGAGGTTTAAACAAGCGATAAAGAAAAGTGATAGTCTGGTGAGAAATTAAATATTTAAGAGACGATGTGACGGTACGAGACCATTGAAAGAGCGTATACTCCAAAAAAAGCAAACTCCATTTCTAGGCTTCTTCTAGAAATGGAGTTTTTGTTTGGTGTCTCAAATAAAGTGCTTTAAATCGTATAGATATCCATTTGGATTAAAGGAATAAGAAAATCACACTCGAAGTTCAATGTAAAGCCGTCAACGACAGCTTCGGTGCGATGACAAAATTTCAATCTCGAAATTAAATAAACTAGGAGATTTGTTGACAAACATATTGAAAGAAAAGTAGTAACCGCTTTTGTATTGAAAGAGGAGGGACATGTGAAGAAGCATGAAACGTCCATTCTTCACAGTCCTAATTATAAAACTTTCCCCAGAAAAGCCTTCGTACGTTCATGTTTAGGATTACCAAACAATTCTCCCGGTACATCCTCTTCAACGATATAACCGCCATCCATGAAGATGACGCGGTCGCCGACTTCACGGGCAAAGCCCATTTCGTGAGTCACGACGACCATTGTCATGCCTTCGCGGGCGAGGTCTTTCATAACCTCGAGGACTTCTCCGATCATCTCGGGGTCGAGCGCGGAAGTCGGTTCATCAAACAGCATGACCTTTGGTTCCATGGCAAGTGCCCTGGCGATGGCGACACGCTGCTTTTGTCCGCCGGATAGTTCTCCGGGATAGCTGTCTGCTTTTTCCTCAAGGCCTACTTTTCTGAGCAGTTCGAGGGCTGTCTGTTTCGCAGCCTCTTTGTCGACACCCTTTGCTTTGACCGGTGCGAGCGTAATGTTTTGCAGCACGGTTTTATGAGGGAAGAGATTGAAGTGCTGGAACACCATCCCTACTTCCTGGCGAATTTTATTGATGTTGATTTTCGGGTCGGTGATATCATTTCCATTCACGATGACATGGCCATCTGTGATATCCTCGAGTCTATTCAAGCATCGCAGAAAGGTACTTTTACCAGAGCCGGAGGGACCTACGACACACACCACTTCCTGCTCTTTCACCTCTGTACTGATATCTTTTAAGACTTCGAGTTGCCC
Source organism: Mesobacillus sp. S13 (assembly GCF_020422885.1). Taxonomy (NCBI): domain Bacteria; kingdom Bacillati; phylum Bacillota; class Bacilli; order Caryophanales; family Bacillaceae; genus Mesobacillus; species Mesobacillus sp. S13. The sequence goes on along the minus strand of NZ_CP084622.1, from coordinate 4,436,668 downwards.
AAAAGATTTTTTAAGATTATTAACCTGGATCACACTCATCGCAGTTCATACCTCCTCTCTATGAAGTCACCGAGTTTGGTCAGCAAGTAAATCAGGATGAAATACATGAGAGCGACCATACCCCATACTTTAAAAGGCTCATAGGTTGCCGACACGACGACTTGCCCTCTTTGTGTCAGTTCAGCGATGCCGATGACGGACAGGAGTGAGGTGTCCTTCAGGCTGATGATTGCCTGGTTCACGAATGTCGGCAGCATCCTTCTTAAAGCCTGCGGCAGGATGATATACCGCATCGTCTGCGCACTCGTCAGCCCCAGTGTTCGTGCAGCTTCCGTCTGTCCTTTGTCGATGGACTGGATGCCGGCTCGGACAATTTCCGCTATATAGGCACCTGCATTGATGGCAATCCCAACGATACCAGCTGTTACTGGTTGAAGCGAAATGAAGGGCAGTGAATTCATTCCGAAATATATAAAGAATAATTGAACGAGGAAAGGCGTTCCGCGTACAAAGTTAATGAACCAAATGGCGATCCACCGTAAAGGCGGAATCGGTGAAAGGCGGAATAGTGCTGTAATTAAACCGATGATGAACCCAAACAGCAAGCCGATAAGAGTTATATATGCTGTCAGTTTTATCCCTGCCCACAAGACGGGGAGGGCTTCCTGGAAAATCTCCATATTCTAGCTCCTTTCAATTTTTAGAAAAAGACAGCGCGCTTTTCGGGAGCGCGCTGAGAAAATTCCTACTCTTCAAGATAAGTGTTCAAGATTTCGTCGTACTTGCCGTTGTCCTTGATTTTTTTCAGGCCGCTGTTGATTTTTTCAAGCAGCTCCTGGTTCTCGCCTTTTTTTACAGCGATGCCGTACTGGTCGCCATTCAGGCGGTCCCCGACGGTCTTCAGGTCAAGGTTGCTTGTTTTAATCGCATACGCGATAACCGGGTAGTCTTCAATCAATACATCTGCGTTCCCGTTTGCAACTTCCTGGAACATCGATGGGCTGTCATTGAATTGGCGTACTTCTTTAATGCCATATTCATCTTTAATTTTCTCGGCATGGTCAGCACCTGTTGTACCATTCTTAACGGCGACAACTTTACCTTCTAAGTCATCAACGCTGGTAATGTCGTTGTTATCTTCTGAAACAACAAGTGTTAATCCGGCATCAAAGTATGGATCTGAAAAATCTACTTTTTCTTTTCTGTCATCCGTAATGCTCATGCCAGCAATGGCTACGTCCAGCTGATCAGCAAGGATCGCAGGAATGATGCCCCCGAAGTCCATTGGCTTCAGTTCGATCTCAAAGCCTTCTTCTTCCGCAATGGCATTGATGATATCGATATCGATTCCTTTATATTTGCCGCCCTCTTCAAATTCGAACGGAGGATAAGTCGTATCCGTACCAACAGTGTATGTTTTACCACCGCCTTCATCCCCGCCGCTGTTTGCCGTATCGTCCGATCCGCATGCAGCCAAGACCAGCATCACTGCCATCATTAAAAAGCCAAATATCTTTATTTTTTTCATCCAACCCCTCCAAATATTTTTAGATAATTCAGTACATTATTTAGGTTAACAAACATTTTTAGTCCAATGCAAAGGAAAAGGCTTTTGGGACTTTCGTTGCTAGGGGGAGGGTCAGGTTTTGGCTGCTATAACTTACTTGTCCTAAGCACAGATGAAGATACACTGCTTATTAACCATAGTGGTCACGCTATAAATGTGGATTATGCAACCATTTCCATTACGAGTGGAAAGCCTATCATGCCAGGTTAAAACGAATAATATAAATGTTATAATAGTACAATCGTAATAATCTGGGACTACATGAATCATGTGCAGGATTTATCAAATACACTAGAAAGCAGCGTGATAGTAATGGATTCCATAAGGCAGTTTATGGAGGCCCATTTGCATGAGATTTTAGATGATATCAAGTTTCTGGTCGAATGTGATTCTTCATCAATGAATAAAAAACTCGTCGACCAGTGCGGAGAGAGGATTCAGGAGCTTTTATATCGCTATTATGGTAAACGGGCAAAAGTGTTGGAAGAAGAGAAATACGGAAATCATCTGAAATTTGAATTCGGGGAAGGAGACGAAACCATCTTAATCCTTTCCCATTTTGATACGGTTTGGGAGCCTGGGGACTTAGAGTTTAAAATCGAAGGCGATCGTGCCTATGGGCCTGGCATCCTGGATATGAAGGGTGGCTTGGTACAAGCGATTTGGGCAATAAAAGCCATCAAGGAACTGAATATCCCGTTTTCAAAGAAAATTGTGTTCCTTTTTACCAGTGAAGAAGAGGTGAGCAGTCCGACATCGCGCTATGTCATTGAAGAAATAGCGAAGGATTGCGATTATGCGTTGGTTACTGAACCCCCCGTTGTTAAGACGGGTGCTTTGAAAACGGCAAGAAAGGGTTCAGCGCGTTATTATATTGATATTACAGGCAAGGCGGCCCACGCTGGAAATAACCATCATGAAGGAGCAAGTGCTATTCAAGAGGCTGCCAAGGTCATCGGTTTTTTAGAGTCATTAACCGATTACGAGGCTGGAACCACCGTCAATGTTGGATTTGTTAAAGGCGGAGGCAAGCTCAATGTCGTGGCTGACCATGAAGAGATTGGCATCGATGTCCGGGCGAAAACCAGTGAAGAACAAGAAAATATTGATGAAGTAATATGTGGACTGACACCCTTCACAGAGGGAACAAGTATCGACGTTCGAGGGGGAATCTCCCGCCCGCCGATGGAACGAAATCAAGATACCAAAAACCTATTCCAAACCGCTAAAGAAGCAGCAAAAGAAGAAGGCTTCAAGTTAAAAGAAGCATCGGTTGGAGGAGGGAGCGACGGAAACCTCACAGCCAATATGGGAGTCCCAACCTTGGATGGTCTCGGCACCATTGGAGACGGAATCCATGCAAGAAACGAACACATCATCATCAGCCAAATCCCAGAACGAGCAGCATTTTTTACTAACCTGCTGATTAGTATCGGGACACAAGATGAGGAGTAGGAATGGTAGTGTACACCATGAACACCCACACCATTTTGCGCAGAAGACGAAAAGGGCAGGTTGAGCTTTTAAAATTGCTCAACTTGCCCTTTGTTATGGTGCCTGTCACCACCCGAAATTTGTCGGTTGCCCAGTAATTCAATGGCTTAATTTCCGGTAGAGTTACTGCATTAGAAAATATCAGATTTTCCTACCATCCATATCCAGCGTTCCAAGTGAATCCGCCTAAAGAACGTCCGTTATAGTAAAAGTAGTTATTGAATTGGTATACATAGTCGCTAGCTGCTGGATACCATCTTCTATACAAAATGATTTTTGAGGTAACAGTTGAGATACTAGAGCTAACCCCCGACAGAAACGCTATTGCAAGTGAGATAGCAGCTGATGTAGACAAAATGCTATCTGTACCGGCAGCGTTAGATGCTGCTTTTACGATAGTAATAAGTGCTCCTATAAGAGCTGTACCGCTAGTTAAGAGATTAACACTATTTGATATAGTAGTGTAATAACTCCAAGTTGTTCCTGTTTCAGGAGCTGGAACTAAATTTGCAGATACATCACCATCTTGAGGTGTGTTATGTAAGGGTTCTTCCATATTAAAATCTATCTTTTCTCCATTTAGTGTCTTTTGACCGGTTTGTGTGTTTTCAATTAAAACAGCAACATCTTTTAGTTCCGCATCTGAAACAATAATCTTTTTTATAACTCCTGTTTGTACAGTACTAATAGTATACTGTATGCCATCATAAGTTACAGTTTCTGTTCTTTTGTTTTCTTCGGCAGTTGAATTTGGAGCAGCCGATACAAGTGTTGGGACCATAAACATAAGCAACGATAATAATAAAACTAGACCTTTTTTCATTTCTTCCTCCTAATATATGGTTTTTTTGTGGTGCTACTAAATCATATATCAAGTAATTTAGTAAATAAATAGCTTACCAGTTGGGAAAGTTTTTGAGAATTTATTGGTAAATAGTAGTGAATTTATCTTAAAGTGTAAATACTATTGTTAAATATTAACTGAATAGTTGATGGCTGAACGTATTAAGAGGTTGGGAAAATGCTTATTATACTGGAAAAAATTGATAAAATAAATTTCAGTTAATATGGTATATTGTAAAAAAAGGGGGAGTTAAAAATTAAAACATTATTAAGTAAAATATTGGTATTTGGAGCTCTTATATTAGCTATGCTCTCATTCACCTTAGGGACTAAGGTCGCTCTAATTTCAGTTAGTCTATTGCTAATTAATGCGGTTTATATTAAATACTTAGAAAAAAAAGAGATTAATAAAGCAAATAATTAATTTTGATCATAGAACGGGTCCTAAGTAACATACAGTGCTGAAAATAATAGCAGGAAAAAAGTAAGAAAGCGTGGAGTGGGGATATGTTGAAGATCTCTTTTCTTATCCGGCACTAGAAATAAAGGTGAGGAGCGTAAGCGTGGCTTTATGCTTCTTTTTTTGTTGTAAAAGTGGTATCGCTCTGGAGTTGGAACGTTGAAGGGACGGTTTTGCGTCAAAAAAATTAGAAGGTCATAACAAACATCCCAATCTTCAGAAATTACTTCTGTCAAACAGGCTTTAAAGTATTTTCAAATATGATTAGGCATCCAATTGTCTAGAAATAAAAAAATGACCATCAAATAAGATAGTCATTCTGGATTCTTATTTTTCAATTCTGCCTCAGCAGAAGCTGTACAGAAAGTTTCTAAGCTGTAATAGACAAGTTAAGCGGATTGATTAATTGAAATTTTAGGATTCGCCCCATACTTGTTTTCATTTGCGTCGCTATCCAAACAAGTGAATACTAGTAGGATAATCCCCCCGACCAACGGTATGAAATTAACTAAGTACATCCAGCCGCTGTATCCGATATCGTGCAGTCTGCGAACGGTGACAGAAAGGTATGGAATTAACGTTAAGAAATAATAAATTAATATGACTACAAACAAAAGAAGTGACTCCATAGCGGATCCTGCAAGGTAGAGTGTACCCATTATAAGAATGTGAAATAAATTAAACAACCAGTATTCTTTCCGTCTCGCTCTGCCTTTAAAATTAGCGTAATTCTTTATTGCCTCTAAATACCACTGCATGTAATTGACCTCACTTTGATAATATATATTTTTGTATTTCTTACTCCCTATATTTTACGGCGGTATGTCCCTGTATTATTTAGTACAAGAGACCCTTCACCAGGACGGCTTGCTTTTAGCCCAAATACAACCCTTAGAATATTAACTCGTCGAATGATCAACTCGTATAAACCCATAATCACTAGAAATGCTGCTGATATCAGAATTATCAGTTTTACAGGAACAGGCCAATCCAGATTATAGATGAAAAACCCCAATATGATGATGACAGGTTGATGAAGTACGTAAAACGGCATGGAGGCTTCACTGGTATATTTCAATGCCTGGTTGGAAACGTTCAGATACTGATCGCCCAGGTATAGGATAAAGAAGATCATGTTCCATACCAATAGGACACGGATGATCATGAATACTGCCCATCCCAATGATATCTCCATAGGAAAGCCATAGAGAAATACCCAGGATATATAGGCAGCGGTACTCAGTATACTTAAAGCACCAGCTAGAGGTCCTATTTTACGGACAAACGGCCTTAATGATCCTCGAGCGAAAAAATAGAATCCAAAAACATATAAAAATAGATAAAAGATGATTCCCCAGCTTGCTAAATTTACGACATTGTTGACTGTCAAAGCGGCGATTGATAGAGGGATAGGAATGAATAAATAATGGCGGATACTAAATTCCTTACCAATCTCTATACCTTTGGTTTTTATGAAAAAAGGCAATGTAATAACCGAGAATAGCAGTAACATTAAAAGATACCACAGGTGATGTCCGAAGAATGCGAAGTTCCCGGTACCGCCAATTTCCAGATAGAGTCCCTCAAAATAATGAGGGAAGAACTCCAGGAATGAGCCTTCAAATTGATGGTTCGTGATTCTTTCTATGTACACCTGGGGAGGTGATAACAGGAAAACCCCCAACAGTAAGGGCAGCCCAAGCCGTAAAAATCTTTCTTTTATAAAGCTTTTCGAATTCCTTCTATTCAAAGCATAGTAAGTAGCCATTCCTGACAATACAAAGAAAATAGGCATGATCCAGTTTCCCAACAAGAGCGAGAAAAACTCGATATATGTTTGATCAATGGAATTGTTTTTAATGTGCCAATCGAACGAATTGAAAAACATCGAACAGTGATAAAGGAAGACGAGCAGCGTGGCCAGTACCTTGATCCAGTCCAAATCTACATATCTAGCTGATCGTGTAATTTTTTCCATAAATTACCCCCTGTGAGATAAATATACAATTTTATTTAAATAAAATACATATTTTTTTTGAGTCTTTCATCCTATGAATGAAGTTTTTTTAGATTTTGGGAATAAATAATCCTGCAGATGTATCTTGAACACCTTTTCGTACTAAATAGGGATAGGTACAGGGACTTGCTGCGCCGTCCATAGGTGCTATCCACTCTTCACATTTCTCTCACATTTTAAATTTTCAGTAGATTCTTTTTGCTTTAATGAATTGAAGTTTCTTTGAATCTATTGTAATATTGAGAGGAAAACTTGTTGCAAGCGTTTGCATAAATTCGAATATTTTTTTGTCGATTTGTGCAAACGATTTCATTCAGCAGAGTCATGGATCAGAGTTTCTACAATAACTCTTCTCTATCACTCTGCAAACATTATAAAAAGGGGGAAGAAATGTTAATGAGAAAGAACACTAAGCGTAATTTCTCGATCTTCATGACTGCAATCATGCTGTTGAGCCTATGGCTTCCTTTTGTGCCAGCTCCTCAAGCATTTGCAGAAGATACTGGCACTGCTGTTGAGTCGACTGACCGCACAGTCCGTGTTCATTACATTCGTGAAGATCAGCAGTATGACGGCTGGAATATTTGGGTTTGGAATACTGGCAGACAAAATGATCAGATTGATTTTCAGTCTTATGAAAACGGAATGGCAACAGCTGATATTGCAGTTGCACCTGAAACCGCTAATATCGGACTTGTAATCCGCAGCACTGATGATTGGGCAACTGCGGTAAAAGAGTTTGATAAAGACCGTATTATCCCGGTCAACAAAAATGACTCTATCACTAAGGCCTTCATCACAAGCGGCGTTGAGCAAATGCGAATCGTCCCTGACGGATCTGGCCCAGTAATTAACCAGGGAAATGCGACTTTCTTCTATCGTGACAAGGAACTTTTCGCTACTGACGCGATGGACACGATTGAAAAAGTAGAATTGAAGTTTAATGATGAAATCATTCCAATGACGTATGAGTCTGAGAATGAGAGATTCACAGCTACTTACGAAAACATCCCTAATGGAACAACTGCTTACACTTATGTTGTAACCATGAAGGACGGCACTACGACTGAAGTTCAGGATCCATACAATCCATCTTCAGAAATCGTCTTCCAAAAGGGCGAGCTGACTGTTTCAGGCACAGTCGCACCAGCTGCGATCGATTACAACCAGAACGCAGTATTATCTCTTGATGTACAAGGAATGACTGATGGATTAACCCTCAGCAAAATTACAGCTGACGTTTCGGCGCTTGGCGGATCCAAGCAGCTGGAAATCGACCCTGCATTAAAAGAAGTAACCATTGCAGTGGATGACAATGTAACAGCTGGAACTAAAGAAATTCCGTTAACTGTTGTTGACTCTTTTGGGAACCCTTACAACGGTACTGCTACTGTAGAAGTTAAAACAAGACAAGCTGTCGGCGCAAATGATTTTGACTGGGATGAGTCGATCATTTACTTCATGCTGACTGACCGTTTCTTTGACGGTGATGAAACGAACAACGATCCTTACAACCAGAACTACGATGCAAAAAATGACCGCGGCACGTATCAGGGCGGTGACTTTAAAGGAATCACAGAGAAATTAGATTACCTCGATGATCTAGGTGTCAACACAATCTGGATCAGCCCGATTGTAGAAAACATCAAGCATGATGTACGTTACGACAATGAAGAGGGCCACTCTTACTATGCATACCATGGCTATTGGGCTAGTAATTTTGGCAACTTGAACCCTCACTTCGGTTCTATGGAAGATTTCCACAACCTGATTGACGCTGCACACGAGCGCGGCATTAAAATCATGGTCGATGTGGTTCTTAACCATACAGGTTATGGCTTGAAAGATATTGACGGTTCTATTGAAAATCCTCCTGCCGGCTTCCCGACAGATGAAGAGCGCGCTACTTTCAGCAGCCTGCTTCGCCAGGGCAGCAATGTCGGCTCGGATGAAGTCCGCGGAGAACTAGCTAATCTTCCTGACTTTAAGACAGAAGACCCTGAAGTCCGCCAGACAATCATTGATTGGCAGACAGACTGGATCGACAAAGCTACAACTGCAAAAGGCAACACAATCGACTACTTCCGTGTCGACACAGTCAAGCACGTTGAAGATGCAACATGGATGGCGTTCAAGAACGCAATCACTGAAAAAATGCCGGAACATAAGATGATCGGCGAAACTTGGGGAGCAAGTGCAGGAAACGACTCTGGATACCTTGAAACAGGAATGATGGACTCACTTCTCGACTTTGATTTTAAAAATATCGCGAAAAACTTTGCGAATGGAAAGCTTAAAGCAGCAAACGATGCGTTAATTTCGCGCAACGGAAAAATCGACAACACCGCTACACTTGGCCAGTTCCTTGGAAGCCATGATGAAGACGGATTCCTGCATGCTGTAGGCAATGACGAAGGCAAGCTGAAGATTGCTGCTTCCCTGCAGGCAACAGCAAAAGGCCAGCCAGTCATTTATTACGGTGAAGAGCTTGGCCAAACAGGAGCCAATAACTATCCGCAATACGATAACCGTTATGACCTTGCCTGGGATCAGGTAGAAGGCAACGGCATTCTTGATCACTACAAGAAAATCCTGAACTTCCGCGGCGATCACTCTAAAGTTTTCGCTAAAGGTGAACGCAAGACAATCGGCGGTACAGACGCTGATAAGTTCATGGTTTTTGCTAGAACATATGGAAATGAAGCTGCATATGTCGGCTTGAACGTTGCAGACGCAGCAAAAGATGTGAAATTGACAGTTGATGCCGGAGCGGTTATTACAGACCATTACTCTAGCAAAACTTACACTGCTTCAGAAGCAGGGGAAGTTGTTTTAACAATTCCTGCAAAAGCTGATGGCGGTACTGTGTTACTGACAGTTGAAAATGGAGCGATTACGGCTGCTGAAGCTGCAGGTACTGAAGATGGCGGCGGAGATGGAAATGTAGACCCGATCCCTGAAAACCATGTCCGCATCCACTACAAGCGCGATGACAACAACTATGAAAACTTCGGTGCATGGCTGTGGAACGATGTTGCATCCCCATCTGCAGGCTGGCCGACTGGCGCTACAATGTTTGAAAAGAAAGACAGCTATGGCGCTTATATCGATGTAGAACTTATCGAGGGCGCGAAGAACATTGGCTTCCTCGTTATGGACGTAACAAAAGGTGACGCTGGTAAGGACGGCGGAGACAAAGGCTTTACAATCACTTCACCTGATATGAATGAAATTTTTATCAAGCAAGGCGATGACAAGGTTTATAAATACGAACCAGTCAACCTGCCTGAAAACACAGTCCGCGTTCACTATGTACGTGACAATGCTGACTATGAAAACTTTGGGCTTTGGAACTGGGGCGATGTTGCAGCACCATCTGATGGATGGCCTACTGGTGCAGCATCATTCTCGGAAACTGATCGTTACGGTGCTTATGTTGATATCCAGTTGAAGGAAAATGCAAAAGAAATCGGCATGATCACGCTAAACAAGTCTACGGGAGATAAGGATGGAGAGAATAAAACCTTCAACCTCCTGGACAAATACAATCACGTATGGGTAAAGCAGGGCGATGACAATGTCTATGTTTCTCCATACTGGGAACAGGCGACAGGTCTTGTATCTGCAGAAGTTCTCAATGAAAAGACGATTCTATTAGGCTTCACGATGACTGACGGTCTAACAGCCGATTCTCTAAAAGAAGCTCTTGCAATCAAAGATGCAGATGGTGCTGACGTGACAATCGACGGTGCCGAAATCACTGGTGCTACTTCTGTAAAAGTTACAGCACAATTTGCTTTAGACAAGCTTCCATTGTCCGTAACATATGCAGGCAGAACGGTTTCAGCTGCTTCAGGCTGGAGAATGCTTGATGATATGTATGCCTATGAAGGAAATGACCTTGGTGCAACTTACAAGGATGGCGGAGCAACATTGAAGCTTTGGGCTCCAAAAGCAAGCAAGGTTGTGGCAAACTTCTTCAATAAAGACGATGCAGCTGAAAAAATTGGCAGCATTGAATTGGTGAAGGGCGACAAAGGAGTCTGGTCTGTTGTCGTAGCTCCTGAAGACCTCAGCGTTACTGATCTTGAGGGTTATTTTTACCAGTATGATGTTACAAATGATGGAGTGACTCGTCAGGTTCTTGACCCTTATGCAAAATCTATGGCAGCTTTCACAGTGAATACGGAAGGCGAAGCTGGTCCAGATGGTGACACTGTTGGTAAGGCAGCGATCGTTGACCTTAGCGATACAGACCCTGAAGGATTCAGCCACGCAAAAATCGATGGCTATAAAAAGCGTGAAGATGCAGTCATCTACGAGGTCCATGTACGTGACTTCACTTCCGATCCTTCAATTGAAGGTGATTTGAACGCAAGATGGGGTTCTTATGAAGCGTTTGCTGACAAGCTTGATTACATTAAGTCTCTTGGCGTAACACATGTCCAATTGCTTCCTGTTATGGCTTGGTATTATGGCGACGAAACGAAGATGGGCCAAAGAGAGCTTGACTACTCTGCAGGCGGCAATGAGTATAACTGGGGCTATGACCCGCACAGCTACTTCTCGCCGGATGGAGCCTACTCACTTGACCCAACGAAACCTGAACAACGTGTAAAAGAACTGAAAGAAATGATCGATGCAATCCATGATGCTGGAATGGGTGTCGTCCTTGACGTTGTTTACACTCATATGGCAAAAGCAAGCCAGCTGAATGATATCGTTCCTAACTACTATGCGTTCCAGGACGCTCAAGGTAACTTCCTTGGCGGCTTCGGAAACAACCTGGCAACAAGCCATACAATGGCTGAAAAGCTGATGGTAGATTCAGTGAAATACTGGTTCGAAGAATACAAGATTGACGGTATGCGCTTCGATATGATGGGTGACGCAACTTATCCATCTGTTCAAAACGCTTATGATGCAGCAGCGGAAGTAAATCCTGATGCATTGTTCATCGGTGAAGGCTGGAGAACATTCGCAGGCCACATCGCTGAGCCAGAATTGGCGGGCATGGGTGCTGATCAGGATTGGATGGACAAAACTGATGACGTTGGTGTATTCTCTGACGAAATCCGTAACGAATTGAAGTCAGGCTTCGGTTCTGAAGGTGAACCTCGTTTCATCACAGGCGGAGCAAGAGACATCAACACCATCTTCAAGAACATCAAAGGTCAGCCAGGCAATACAGCTTGGGACGATCCAGGCGATATGGTCCAGTACATCGCGGCGCATGATAACCTGCCGCTTCACGATGTTATTGCCCAATCGATCAAGAAGGATCCGTCAGTAGCTGAAAATGAGTTGGAAATCCATAAGCGAATCCGCATTGGAAACTCGATTATTTTAACATCCCAGGGAACAGCATTCCTTCACGCTGGCCAGGAGTATGGCAGAACGAAGCAGTGGAAAGGCGAAGGAGTTCCTGAACAGAAGTACCACGAACTGAAGGATGCACAAGGACAGTCATTCGGATACTTCATCCATGACTCATATGATTCTTCCGATGCAATCAATATGTTCGATTGGGAAAAAGCAACAAACAAAGAAGAATACGAAGTGAACACGACAACACAAGCCTTCACAAAAGGTTTGATCGAGTTAAGAAAGTCAACAAACGCGTTCCGCCTTGGCGAAACGGAATTGGTTGACCAAAACGTCACATTGCTCGATATCCCTGAAATCCTAGATACAGACCTTGTCATTGCATACGAAAACGTATCGACTGACGAGACTGGCAACTACTATGTGTTCGTGAATGCTGATACAAAAGCACGCACATTGACGCTTGGCGATTACAACTTCGCTGGCGGAGAAGTACTTGTCGACAGTGATGAAGCTGGTGTGAAGCCGGTAGCTGAACTATCTGGTGTAGAATTAACGGATTCAACCATCACGATCGACCCACTGACGACAGTCGTCATCAAGCTCGATCGTAAAGCGACAGACAGCCCATCAGAAGAAGAACCAGCATTATCAGGCTGGGTACAAAAAGATGGCAACTGGTACTATTATGTTGATGGCGTCATGGCTACTGGCTGGGTCCAAGATGGCGGCAAATGGTACTTCCTGTCTGACGAAGGCGTAATGGCAACTGGCTGGATCAAGGATGGCGGCAAGTGGTATTTCCTTGCAGACAGCGGAGCGATGAAAACAGGCTGGATTAAGGATGCAGGCAAGTGGTACTTCCTTGCAGACAGCGGAGCAATGAAAACACGCTGGATCAAGGCTGGCGGCAAATGGTACTTCCTTGCAGACAGCGGAGCAATGAAAACAGGCTGGATCAAGGCTGGCGGCAAGTGGTACTTCCTTGCAGACAGCGGAGTAATGAAAACAGGCTGGGTCAAGGATGGCGGCAAGTGGTATTTCCTTGCAGACAGCGGAGCAATGAAAACGGGCTGGATCAAAGACGCAGGCAAGTGGTATTTCCTTGCAGACTCTGGTGTTATGAAGACAGGCTGGATTAAAGAAGGCGCAAGCTGGTACTTCCTCTCTGGCAGCGGAGTTATGCAAACCGGCTGGGTAAAATCAGGAACCAAATGGTACTACCTCTACAGCAACGGAAAGATGGCCTACAATACGAAAATCGGTAAGTATAAACTAGGTCCAGATGGAGCTTGGATTCAATAAACCAAAAGAAAGAAGCGAGGGCAACCTCGCTTCTTTTTTTTGCGGTTATATCAGATTTTTATTCGCGAATTCAATTTCTTCTTCATCCTGGAAGCCGATGAAAAAAACTTTTTCGATTTGGTCATGGTTGAAGAGGTACATATATTCTTCGTTTAGGTTCCCTTCTGGATAGAGGCAGGCGATATAATCCCAAACTTTGTCGGAGTTTAATTCTTTTTGCTTCCTTCCGTAAATCATGATTCTTTTTGATCCGCCATTAAGCAATACTACCGAGCCAATTGGCAAGTATTTATCCATCATTACGATTCTCCTTTTTAATGCGTAAAATGCTCATTCCTAAGACTGCAGCTGGGAAAAGGATAAATACTGATCCCATAAAGAACTGATAAGAAGGTTTTACGGATTCTGGATGGGCGAAGGCTGCTTCTTTTATTAGTGTTAAAGCTACAAACATCAGAGCGATAATCCCGACAGCCAAAAAAGATCCGAACACATATGCCTTGCCGCTTTTCCATTTCCTTAGTTTGGGGGATGAGATGAATAGAGACAATATAAGGACAATGACAGCACCTGCAAGATATAAGAGAAGGGTTAACTGGGAGTAGTTTCCTTCCTCAATGATCAGTCCGTCCCTGACTCCGGTCGTATACATCGCACTTGATGTTAGATAGAGTTGAATGCTAAGGACCATAAGGTAAAAGAATAAATAGCGGCCAGCCTTAATCCAGGTTTTGTACTTTTTGGAAAGTGATAATCCATAGCCAAAAAGTGTAACCGAAGAGACTAGCAATATAATAAAACTTATATTCATCCAAATTGGCAGGGTAGAGAAATGCTGCAAATTAATTAGTGAAATGAACATAGTTATGATAAAGAATGCTATATTTACCAACTTAATATTTTTTTGCATTTCTTTAGGGTTTGTGTAGACAGGTTGAGTTCTGACCGTTTTCATTGTATTCCCCTCTCTAACTAGTTAACAACAGAGGCAAGTTGCCTAACTGGGTCTCTCTTAATATAACCTTGTCACCTGCAGCTGAATAGACTGTGGTTGCTGTTTTTATTTTACCAGAATCATTTGCTGCTACTGTCATTTTCGTTTCTCTATGACGAAGGTTCTCTTTTAAGTAGACTGTGGTATTTTGCGAGTGAACCGCAGATAAAATGGTTGATACTGATTTTGCAGGAAGATTCATATTTTCACAGTATGTAAAAAGAGCATCCGTCCCTTGTTCAGAAAGAATTTCTAATAATTTTTCAAAGTCAGCAAGAGATACTTCTAATTGGAATTCATTGAGTTGGTTTATCTCATTGTTCGTGTCGGTGGCCACAGATAGCAATTCACTGTGAAAGCCTTCAGAGGTGACGAGGGATAAGGAATAGTGTTCAGGATATACCTTTACGACAACATTCTTTTCGGTGTTTTCACCAGTATAGATAATGGTTCGTATTTCTTCATTTTCTATAACTGAAATGACTTGTTCTGCTGTGAAAATACCTGCCAGGTGTTCCATTAAATGATCAGTTATATATGGATTTCCTTCTTCATTCAATTTTAGAAATCCTTTTGAAAAGGATTCTTCGCAAAAGCTGATCCATTCTCTCTCCATTTTTTCAGGGGAATAGTCAGCGAATGGGTCTTCGATGAAAAGAGGAAATGGCTGCTCAATGATCACGCATAAAAATCCAATATCAGTTGTTGATAAATCAAATGTCATCCTAAGATCTCCTTTTCTCATCTAGCCAGGTGACACCGCACCAGTCTTCGGTTTGGAATTGAATAGACCGCCTACCCATTCGGCCGCTCCTTTTACAGCACTTCCGACAGCTTCTACACCATCGCCAACGACGTCCTGAACAACGCCCAAGGTTGATTTCTTATTCTTTCCGCTGCCCCATATTTCAGCTTTGAGAAGTTTGTCCCCTACATAAGCTGATAGGACACCTACACCGGCGCCAATGACTGCGCCAGCAACCGTTCCGACTCCCGGCGCGATAAAGGTGCCGACAGCTGCCCCGATTTTTGCACCAGCAACACCAACACCAACGGAGGCTCCGCCAGCTATCACAGCATTGCTGACCTTTCTTTCTACAGAAATTTTCTTTTCAGTAGTCAGTTCATTATATGCCTCAGCACCACCCGAAAGCCAAGGAGCCACTTTCGCGACTACATTAATCCCTTTAACCCACTTAGAGATATTGTATAGCTTCGTTGCATGAGGGTATTTGTTGTTTTTGATGTTTTCAATTGTATATCTTCGTGCTAAACCATGTCCGCCATGGTACGTCTCACTGTTTAAAACCTTTAAGTACTTACCGTCAACTATGAACCTTGGCAGATGGTAGTAGGCAGGCAGTCCAGATAACGGCAACTCGACCAACATATCACGGATTAAATTGATTTCATTATGAGTCAAAAAGTCAGCCAGCCCTTGATCCCAGCGAACTGCATTGGTGGATTTGACTTTATCAGGAGTTTTTCCATTACCAGGAATCTTGCAAACTTCTAATGATTGCGCTTTTTCACCGGCATTTTTCAACATATGTTGAGCTCGCTTCTCAACATTTTTCTCCGCATTTTCATACGTTTGCGTGGCAACATTTATAAAAGACTTAAGTGCTTTTACGTTAGTTTCCAATTCTCGAATCTGCCGGTTAGTTAGCCATAAAGAAGAGTTAATCCCTTTACGGGCTTTAATCCTTGAATCCACAGCATAATTCAATGAGAAAAGCTGTGATTCAAGCTGATCCAATTTAGAGGAAATGGTATGGAGACTTGCGCTCGAATCCCTCACCCTGTCGATATTTACCTTAATCATTCCAGAAAACCGCCTCCTTTGCTGTCCTTTTTAGGAGTAAACACATCTATCAAGATGTTATAACATATCAGTGGTTTTAACAATATTTAACAACTGTTTTAGTACTAAAGGAGGATGTATTTTGGCTCTGTAATGGTTGATTGCCAGATTTTCGTGAAGACGTGGAATTCATAAGCGGAGAATTTCCGGCTATTGTATGTAGCGGACGCTTTTGAGGCCGTAATAGGTGGAGATATTCCGGTTAACTGTTTAAAATAAGCCGAAATTTAATGATTCAGATTAAATAAGCGGAAAACACACCCTTATTTATGTGGAAATGAAGGGGTGATTACAAATTAAGCGGAATTCTTCCGTTTAATTTTTACACCGTGAGGCCAACTTTTAGTTATAGCAAATTTCCTTCTCCGCTTTTTATTCCAGAGCCTCTCCAAATGCTAAGGCGAAATTATCCAATATTTAGTTAAAATCCACTCTATTTTTCCGATATAAAGAATGTGAGTTAGTTTATTGAAAAGTAAGATAATTTAGTTACTCCATCACACTTGAGGAAAAAAGGAGTTTTGGATGATGAAAGGCTCTTTAGAAGTGAAATCTGTTTCTAAGCTTAGTAAAACAGGAGGCATGAAGCACATTGTTTCAATAGCGAACCTGCCGATCAATAAGCTTCAACTAGTGAATGGTAAGTACTGTTATACAATTAATGGCCAAGATAGTAATCATGAAGTGAAAATAAAATTAATTTTTAATAAAAAAATAGTCGATAAACGAAAAAGCCAGGGCGTTGATATTGGTTATATTGAATTTACTTCTAATTTTGTCACAATTAACTTAAGCAGGATTATCGCATTAAAGCGTATTTATAAATCTGGTAACAGCTATCAAACTAGCTACAGTAATATTATCAGTCAGAACTCTATAATCTATGAGGTTACTCTTACATATAAGAAGGGTTATTTTGAGTCAATTATTTCACCCAGGGTTAACAGGACATTAGATAGTCAGACGCAAAAGGCAGCGAATCGTGGCCAACGCATTAATAATCAGACAACAAGCACTTATAATAAGCCAGAAAAAAAGCCAGTGGGTAAAAATCAAACCAGAAATATCGGAACGTTCACCCTTCCGAACAGAGTGAAGATAGGGAGTTCCTCAAACCCGTATGCAGGGGCAATCGGACGTTCGCCGGATGATCTCCGGCATCGGGATATTTGCCAGGCCGATTCAGCTCCTTATAAGTATTCTCCCAATTCTGATAGTATACGGCCCAGAAATGAGTTCCTTGGAGGTACCGGGTCGAATATGCATAGATAAGGAGAATGGGCGTGCTTTTTTGCCATTCAATAGATTCAGTGAATCTAAGGGTCTGGCGTTGTATGCCATCCGAGTTGCCATCAATCCTGCAGCTCATATAGCTCCTCAAAATAATATTCTTGAAATTTCTTATTCAGAATCCCAGTGAAATATGCAATGGGATTCTTTACTTTTATCCTCGATTTCAGCTTACGAACGAGCTGTGTGAAGGAGTCTAATGACAGAGAGAGCAGGAGATCAGCTTCTTTTTCATAATTGTTGCGGTAGGCAGAGATTCTGCTCATGCGCCAGAACTCTTCAATCGCTTTTGCTGTTGGGAAGAAGTATTTTACTAGATTCACGAAAGCACCTGGGATTGAGTCGCTGACAAATAGATGGTCTTCTGGTGCACTTTCGGAAGCGGGCTGGGTTTCGATTGTTTTTTCAATCGCAGCCTTATCTTCACGTTTATTCTTTTCTTTCATGTTAGTTTGAGAAGGAATAATAGTTTTATTTTGGTGGCTCAATTGATCGCCATCTGGTAGTTCGTTCATTGGGAAACGATTGAAAACATACAGGTTGCTCGACTGAGATCCATTTTTACGCGCTGTTTCATGAACGGTGAAAATGCCAATCTTGCTCGCCTTCAAGATCATCCTCTTAAAAGTAGAACGGGAAATTCCCATCTCCCCATATTCCTCGTAAATCGCCTTCAAGACTGTGCCAATCTTGGCATTGGCTACCCCAGGCACCTTCGCAGCAAAACGAGCCAGCCTCTTCAAACCAATCATTTCACCTTTACTGAAAAACCGCTTCTTATCCGCCATCCACATTTCAAAATGATTGTTAAACTCCTTCAATGAACCAAACTGTGAATACCCCTCAAAATCCTCAATACCCGCCGATTTAATTGACATGCTAATGCACCACCCTTTCACCGTCTATATACAAAGAGACAGATGAAAAGGACAGGGCGGGAAGGGATAAATTTTTCGACAGGTGCCTGTCACCACCCGAAATTTGTCGTTTCTAAAGTACTTTTGATTATTGGCCGATATTACCTAAGGGGGATTATATTTGGAGAGAGGGTTTAGGACATCATGGGTTACATCGTTGGTTTTTTTAGGGTTTTGAAGGATGTATTTTTATTTATTTTAGGGCTTATGTTCTTGGCTTTGTTTTTCTTTAGGGTGGTTGAGTGGGGGCTGGAGTATAAGGTTGTTCAGCCTAAGGTTGATAAGATGGCTTATGAGATTACTTCTTTTGCTGAAGCGAATGAGGTGGTTTTTACGGATGATTTGCTTAGTGATTTCGTCCAGTCATGGAAAAAAAGCGGTTGGATTAAAGATAATGAAGAGATAAACATTCGATATGTTCAATTTGGCAATGATAAGAGGTTTAGAGTTAATGTCACGTTGATTGCAGACTACTGGGATCACAGTGTAAGACCAACTGGAAGTTCTGAAATGAATGGAATCAACTGGGGAGAGCCCCCGAGGGAAACGGTAAGAGGGGAGTTTCCACCCTTTGAAGATGATAAAGAAGATAAAAAACAGGTAGCTGAACAAAAGACAGAAACGGAGGAAGAAAATCAGGAGAATGCAAACGTATTAGCTGAGGATGAAAAAACGACGCAGATAGAGAAGATCAGCCACGATAGTATCACTGCATTTATATCACATTATGTGTCTGCAGGGATTTCGGCTATTGATCAAAACGATTTTTCACTGGTTCAGGATTTGCTTGATCCAACAGGGAAGGCTTATAAAGAAAGTAAGAATTACATAAAGCATATGAATGAAAAGGGAATACAGCAAGAACTGCTGGATATGAACGTTACGAAAATTGTCCCATATAACTCAGACGGATTTAAGGTATTCACCACTGAGGAATATAGAGTCATAGACAGTAATGAGACGATTAAAATTAAACGTTATCAATCTGAATATCATCTCGTTTTAATGAATGATGGAAAACTTGCTTTGAGAGAGCTAATTGAAACGAATCTCTTATCCAGTGCCGAAGTGGACCGAGCAATTTATAATAATCACGACGGAAACACCGACTTCTACGATATGGAAGAAGAAACAGTTCATGCGGATCCGGCCTATATATATGAACAGGCCTGTGCCTCCTGCCATGGTGGGGGTTTTGAAGGCGGGGTAGGACCGGAACTATATTCGGTTGGATATCGCATGGACATAAATGAAATAAAATATATCATTATGTACGGACAAGGCAGCATGCCTCCAATGCTGGATGAACGAGAAGCGGAGGCAATGGCTGCGTATTTGGTTGGATTGCAGCAGGAGTGAGAGGAGGAGCCTTCATTCTTGGGTAAAAAAATAAAATAAAGAAAGGACTAAATCGAATGAAGCTTGTTTCATGGAATTGCAGATTGAATAGTAAAGATAGACGCGAAAAATTGATTGAGGTTCTTCCGGATCTTGCAGTCATTCAAGAGAGTCCTCATCCAGATTATATTGCCAATGACCTTTTATTTGAAGATGCCATTTGGGTCGGTCAGGACAAGAATAGTGGACTGGGTGTTTCAGTCCTTTCTTTTTCCAAAGACTATCAATTGACCCTGCTTGTTGATGAAGTGAAATATGAATGGGTTGTGCCGATAAAGGTATCTGGAAAGGAGAATTTCACTTTAATTGCAGTCTGGGCTAAAAGAATGCCAGGAGCTTCTTATGGAAAGGTGCTTTATTCCGCTTTGCAGGAGTATGAGAAATTCATCCAGGACGGACCCGTTATCATCATCGGTGATTTTAACCTTGATAAAAAAGTACGGTCTAGTTATACAGGCATTGGATATGAGAAAATCATGGCACTGTTTGAAAACTATGATTTGAAAAGCTGCTATCACACTATTGAAAAAGAGGAATTCAGTACAGAAAGTAAAGCCACCTACTATCATTACGGGAAGTTTGACAAGCCATTTCATGTTGACTATTGTTTTGGTTCCAAGAAAGTTCTTGAGGGGATGCATAGCTTTACAACTGGCACCGCTGAGGAGTATCTTCCTTTTAGTCATCACGTCCCGCTTATTCTTGATTTCAGCCTTCAAATGCCGGCAGCTGAAAACGAGAAAACGATCATTACACCAGAGATCTTAAAACAAGAATATCTTCTTTCAATTGACAGCACTTTTGCCACAGTTGGAGAACTTGAGGAAGCGATTAAGTATATTAGAGCACTTCGAATCATGGGCAATATGGAATGATTGAGAGGGAGAAGTTATTTCTTCCTTTTTTTATTTATATAAGAGGCATGTAAATGAAAGTTCACAGTATCATCAATGTACGAAGGTAAATCAATTTTTAACAATCCCCTGGGTTCTTGAGGTTAGTAGCATAGCGGTCACATTCAGGGTGATAGGGTAGGGAAGTGAAATTTGGAGCAGGGACAATAAGTAAAAGACCCTTTGCAGATGTTACTACAAAGGGTACTGTTGGAGTGAGACAGTTTTAACTTAATGCCATAAAACAAATATTACCCAGAATAAAAAGTCGCGACACCGAGCGCGATTAAAGCCAATAAAACCCCTAGAGACCAATAAAGTGCTACTTTTATATTTCTATTCATAGTATCCCATCTTTCTGTAAAGTTCCTGCACCTATTAAAATGTTAATAGAATTCCAGTCTTATCGTCTGCGATTTTTAATCTTGGATAATTTAAGCATAATAGATCATTCATCTCAAGGTCATTAATTTTCTTTAATAAAGGTTCCAGTCCATTGTCAAATGCAAACCCCGCTGTTTCTTCCCAACTGCAGGAGGGAATCTGAAGCCCATCAGATAGTAGCAAAATTTGATGAACCCTGTTCAGTGAAATGATTCCATACTCTATGAACTGGGTTGCATCTTCACTTCCATCAAGAATTCCATAGCCTCCCAGTGTATTTAGCTTTGCTCTATTTTCACGTAATAAATCAAGAATTCCTGTTCTTTCGCGATCGAGTATTTCTTTTGCTTGTTCAATTGATACATCGGATAAATCCGATAGATTCGTTTTTAGCAATCGCTCGAATTCAGTAATGGCGATGGAATCTAAAGGAGAGATATGATCTTTAGTCAAAGATCTTACCGAACCATCTGTATATTGAATGAATAGCATACAGTCTCCGGCATGGATGTACTCCATCTTACTCTGTTCCATTTTTATTTTGACTGCTGCAATCCCACATGAACTGCGTTGCTCTTTCGGTAGGTGAGACATTGATTCCTTATTCGTAAGTTCAACAGTTCTTTTCCCAAGAAGCCTATTAGCAAATTCTGCTTTTTCAAGTAATGTTCCTTGATTTTCATCAAGGAGCAAACCTTCCTTGATTATACTGGAAGCTATTTTGCCGGATAAGCCTCCGAGTCCGGTTGCACCGTCAATTACAGCATAGATGTTGTTGTTTTGATCAAGTATAAAATCGTCTTCATTAACCTTATTTATTCCAATTTCATAGACCTTTTCTACTTTTTTATGCATAGCTGCCTCCTACAATAAGAAATGCACTCCGAATCCAAGGCTAATTAACAGGGCGCCCAATAAAAATGCATATAAGATTTTACTTCTGTTCTTTTTTATATCAGAGAACAACACACTAAATGCCACATAACTAATTGTAAGGCACCCTGATAAAATAAATAGCAGAAAAACTGTGTCCATAACAGATTCTTGTTTCGTAAGATTGAATGATCCAATTGTAAAAGTAATGATTGCTACAAAGAAACCAAGCATCTGTAGGTTTTCTGTTTTCGATTTTTCCAGGGATTCAGACATAGCCTCTTTAGAAGCTTGTAAATCTTGTATAGATTCTTCCAGTTTTGCGTTTAACTGCTGATTCCTGATGACAGCCAATTGTGTTTGGTACTCATTGATTCTTAATACGTAATCTTTTTTGCTGGAGTCCTCAAGATCAATAGCCTTTAATATTGCTTCATTTGCAAGCTTATATTGTTTCTTTAAAGACAACATTCTTCCTTTTGTATAATGGAACTTTGCGTACTTAGGAGATAAACTAATTGCACGGTTGAGCATTTCCTCTGCTTTGTCTAAAAGTTTTGAGTGGATACCATAGCCTTCTTCTAGAGCAATGACAATGGTCTCTGCATAATTATGTAAAACTCCCTCCTGAGTAGGCAGTCGGGTTACAGCTTCTTCTGCGTAAAGAATAGCTGATTGATAGCTTTCTTCATTCTTCTTTTCCTTGTACATCATCGAACAAAAATGCGGATAGAGTTCAAAGGTGGAGAACAAATCCCCATAATGGTCTATTATTGCCTCATACTTCGAGGTCTCTTTTAATCTTCTAAAGCTTATGCACAGTGCTAAAAAAGCTACAAACCGGATATGCATTGCATTCTCGTGAATAATAGGGGATTTACCATTCACCAAAGAATAAAGCATCTCCTGCTTATCAAGTCCAAACTCAATACTCCAATCAGCGATACTTGTCTCGAATTTCCTCGTTCTTACAGAAGGAAGAGACTCACAAAAATCTATAAAACTCTGATCAACATCTATATGCAAATCCTTTACCGTCATTTCACACCATCCAACATAAGATATTACTAATATAACAAATTAAGGAGAATATTGGGAACCTAGAGTGGAGACGAACATCATTTCTCCTTTAAGGGTTGCCTGCTTTTATTACACTCATGAAATTTTTGCTCGTATTCCACGCTGTTTTAGAAATTTGTAGAAAAACAGCACAGTGCAAAAAGATAAGTCGGTTTGCAATTTTTGAGACATAATGTTTCAAATGAAAGATATGGAAAAGGTGATTAGCTTACCGATATTAAAGGAAGTGATGCGTCGCACTAATCTTAATTTGCTAGTTGCATAGATTAAAAGGAGAATCTAAATGATTGAAAAAACATGCCCGCGTTGTGGGTCGATTTTAATAGAAGAAGTTTACGAGAGAGAACATGAAACTGATGACGGCGGCATGCTCATTGATGTGCATCCAATCAATTTGTGTACGGACCAGCATTGCGGCTATATGGAGCGTTATGAACCGTTGCCAGAAATCAAGTACCAACAGGGTGAAGATCGATTGTTGCTGGTATATCCAGATGAGAAAGGCAGGATTCTTGAGTTGAGGGATATGGTGATCTGGCCGCCGACTCATTACCTTTCCATTCTTGGAAGGGGGGACTGGGAGGAATATCGTGGCAATCATAATGTTGTGGAACTGCTGGAAAATGCTCGTGACAATGATGCTTATGGTAAAATACAGCCAAATCTATTTGAGTTTGCCACTAGCGAACTTTCACAGGATGCTTTTTTATGCTGGCTGCTGGCATGGAGCCAGGATGATTATCGTTCTATCAATAAACCGTTACATCGGGCTGCGCTTGACTTTGTATCGACGATCTTTAATGTCCATGGAGAGCCGGTGCCATTAATTAAAAAAATTGAAATCGAAAAGCAATACAAAGGACTTGATGTCCTGGCCGTTATAAATGATCGATATGCGATTTTAATAGAAGACAAGACATTCACAAAGAACCACTCAGACCAGTTAAGGCGCTATTCCGAAGCAGTTTATATTAGGAACCCTGAATGGATACAACTGCCGATCTATTATAAAATTGCTGATCAAAGTCACTATCAATCCGTTACGGCTGCGCACTATTTTCCGTTTACACGGAAGCGGATGATTCAGATTTTAAGGCGTGGACGTGATAGTGGAGTAACCCATGATGTATTTCTGGATTATTTATCCCGGCTTGAGTGGTTGAATGAGCAGTATGAAGCATTCAAGCATGTGCCTGTCGATGAATGGAACAGCTTTGCGTGGCAAGGATTTTTTATCGGATTGCAAAAAGAGATTGACGGCAATTGGGGATATGTTTCAAACAGGAAGGGTGGTTTCTGGGGATTCTGGTGGAAGCCGAAGCGACTCAATGATCAAAGCTATTACCTCCAGCTTGAGGAAAACAGACTATGCGTAAAACTTACAGCAGCTGAGGAAGTAAATATGCTTGAAAACGCACGGACTATCCTAAAATCCGTTTTGGCTGAGTCCGATCGAAAGAGCCTATCAATGAGAAAACCAAAGCAACTGCGTACCGGAAAAACCATGACGATTGCATGCCGTCCTGATATTCTACAGGTTACAGAAAATGGGAATGTTGATATGGAGAGAACGATTGAAGAATTGCGTAAGTGGGAGTAGTGAAAGAGGAATCTGACAAGGCTGGCTATATATAAATCTAAAAATGGAAGAGTCTCCTCAAGAAAGGTTAGGAATCTGAAGGTATTGATTGGCTTTTAGTTTGCATTGAAAAAAAGCGGAGGTCCCAGCCCTCCGCTTTTTTTCATACTCTTATAAACTTGGTGAATAGGCAGTCTGCGGGATGTTATCATATTCATCCGCGTCAAGCGTTTCTACTGAACCATCAACTACTCCATTGATAATCCCATATAGTCCGGTTTCTACTGCTTTGACCAGCTGGCCTTTTTTCTTTTGTCCCAGTGAGTGCGATTGTCCTCTTACTTCGAAAAGAACTGTGCCGCTTCCGTTTAGTGCGAAGCTTCCAAGCGCTGTTCCAGGAAGGTCCAGGTTTTGCTGGTAAAGCGTAATATTGTTGAATGGTGAGTTTTCACCAAGTGACTGAAGCGCATTGTAAGCGGCCAGATTCAGTTGCTTTGAATACTCGAAATTATAGTTGTCCTTATACTCAGCGTATTTGGTGCCTGCTGCTGTATTCGGATCTGGAACGAAGTCTGCTGATAGGGACATGGTGACAAGGTCGTCTGTGCCTTCAACATAATATTGGCCCTGGTGGTGAAGGTCGATGAAGACATCTACTTTGCCGAATTCTGTTTGAAGCTTTTTATAAACATCGCGCACGGTCTGTGATTCAGGCGTGATGTACCAGCCAGCTTTACTTGATGTGCCAGGGAAATCTTCTGCCTTTGGCACATAATTGAGGTCAGGGTTGAAGTCCCGGTTCACGTCAAATCCAGGTCTGTCGTTGTAGTCTCTGTCCTGGATAATACGGTTGTTATAGTAGTTCCATGCAGGAGCTGCTGAATCCGCAAGCTGAGGGAAATCCTCGACGACCTCTTCCCATGACATATCATTGCCGCGGCGGTCCAGCTCTGACGCATCAGGATTCATTTTTGGCAAAGTGACGAGAGTGATTTCCTCACGGATTTTTTGTGCTTCAGGTGAATTGCTGGATCCCAGGAATTGAAGCATGCTGAGCAGGGCTTCGGTTCCTGTGTTCTCATTTCCATGGATTTCACTTTCGATTAAGACGACTTTATCTCCAGTTCCTACTCTCGCCTGGTAAATATCCCTTCCCTGATTTGATTGACCGACAACCTCTAAAGCCACTTTTCCCTGGCTATTCGCTTCGATTTGCTGCAGTCGTTTGACCATTTCCGCATAATCGGTATATCCATTGACTGAATAAACCTGGTTTTCATTGTAGAGTTTCCCGTTTGGCGAGTTTGTTGCCAGGGTTGGCGAGGCAAGGGCAGTACATAATGCCAATACACTTAGTCCGGTGATTACTTTGTTTTTCTTCATCGACGATCACTCCTTAAACTAGTAAAAGTAATTTCCTAGCTATTTTAATAAGGTTAATAGGGAAATGTTGCTGCAATTTGTCGAATATTTCGGTTATCGAAATAAATGAGAGAAAGGGACTAGAATGCCTTGTTAGATTGGTAGTTTTGATTTAGGAATAGAAGAGAAGGAGGGTCTATCTAATTTCCTGAATTTTTGTATTGGAGCAACAAATTGAAGAGTAAAGCTTCCTTCCCTACACTGATCCCCCTGGAGCGATGATGTGGTGAGATGAGATGTTTTGCGCTATATAATTTAATTCTGCATTTTAAAAGTAGTTCTTTAATGAGAATTCTCCATGAGTGTTTCTTGATTATAGACCCTTCTGGTTAGGCTTGATGGCTTTGCTGTTGGACGACAATAAGTTTCGGATTTCGGACTACCTCTTTGTCGTTGCGCTTTTCTTACAGGTATGCTATTTATGAAGGTAAGGAAAGAACGGGTGATTATATATGATTAAGGTGTTGTTTATTGCGCCATATCCTGCGATGGCTGTATTGATAGATGAATGTAAGGCAGAGGCGGAAGATTTGGATGTTACTGTAAAGGTCGGCAACCTGGGCTCTGCAGTCCCGTTGGCTAAACGGGCGGAACAGGACGGTTTTGATGTAATCATAAGTCGCGGCGGAACGGCTAAGTCGATTGAAGAAGTGACCAATTTGCCGGTTATTGATATCCATGTTTCTGGTTATGATATGCTGCGTGTACTAACGCTCGCGAATGAGTTTCCCGGCAAGAAGGCGATCGTTGGTTTTTCGAATATCACATTGGGAGCAGAAACGATCACTGATATATTGGAATTTCCAATTGAAGTCTTTACAGTTGAGAGAGCTGAAGAAGTCGGACCGATTATAAAGGAACTCAAGGATCAAGGATACAGCGTCATTATGGGTGATGTCGTTACTGTCCATAATGCTGACCGGTACGGAATGGAAGGAATCCTGATTCAGTCAGGTCGAGAGGCGATTTTTGATGCATTCCAGCGAACCAGAACGATCTATTCCTTTTACCAGAAGAAACAGACAGAAATCGATTTGATGAAGGCCATGCTGGAAACAGAAGCAAATGACTTTGTCGTCCTTGATAATGAGGGTGAAATTGCTTACGAACAATGGAAATCAATCTCACCATCTTTAATAGATGTATCTGAACTTTCCAAAGACGGAGAGCTGAATTCCCAGGCGGTTATCAAGGTTGGCGATGAAGTATACAAGGTGAAGCCATCTGTGCTGACAAATGGGAGCAGGAAATACTATTTATATTCTTTTTCAAAGCTTGGACAACCAATTGATGAAACATTGATAAAAGTGGAGCATGTATCCCAGCTTCCTTTAATCATTCAGGAAAGCGAGCAAATGAGGAATTGTATTTCCTCGATAGGAGCAAATATTAAAAAGTCCAAATGGGCGTTGATTGGTGAAAATGGTACTGGAAAGGGTTTGATTGCAAGATACATCCATTATTTGAAGCTTGAGGGTGATGGACTTTTTGCAGTCGCGATGGCCAGGGACTTTCTAGAGAATTCAGAAGTTGATAAGGACATCAAGACGATTTACCTTCAGGGTATTGATACTTTGGACTTTTATGAACAACAGAGACTAGAGCAGGTGGCTGATTATTGCTGCAGCATCGGAATCAACATTATATATTCGGTTCTTACGGAAAATGAAGGGTTGTTTGATTCAGGTGTAGCACGAATCTATTTGCCGTCTTTGCGTAATCGGAATGGTGACATAAGGGCGCTGGCAGCTTATTTCATAGCCGATTCGAATCAGAGCTTTGGTACTTCGCCGATAAAGATTAAAGAGGAAGCTCTCGACCTTTTGGAAAAATACCATTGGCCGGGCAATGTAGCAGAGTTAAAAGCCGTCCTATATGACGCCGCTGCTGCGGAAAAGGGATATGTTTTAAGTACAGAAGTGATGGGCCCTTTGCTGGAATCTAAAGTTTCAAGTGGGTTTTCAATTAAAGATGATTTTTTACAGGGAACATTAGAAGAAATCGAGAAGAGAATCATCCTTGCTGTGATGGAACAAGAGGACGGGAATCAGACAAGAGTCGCAAATAGGCTGAATATCAATCGTTCCACATTATGGAGAAAGCTGAAGAATTAGTTCTTCAGCTTTTTATCTGTTTAAAAATGCAACAATTTGTTAGGCGTAATTATTTAATGTGAACATTTTGTGAAAAAACTATTGCAAAAATAAAACGTTTTCATTAAAATGAAACATGTAAGCGATTACTAAATCGTTTAAATTTGAAACAATATAAAAGGGGATGCTAGAATATGAGAATAAAGGCAGGTTTAGAAAGAATACCTGGTGGAATGATGGTTGTTCCGTTGCTTATTGCAGCAACATTGAACACGTTTGCACCAAACTTGCTTCGCATTGGTAACTTTACAGAGGCGCTGTTTGTAAATGGCGCAGGTACTTTGATTGCACTTTTCCTTTTGGCGACTGGTGCGCAAATAAATGTTAAATCTTTTGGTGTTTCGGTTGGTAAAGGCGCGACATTGCTTGGAATCAAATGGATTGTCGGTGCCGCAGTTGGACTTATTGCATACTTATTCGCTGGTGATAACGGATTATGGCTAGGTCTTGCGCCTATCGCGATCATCGCTGCAATGACAAATAGCAATGGCGGTTTGTTCGTTGCTCTTGTAGGTCAATACGGAAGTAAAGAAGACCGTGCTTCTTACTCATTGCTTGCTTTGAATGATGGTCCGTTCCTAACAATGGTGGCATTATCAATTTTCGGTGCAATGGGCTTTGTTGACGGAATGTTCTCCATTCAGTCATTCATCGCTGTATTGCTGCCAATCCTTGTTGGTATGGTTTTAGGTAATCTAGATGAAGACATGCGTGAATTCCTTGATAACGGAAGCTCCATGCTGATTCCATTCTTCGCTTTCGCGCTCGGTATGGGAATCGATTTCGGAGCGATCGTTGCAGGTGGATTAACAGGAATTCTATTAGGGGTAATGACAGTTCTATTCACAGGTACAGCAGGTTATTTTGTTTTCAAAGCTTTCAAATGGAATCCAATTGTCGGAGCTGCAGAAGGCTCGACAGCTGGTAATGCAGTTGCGACTCCTGCAGCGATTGCTGCGGCAAACGCTAGCTTCTCTCAATATGCTGAGCTGGCGACTGTCCAGGTAGCTGCGTCGACAGTTACAACAGCAATTCTACTGCCGTTGTTTATCGCTTTCCTTGTAAAACGACTTGAGAAAAAGGGGTACGCGTTCAAGCAAGGAAATGTCATAAAAGTGGATAGTTAAGGGTGTGTTCATATGGGTGAAAAAATCGGAATCATCGCAGACGATATAACAGGTGCCAATGATTCAGGTGTTCAATTGGCGAAAAGAGGATTTTCTTCAACCGTAGTGTTCAATCTAGAAGGTATTAAAGAAGCAGGCTCTACCCCTGATGTTCTAGTTGTCGATACTGACAGCCGGGCAGTTGCGGGGGAAAAAGCACATGAAGCAGTTGTTAAAGCTGCTTCTCTTCTTTTTCAGAATGGGTATTCACATGTTTATAAGAAAATCGATTCTACCTTACGGGGAAATGTAGCGGTCGAAATCGCGGCGGCGGTCAGTGTTTATAAGCCTTACGCAGTTGTGATCGTACCTGCGTTTCCAAAGGTGAACAGGACAACAGTCAAAGGTCTTCATTATGTAAATGGCAAACTGATTACGGAAACAGAGTTTGGGCGCGATCCGAAGACTCCAGTTACAGAAGGGTTTATCCCTGATTTGCTGAAAAAGTCTGTGGATGAAGATATTGCTTTGATTGACCTTGATCTGATTCGAGGATCCAAGGATCAGTTGAAAACATTCGTTGAGAAATCAATAGACGGCGGGCAATCCTGGTTTGTTTGTGACAGCGAGACAGAAGAGGACCTAAAGACAATCGCAGCATTTTTTGCGAAGGTTGGCAAAAAAATCGTTTGGGCAGGCTCTGGCGGTTTAATTGAGTATCTTCCCGCTGAATTGGAGATTTTTCCACAGTCAGGCCAAGATATGAAGAAAACTGCCATCGACCGGACTCTTACCGTATCCGGGAGTCTTTCTCAAGTGACGAAAAAGCAGCTTGAAAGCCTAAAAGGAATAAAAGAAGTCGAGTTTATAGAAATAAATCCAGTTCAATTGGTTGAAGATGCACTTGAGACAAGTAGCTTGGCAGTAAACAGAAAAGCCAATCATTATGTCCTTTATGTTGATTCTTCCGAAGCAAACAGAGTGGCTGCGCGTGAAGCGGGTGACAGATTAGGCTATAACAGCAACCAGGTGAGTGAGGCAATTGCTTCCGGACTGGCGAAAGCTGCAAAAGTTTTCCTTGAACAGGTCCAGGATATCGGCGGACTTGTTTTAACAGGTGGTGACACTGCAAAAGCCGTTTGCGGTGAATTAGGTGTGAATGAAATGGAACTCCACTCTGAGGTCGAATCCGGACTGCCGTTTGGCATGATCAGGAGCGGGGAAAAAAACTTCTGGGCAATTACAAAGGCCGGTGGCTTCGGAAACGAAGACTCGCTTGTAAAAGCAGTGGAATACATGACAGGAAAGGTTGGGCAATATGAAACAAACTAAACCAGTGGTCGGAATAACAATGGGTGACGCAGCAGGTGTCGGCCCAGAAATCATTTTAAAGACGCTTGGAAATGAAGAAATCTATAACATCAGCAATCCTTTTGTCATCGGTGACAGCAAGATTCTTGAACGGGCTAAAAGCTTTGTCGGCAGTGAGTTGGAGATTCAATCTGTTACTGCTGAAGGGTTAGAGGATATTGAATATAAGCTTGGCACTGTTCATTGTCTCGACTTGAATCTTCTGCCTGCTGACCTGTCAGTCGGAGAGGTTTCTCCTGATGCTGGACATGCAGCTTTTGAATACTTGCGTACAGCAATTGAGCTTGCGAATGAACAGAAGATCGATGCGATTTGTACGGCTCCTTTGAATAAAGAAGCATTGCAAAAGGGCGGACATAAATATCCTGGTCATACAGAAATTTTAGCTGATTTGACTGGCACTCAGGATTATTCCATGATGCTTTCTGCTCCTAACTTGCGCGTGATTCATGTTACGACGCATGTAGGAATCATCGATGCAGTTAAAATGATTAATCCAGAGCGCGTCTACCATGTCATCAAGCTTGCACATGATACATTGCGCAAAGCAGGAATTGAAGCTCCGAAAATCGCTGTTTGCGGCATCAATCCGCATGCTGGTGAAAACGGCTTATTCGGTTACGGTGAAGAAGATGAAAAGGTCGTTCCAGGTGTAGAAAAAGCACAGGGAGAAGGAATCGATGCAGTAGGACCACTGCCAGCTGATACACTTTTCTTCCGCGCGGTTCGCGGAGACTTTGATATTGTCGTTGCCATGTACCATGACCAGGGCCACGGTCCGGTAAAAGTATTAGGATTGGATGCAGGTGTCAACATTACAGTTGGATTGCCAATCATCCGCACAAGTGTAGATCATGGCACAGCCTTCGATATCGCTGGAAAAGGCATTGCTGATGAAAAGAGCTTGATAGAAGCAATGAGACAGGCGGTTGAGCTTGCGCCTAAAAGATAGAGTGACTTTTTGCGTATAAAGTCTATTAAAGGTATTTCCTTCAGGGGAAATGCCTTTTTTAGTAGGGTATAAAAGGAGATTTTCTGTTGGTAAGAGTGATTTAATAGAACCTTAGTCAATCGGATAGACAAACAGAAGCAACGATTGCTAAGATTAAGGTGAAATAAGGTATATCTAGAGTATTTACTTTTATACTGGTTTGGACTGGTGTTTGCCATTGAATTGGCTACACTTTGTTTATTGCAAGATTGTACTTTGGGAGGAACGCTTCATGAAAAAAATCAAATGGGGAATTTTAAGTAACGCAAACATTGCTCAGACACAAGTCATTCCTGCGATTCAAAGATCGGCTTTATCAGAGGTCGAGGCGATTGCCAGTTCTAGTGGCAAAGCTGCAGAAGTGGCGGCGAAGCTGAATATTCCAAGAGTATATGATACATACGAAGAGCTGCTGCAAGACCCGAAAATTGATGCAGTTTATATTCCTTTGCCTAACAGCCTTCACCACAAATGGGTTCTCGAAGCAGCCAAGGACGGGAAACACATTCTATGTGAAAAGCCGGCAGCATTAACCGCACAGGAAATGATTGAGATGGAAAGGTACTGCAAGGAGCAGCATGTCTTATTCATGGAAGCCTTTATGTACCAGTTTCATCCTCAGCATGTCCGTGTCAAGGAAATCATAGCGTCTGGAGAAATTGGCGAGGTAAAACTGATGCGAAGCAGTTTCTCCTATTACATGGAGGACCGTGAGACGAACATCCGCATGGATAAAAGCCTTGGCGGAGGCAGTATCTATGATGTTGGCAGCTATTGCATCCATAGCATGCGGAATATCTTAGGAGCTGAACCGGTGAAAGTCAAAGCACATGGAAAACTCGATCCAGAGACTGGTGTAGATGTTTCGGCAGTGGCCTATCTGGAATTCGAACGGGGCATTCAGGGCGTTTTTGATTGCAGCTTTGAAGCATCCTTCAGACAGGAATATGAGATAGTGGGAACTAGAGGAAGGATTCAGGTACCCAGAGCTTTCCGTCCGGACGTGAACGGCGGAAATGGACTGGTCACGGTTGAGACTAATGGCCAGCAAAGAACTGAGAAGGTGGAAGGGGATATCTATTTACTTGAAGTAGACCATCTTTCCGAAGCAATCCTCGAAAAGAAATCCCTGATTTATCCAGCAGAAGAGACCATCGCGAATATGCGTGTCATAGATGCCTGCTATTCCTCTTTAGAAAAGAAAGAGGAAGTTACAATTTAAGCAATCAAAACGTGAGCGTTACTTGAGGCAAGAGAACCGTCCCTTTGTCCCTACGTAACAAAAGTTAGTTTAATCGGTATACAAAGTAGGTGGACTTCGTTTATAATTTGAATAGATCATAATATGAACATGGAGGTTATCAGTGTGAAAAATTCTAAGCAGAATGAACCTTTGGTTACGCATATTTTTACGGCAGATCCTTCGGCGCATGTTTTTGAAGGGAAGCTTTATATTTATCCTTCGCATGACCTTGATCATGATGAGCCTTCCAATGATAATGGGGACCAGTATAAAATGGAGGATTATCATGTACTTTCGATGGAAGATGCTGATGCTCCATGTATTGACCATGGGGAAGTGCTTCATCTGAAAGATATCCCTTGGGCAAGCAAGCAGCTGTGGGCTCCAGATGCTGCTTATAAAAACAATACCTATTATTTATTTTTCCCTGCGCGGGATCATGATGGAATCTTTAGAATTGGTGTGGCGACGAGCGAAAGTCCTGCAGGGCCTTTCAAACCTGAGCCTAATTATATTCCTGGCAGCTTCAGTATTGACCCGGCGGTATTAGTGGATGAGGATGACAAAGCATATGTTTATTTTGGCGGCCTCTGGGGAGGACAGCTTGAAAAGTGGCAGACAGGCACTTTTCTTTCTGATGCTGAAGGCCCGGCAGCGACGGCACCTGCTTTAGGACCAATCGTTGCTGAACTAACCGATGATATGCTGAACTTCAAAGGGGAACCACAGGAAATCTCCATTGTCGATGAAGATGGCAATCCGATCCTAGCTGGTGATGAGGACCGCAGATATTTTGAGGGGCCATGGGTCCATAAGTACAATGGTCTTTACTACCTTTCTTATTCAACCGGCACGACTCATAAAATTGTATATGCTGTCAGTGAAAATCCACAGGGGCCATTTGTATATAAAGGCACGATCCTTACACCTGTCAGTGGCTGGACAACCCACCATTCGATTGTTGAATTCAAAGATAAGTGGTATTTGTTCTATCATGACTGCTCGATGTCTGGCGGCGTGAACCATAAGCGTTCTGTGAAGTTCACTGAGCTAAAATATAATGAAGATGGAACGATTCAAACGATCGATCCTTATGGTGATAAATAAATTTCAACAAAGTTAAACCCGATTCAAAGGCTGAATCGGGTTTTTGCTTTTTAAAATTATGCTTCTCCAGCTTTTATAAAATGGTCAACGACAAAAGCCGAAACACCTAAAGCAGTTGAATACTTCCCAAGCTTTGAAAACTCCAGCTTCATCTCCTTTTGGTGGTATACAAGTGTATGATTTTCAATCGTCGAAAGGATTGGCTCCTCGATCCATTCTCTTATCGATGCCAACCGGTTTCCGATAATCACCTGGTCAGGATTGAAGGTATTGATGATGTTATTGATCCCAAATCCTAAATATTGCCCAATCTTTTCAAAAAGCTCGATTGCTGTTTTTTCTCCGTTTTTAGCCTGCTCAATCAAGGACTCCAATGAGTCAATATTTTCTCCAGCCATCTCCAGAAGGGCGTTTTCAGAGGCATAGGCTTCCCAGCACCCTCTGCTGCCGCAGTTACAGCGTTTTCCGTTCAATTCAATAATCATATGGCCCATTTCGCCTGAAAATCCGCTTTTCCCCTGATACAGTTCTTTGTTTAAAATAATCCCTACACCAATCCCGATTCCTGCACTGACATAAAGGATATTTTCATAATCCTGGCCTGCCCCAAACTGCTGCTCGCCGACAGCGCCGGCATTTGCTTCATTTTCGATGATGATTGGCACGTTAAAAGTTTTTTCCAGGTCCTCTTTTAATTGAATGTTAGTCCAGCCTAGATTTGGAGCAAGCAGGACGGATCCCTCTTTGTTCACAATTCCAGGGACACCTACTCCAATTCCGACAATGCCATATCTGCTGTTTGGCATCTCATCCATCAATGATTGGATCATCGTTTGGACAGTACTGATAATGGAAGAATAGGAGGTCCGGTTCACATTTTGGCTTTTTTCAACGATAATCTTCCCTTTTAAATCCGTTAACACTGCCAGGACATAGTTGACACCGATATCAACACCAATCGCATAGCCAGTATTCCTGTTGAAATGAAGGATGACCGGTCGCCGGCCGCCGCTTGAGATCCCCGGGCCAGATTCGTAAATCAGTTCATCCTCTAGTAATTCTGTGACTAAAGAAGAAACGGTCGTCTTATTCAAGCCTGTTACATTGGCAATGTCTGCTCTGGAAATCGTCTCTTTTTCGATGATTAGGCTCAGGACAAGTGCTTTATTATTTTTCTTTACAACATGCTGATTCCACGTTAAGGTTCCCACTTATTTATAGCTCCTTATTCAATAGTAATTTTATTTTATCATAATCTTAGTTTGCCAAACATACAAACTTCGGAAGATAAGGTAAAAACCGTAGCTGATAAAACCGAAGTTTAAGTGCGTTATTTGGACTCCTACAGGAATAACCTCTATGATAACTTAAAGTTTTCTTAACAATATCTTAGTTTATCAGATAGACAAACTAAGTTTGTGGTGCTATAATTTGATTTGTAACAGGATAAAGATATTTTATAAAACATATTTTTGTAAGCATTTACATGAATAATACTTAAACAAAAACAGGGAGGAATTACGGCATGGCTTATTTTGAATCAGTGAACAAAATCCAATTTGAAGGTCCACGCTCCAACAATCCTTTTGCATTTAAATATTATAATCCGGAAGAAAAAATCAATGGAAAAACAATGGAGGAACTTCTTCGTTTTTCAGTAGCGTACTGGCATACATTCACAGCTGATGGCAGTGATCCATTTGGTGTTGGAACTGCGATTCGTTCATGGGATCGTTTCCAGGGCATGGATCTGGCAAAAGCACGTGTTGAGGCTGCATTTGAACTTTTTGAAAAGTTGAATGTTCCATTCTTTGCTTTTCACGATGTGGACATTGCTCCTGAAGGCAGCACTCTAAAAGAAACAAACGAAAACCAGGATGCGATTGTTTCCATGATTAAAGATTACATGAAAACAAGCAAGACGAAATTGCTTTGGAACACGGCAAATATGTTCACGAATCCAAGATATACTCATGGTGCCGCGACTTCTCCAAATGCTGATGTTTTTGCATACTCTGCTGCAAAGGTGAAAAAGGGCCTTGAAGTAGCGAAAGAACTTGGAGCAGAAAACTATGTATTCTGGGGTGGCCGTGAAGGCTATGAAACACTTCTGAATACGGACATGAAGCTTGAGCAGGACAACCTGGCGCGTTTCTTCCATATGGCAGTTGATTATGCGAAAGAAATCGGCCTGAATGTACCATTCCTGATTGAGCCAAAACCAAAAGAGCCTACTAAACACCAATACGACTTTGATGTTGCTACTGGTCTAGGATTCTTGCAGAAATACGATCTGACAGACTACTTCAAGTTCAATATTGAAGCAAACCACGCTACACTTGCCGGCCACACTTTTGAGCACGAACTTAGAACGGCACGCATTAACGGAATGCTTGGTTCAGTTGATGCGAACCAAGGCGATACACTGCTCGGCTGGGATACAGATGAATTCCCAACAGATTTGTATACTAATACTCTAGCAATGTATGAAATTCTGAAAAATGGCGGATTGGGAAGCGGCGGCTTGAACTTCGATGCTAAAGTAAGAAGAGGTTCTTTTGAGCCAGATGATCTTTTCCACGCACATATTGCGGGTATGGATGCATTTGCAATCGGCCTGAAAGTAGCAAACAAATTAATTGAAGATAAGGTTCTTGATAGCTTCGTAGAAGAACGCTACAGCAGCTATACAACTGGAATCGGCTTGAAAATCGCAGAGGGCAAGACAAACTTCCGCGAACTTGAAGAATACGCTTATCAGTTAACAGAGATTAAAAACCAGTCTGGCAGAACAGAACGCTTAAAAGGTGTAATCAATCAATACCTTTTGGAAACACTTTAATCCGTAAAAGTATAATACAAACATAAGTATTGGGGTTGTCTAAATAACGAAGTGGTAAATCCTCGCAGTGAGGACCAGCCCTGTTAGACAGCCCCATTTCTATAGAATAGGAGGATCTCGATGAAATACGTCATCGGTGTGGATCTTGGCACAAGTGCCGTTAAAATACTGCTGGTCAATCAAAATGGAGAAGTGTGTAAGGAGGTTTCTAAATCTTATCCGCTTATCATTGAGAAGTCAGGTTACAGTGAACAAAACCCTGAAGAATGGGTTGAAAAAACCACTGAGGGTCTTGCTGAACTATTAGAGCAATTTGATGGAGATGCCAATGAAATTGAAGGCATCAGTTTTTCCGGGCAAATGCACGGGCTTGTCTTATTGGACGAAAACCATCAAGTATTAAGGAATGCGATTTTATGGAATGATACAAGAACAACACAGCAATGTGAAGAGATTTACAGTGTTGTTGGCAAGGAGAGGCTATTAGAGGTAACGAAGAATCCTGCATTGGAAGGATTCACTTTGCCAAAGATCCTCTGGGTAAAAGAAAACGAACCGCAGTTATTCGAACGTGCCAGCACGTTTCTGCTGCCTAAGGATTATTTACGTTATCGAATTACCGGGGAAGTTCAAATGGAATACTCGGATGCTGCCGGGACTTTATTGTTAAATGTGGCTGAGCGCCAATGGAGCCAGGAAATTCTAGAGGCATTTGGTCTGTCTCTTGAGTTTTGTCCGCCATTGGTGGAATCCCATGAATTCGTTGGCACCATTGCGGCTGGGTTTGCTGAGGTGACTGGGCTGACGGAAGGAACAAAAGTGTTTGCTGGTGGTGCAGATAATGCATGCGGTGCGATTGGCTCCGGGATTTTAACGGAAGGAAAAAGCTTATGCAGCATCGGCACCTCTGGTGTTGTGCTATCTTATGAAGAAAGAAATGACCTCGACTTTGCAGGAAAGGTTCATTATTTTAACCATGGGGAAGAGAATGCGTACTACACGATGGGTGTGACACTGGCAGCTGGTTACAGCTTAAGCTGGTTCAAGGATACCTTTGCAAAACAGGAAGCTTTTGACCAGTTTTTAGCGGGAGTGGACGAGGTATCAGCGGGCAGCGATGGGCTGTTATTTACTCCTTATATCGTCGGAGAGAGAACGCCGCATGCAGACTCTGCGATCCGCGGAAGCTTTATTGGAATCGATGCTTCACATGAACGGAAGCACTTTGCACGAGCGGTGCTTGAGGGCATCACATTCTCCCTGAATGAGTCGATTGAGATTTTCAGAAGCAGCGGAAAGACGATTGATTCGATCATCTCCATCGGCGGCGGAGCCAAAAACGAAACATGGCTGCAAATGCAGGCAGATATCTTCAATGCAAAAATCGAAAAGCTGGCAAGTGAACAGGGACCTGGAATGGGAGCGGCAATGCTTGCTGCATATGGCTGCGGCTGGTTTTCATCACTGAAGGATTGCGCAAAGGCATTCATCCAAGTTTCTAAAACATATGAGCCTATCCCGGAAAATGTTGAACAATATAAGAAGCTCTTTTCAATCTATCAAAATGTATACACACAGACAAAGACGCTTAATGATCAGTTAAAGGAATTCAGGAAATAACATACCCCACTTTATGTGGGGCTTTCTTTTAAAAAAGAGAGGAGGATCTGCATGGAAGTATTGAAAGAGAAATTCGGCCAAATCGGCAGCCAGCCAGTGTGTTCCTTTACTTTGAGAAATGAGCAAGGCATGGAAGTGACGGCCATTAATTATGGCTGTATCATCACAAAAATAAATGTTCCCGATCGAGATGGGAAATTTGAAAATGTGGTTCTTGGCCATGACACACTTGATGAATATGTGAACGACCCGTACTTCCTCGGTGCTGTAGTGGGGAGGGTGGCAGGACGCCTCAAAGCCGGCAGTTTTGAACTGGATGGTAAGAATTTCACACTGGTTCAAAATGATAATAGCAACCATCTTCATGGCGGATTGAAGGGTTTTGACAAGGTAGTATGGGATGCGAAGGTCATTGACGACGGTGTTCTGTTTTCCTATTTGAGCAAGGATGGCGAGGAAGGCTATCCGGGAAATCTGTACATAGAGGTAACTTACAGGCTGAATAACGACAATGAACTTTCGATCCAGTATCGGTCGCAGACGGACCAAAAGACGCTGCTTACTGTTACCAATCACTCTTATTTCAATTTGAGCGGCAATTTGAAACGGGATGTTTTAGATCATTCCTTAAAGCTGAAAAGTTCGCGTTTTCTTGAGCTGGACAAGGAATTCCTGCCGACTGGCAGTATATTGGATGTCAAACATACACCATTTGATTTTACAAAAGGTGGTACTGTAAAAGCGGGAGCTGAATCGAATCACCCCCAAAATGTTCTCGTAGGAAATGGATATGACCATCCATTTCTATTAGATGAAAACCGTGACAATGAGATTGTTCTGAAGGATCCTGAAAGCGGACGTATCCTTACGGTCGAAACAGATGAACCTGCTGTTGTCGTGTACTCGGGGAATTCGCTAAAAGAGGATGGGAACTTCAGAGGCGTTCCTTCCAGAAAGCATTTGGGAATCTGTCTCGAAACACAAAACTATCCTGATAGCATTCATCACCCTCATTTTCCATCAATGGTTCTGGACAAAGGGGAGATGTACTCGTCTATCACAAAATATAAATTTGGAATGGAATAAGGAGATGATGAAATGAAGTACCGTGAATTGGGAAATACCGGAATAAAAATCAGTGAAGTGAGCTTTGGGACATGGGCAATCGGTGGATCATGGGGAAAGACCAATGATGAAGAAGCATTAAGGTCTCTCGAATACGCAATCGAACAGGGTGTCAATTTCTTCGATACAGCCGATGTGTATGGTGACGGCCATAGTGAAGAGTTGTTAGCGAAGGCGACCAAAGGCAAGGAAGACCAGGTTTATATTGCAACAAAGTTCTGCCGCCAGGGGGACATATTCGATCCGCAAAACTACAGCTATGAAACAGTCAGGTCTTATTGCGAAGATAGTCTCCGCCGTTTGAACCGGGAGGCAATTGATTTGTATCAAATTCATTGCCCGGCTACAGAGATTTTGAGGGATGGCAGTGTTTTTGAAGTGTTGGACCGCCTTCAGGAGGAAGGGAAAATCCGTCACTATGGAGTCAGCGTCGAAACGGTTGAAGAAGGGCTGATCAGTCTTGAGAATCCTAATGTCAAAAGCCTGCAGATCATCTTTAATATGTTCCGCCAAAAGCCGCTCGAAACATTAATCCCTCAAGCTTATCAAAAAGGGGTAGGGCTGCTGGTGAGACTGCCGCTTGCAAGCGGGCTGCTGACAGGAAAATTTACGGCAGGGCATGTGTTTGAAGAGGATGACCATCGCCACTTCAATGAAAATGGAGAGGCGTTTAATGTAGGAGAAACATTTGCCGGCCTTGGGTTCAAAAAGGGTGTTGAACTGGCCGATCAGCTGAAGTGGATTGCTGAAGAACGCCAATCAATGGCAAGTGCGGCATTGCGCTGGATTCTTGACCAAAAGGAGATCACTTGTATCATACCTGGCTTTAAAAACATTAATCAGGTGAAGGATAACCTCGGAACATTGGAAACAAAGCCATTCACCGAAGAAGAACTGCAGACAATCCAGCGTTTTTATCAGGAGAATGTGAAGGATTTTATCAGGGGACCTTACTGATAGAGCTAGCAAGCATAGGGGAATTTAGAGTAACCAGGCGAACGGTACCCTTATAAAGAAGAGAAGAGTCACATAAGGGTATCAAAGAGAGCGAATCGTATCCTTATGAGGAAGAGAAGAGCTGCATAAGGGTCTCTATGGGTATGAACGGCACCCTTATGAGGAGGAAAAGTGCTGCATAAGG
The DNA here is from genome assembly GCF_020422885.1 of Mesobacillus sp. S13. Taxonomy (NCBI): domain Bacteria; kingdom Bacillati; phylum Bacillota; class Bacilli; order Caryophanales; family Bacillaceae; genus Mesobacillus; species Mesobacillus sp. S13. The sequence continues at coordinate 4,396,264 of NZ_CP084622.1, read as the reverse complement.
GTCTCTATGGGTATGAACGGTACCCTTATGAGGAGAAAAAGTGCTGCATAAGGGTCTCTATGGGTATGAACGGTACCCTTATGAGGAGGAAAAGTGCTGCATAAGGGTCTCTAAGGGTTCAAACGGTACCCTTATGAAGAAAGTAATGACTACATAAGGGCATTTAGGAGCTTGATAGAATCTTTCCAAAATATATAGAAGAGTAGACGGATGCTGGTATAAGAAATCTGCAGCCCTTCTAGCAATAAATCCAAGCACAAAGGTAAAATTTGTGCTTTCTTTTTTGATTTTGTGCGGTGGACGCTTATTCAAACTGTTTTATAATAGTAGCAGGAAATTATTCCGGACAAAACAAGTAACCTGGTTTTACTTTTTCTAAATTGGTACCGTTTTGAAAAGAGATAGATGAATGGAATGTGGTTGGAGGGATTGGATGAATACATTGGCAAACCGGGCTTTTGCAGCTACGGAATGGATTACGAAATTTGCCTATATAAATCTTTTGTGGATCGGGTTCTCACTCGCTGGTCTCATTGTCTTGGGGTATTTCCCAGCGACGATTGCAATGTTCACGATCATTCGCAAATGGCTCAAAGGGGAAACGGAAATTCCGATTTTTCGTACCTTTTGGACAACCTGGAAATCGGAGTTTTTCCACAGCAATGGATTAGGATTGCTCGTAGCGGCAGTCGTCGGGCTTATTGTCTTTAACCTCGTCTTCGTAGAGAGGTCAGGAGACGGTTTTACAAGTGTCATTCAGATCCCAATCTATCTGTGTATGTTCGCTGCCATCATGACTATACTCTATCTATTCCCAGTCTATGTCCACTTTGAGTTAAAGTGGTTCCAGATGGTTAAAAACTCATTCCTGATGATGCTGATCAGCCCGATTGAAAATATAGTGATGATCGCAGGAATCGTAGCCGTGCTATTCGTCATAAAATTCATTCCCGCATTAGGCTTCTTCTTCGGCGGCAGCCTCATAGCAGCCATCATCATGTCCGCTGCCTATCTCGTTTTCGGCAAGATGGACAGGAAAAGAAGGGTAACTGAATAAAAAATAATAAAGAAAAAGGCCCAATGGGACTGTTTGCTGAATGTTTGTGAACAGTGTTATTGGGTTTAGTTATTACTTTGGCAATGAGAAGTTAGGGAACAGAATTTTTGCGTATATAAGTCTATTTATTAATGAGAATATATACTCCACCCCGAAAAGTTAAGAAGTCCTGTTGATTGGAGTGGAGGGCGCGAAGACTCCTCCGAAAATGCTTACGCATTTCCATCGTGCGTGTGCAAATTCGAGGAAGCTCAATCAAAGTCCTGCGGGCTCCAGCTGGACAGGTGAGACCCCGCAGACGCCAACGGCGGTGAGGAGGCTCACCGCCAGCCCCGCGGAAAGCGAAGCGCCTGGAACGGAAATCAACAGCCCCATTTACCCTCATACCCTCAATCCAAAATAAAGACTGTAGACAAGCTCAAGTTCATCGAGTGTGTCTACAGTCTATTTTACTTCTTATCAAGTATTCTACTGTTATCCCATATCAACCCTTAACAGATCCAGCAGCCATCCCCTCAACAATCTTGTCACTCAAGAACAAGAAAGCCAGCAGGATTGGAACAATACTGATTACTAGAGTTGCTCCGATCGCGCCCCAGTCTGTTAAATATTGTCCTACGAAGTTATTGATCCCAACCGTAAGCGTCTTCCAGTTGTCTGAACTGATGAAGGTGTTCACAAACACGAACTCATTCCAGTTGTAGATCATATTGATGATGGCGGTTGTTGATAGAACCGGGACGGTCATCGGCAGGGTGATCTGGAAGAAAATCCTGTGGACCGAGCATCCATCCATGACCGCGGCTTCTTCAATCTCCCTCGGGAAGGTTCGATAAAAACCTAATAGAATCATAATCGTTAATGGCAGGTTGAATGCCGTATACGATAAGACTATCGATACAGGGCTATCAATTAAGTTAGCGTTGTTATACATATTGAACAAAGGTATGATGGTCGAATGCAATGGAATCATATAAGCGACCAGGAATAATCCTAGAACAAGGCCGCTAAGCTTCCAGCTCATACGTGTAACAGCAAATGTCACGAAGCTCGCCAGGATGATCGTAAGGGCAACAGATAAAACGGTGATCCATACACTGTTGAAGAAATAGACTCCAATATTACCAGAAGTCCAGGCCTTGGTGTAGTTGCCCCATTGCGGATCTTGAGGCAGCGAGAAAGGTGACATCCCGAATACTTCCTGATTGGTTTTCAATGAAAAGAACAACAGCCATACCAATGGGTAAATTTGAATGACAGCAAATAACCCTAATATTAGATAAAGAAATCCAAATCCGATTTTGTTCAAGTAAGATTTCTTTGTTTTTTGGGGTGCGGAAAGGGTCGTTGCTGCTGGTTGTGTGCTAACCTCGCTCATTATGTTTCACTCCCTTAAAATTGAACATCGTCTTTAGATTTCGTCAGTTTCGAAATTAGCCAGGTCATGAATAGTGCAATCACCAATAGTCCAAAACCGATGGCACTGCCATAACCGAAATTATTCAATTTAAATGCTTCTTTATACATATAAGAAGCCATTACTTCACTGGCACCGTTAGGACCGCCGCCGGTCATGACATAAATCAAATCAAAATATTTCAGTGAACCAACTACTGCGAGCATGATTGTCACTTTAAAAATTCCAGAAATCAGAGGCAGTTTTATCTTATAGGCAATTTGGAAAGAGCTTGCTCCATCAATTTTTGCTGCTTCGATGATTTCATCTGGTACATTTTTTAATGCCGCATAATAAATCAAAATGTAAAATCCTGCAAATTGCCAAATAATCGGAATGAAAATTGCATATAATGCGATCTCTGGGTCTGCCAGCCAAATTGGTGTATTTTCCACACCGAACATTTCGAGTAATCTATTGGCCATTCCGTTCGTTGGATCGAAAATCTTCATCCAGAGCTGGGCAATGGCAACAGAGGATAATAGCATTGGAATTAAATAAATCTTCCTTAATAGATCAGAACCCTTGATTTTACTGGCTAAAATCAGGGAAATAACAAGGTACAGCAGCAAGCTCGCTGTAGAGAAAATGGCTAAAAGAAAAGAATGATAGGTACTTGTCCAGAACATTTTATCCTGTACGAGGGTGATATAGTTATCCAGCCCAATAAACGTCATCTCACCGATTCCGTCCCAGTCCATTAAACCGTAATAGCCTGATAAAGCGATGGGAATATAGATAAGGGTGAGGATGAGAAGTAGCGCTGGAAGCGTATAAAGGGCGATTACGTATTTATTCGACATAACATTTTTCATGTTGGTTAGCCGCCTTCCTTTCCTATAAAGAAGAGGGCATATTCATCAGCAATATGCCCTCTTTCTAAGCAAGTATTATTTCTCAGCAGCAAGTGCTTCTTCTTGGGTTTTTGCAAACTTTTCAGGAGTTGTTTGTCCGCCGAATAATGCTTGAATCTGGTTCAAGTGAACATCTGCTACGCCGGCAGACATCTGAACATCTGCATATAGAGTCAGGTTCGTCGCGTTTCCTAAGTCATTCAGGATGTCAATGTACATTGGGTGAAGTTCACCATTTGATGTATCAACGACTGTAGCCGGAATGACCCCAGCGTCAACAACAGAACGCTTGCCCCATTCTTCAACAAGGTAGGAGACAAATTCTTTCGCTTCGTCTTTCACCTTTGATTGTTCAGATACGAACAGTCCAACACCAGGTCCGCCTACATAGCTGTCGATATCGCCTTTTCCGCCTTCATAGGTAGGGAACTTGAAGTAACCGACTTTGTCCTTGAATTCCTGGGAAACATCAGGAGTTGTAGTATAGTTTGGAAGCTCCCATGTTGCCATCAAGTACATAGCAGCTTGTTCATTCATAAAGTAACCTTTTGCTTCATCGTTGGAAAGGCCGTTGTAGCCTTTGACGAATGCGTCCATCTTAACAAGCTTTTCAATTTCTTCAGCTGCCTGGACAAGAGCTGGATCTTCAAAGCTTCCAGAACGGTTGATTGCATTGTTTAAAGCTTCAGGTCCGCCAATGCGGTCAGCAAGGTACATATACCACATGGATCCAGTCCAGCGGTCTTTGTTTCCTAAAGTGATTGGAGTCACTCCGTTATCAGCAAGTGTTTCAACGACATTCAGGAACTCATCATATGTCTTTGGAGCTTCTAAGTTATATTTCTTGAAAATTTCTTTGTTGTAATATACCGGGGTGATGTTCAATTCAAGAGGTACAGCGTATGGCTTTTCGTCAACTGAGAAAGCATCAAGCGTACCAGCAACGAAATTGTCTTCTTTGGCAATGTCATCTAATGGAGCAAACATTTTACCATCAACGAAAGGCTTCATATACCCTGCTGCCCAGGTGATTCCAACATCAGGCAGTTCATTTGAAGCAGATAATACCTTGATCTTCTCTTTGTACTGCTCATTGCCTAGAATCTCGGTCTGGATGTCTACATCAGGATGTTCCTTTTCATATGCATTGATAATGTCATCCACAATTGTGTATTGTGCATTTGAACTTCCTTCTGGCCATAGATGCATCATTTTCACGACAGTTTTATCTCCGCTGGACGCCTTCTCATCGCCTGAAGAACCAGTAGAGGAAGAGCAGCCCCCTAAAATCAGTCCGCCTGCCAATGCTAAGGTCATCACAGAGGAAAACGCTTTCTTTTTCATCAATCCAAAACCCCCTCAATTGTTTGTTTGTCTATGCCTTACATTTAAAGTCTAACACCAGGGGGGAGACCAAAAAAGGCAACGATGATTAGGAAAAATACTACTATTTTTAGAAAGCCCTTTCATTTCCTGTTTTTCGATAAGCGCTTGGTGTCATACCCTCTATTTCTTTGAAAATCTTAATGAAGTACTTGGCGGTTTTATAGCCGACTTCCTCTGCTATTTCATTGATAGGGAGGGTAGTTGAAAGGACCAATTCCTTTGCGCGCTGGACCCTTCTTCTGGTTACGTATTCACTGAAATTCAGGTCGACTTGCTCCTTGAACAATACGCTAAAATAACTCGGGTTCAAATGGACATGGGCAGCAACATCTTTCAATGTGAATTCTTCCTTCAGATTTCGGTCTATGTAAATGATAGCCTTTCGGATAGTGTCCTTGGTTGAAGCCATCTTGTTGCTGGCAACAACTATTTTCTCGTCAACCACTTTTTCGATCAATCCTGCCCTTTCTTGTTTCTCCATGACCTTCACAGCATCTTCGACAGCTTCTATCAGCTTCTTTTTCCCAATGGGTTTTAAAAGATAATTGATGACACCGAGCTTTAAAGCCTGCTGTGCATACTCAAATTCGGAATAGGCCGATATGACAATCACTACTGGCTTCATTTTTTTTTCCTTCAGTGTCTTTAGTAACTGCAGCCCTGTCATTTCCGGCATCCGGATATCAGATAGTAAAATATGAATCTTCTTTTCCTGTGCAATGCGCAGGACATCCTCACCGCTTTCAGCAGTGAGGATGGTGTATTCACCGTTGTTCCAGCTTTCCAGTGTTCTTTGCAAGCCTTGTCTCGTTCTTGGCTCATCGTCCACAATCAAAATATTCTTAGACAACATTCTTTTCGCCTCCTTCAATCGGTAGTTCGAACGTAATTCGAGTTCCCTGGTCTAACTCACTCTCAATCAAAAGGTCTGTGTGTGAAATGCCCTGGTAATATAATTTTAAGCGCTTATAGACATTTGAAATGGCCATCCCTTTTCCGCTGGCAGAGGATGTGCCGCCATCTTCAATCGACTGGACAATCTGTGACAGCCGCTCTGGGTCCATCCCGGATCCATCATCTTTTACAGTGATACGAATCCGTTCTTTGTTTTCGTATATGACGGGTTCAACGATTACAGAAATCTGGGAGTTGCCTGTCTTATTTCCAGCTCCATGGAGGGCTGCATTTTCCACGAGAGGCTGTATGATTAGTTTAGGGATCCTGACATGCTCATATTTTTCCGGAAGTGAGACATGCCATTTCAGCCTGTTGCCAAAACGCATTTTCATGATTTCCATATAGTCGCTGATATGCTTGATTTCGTCTTTCAGGTACACCCAATCATCATCGGTTTCTTTTGTAATCGTATAACGGAATAAATCCGACATTGCTACAACTAGTTCAGCAAGCTCTTCTTCATCTTTTTCATCCAGTGACCAATGAAGCGCATCCAATGTATTGAATAGGAAATGTGGATTGATTTGCGCTTGAAGCGCTTTCAATTCACTTTGGCTTCTTAAAATCTCCTTTTGATAAACCATCTGCATCAAATGGTTCGTTTCTTTTACCAGCTGGTTATAGGTACTGTTCAATTCATTGATTTCATTGACGGAGTACACTTCCGGATTCAGTGTTAATGAACCGTCTCCGGCTCGCTGCATCGTTTTTGTCAATCTCAATATTGGGCTTGTAATTATAGTCGACAGGAAAAATGAACTGATAGAAAAAATAATGAGGCCGACCACCCCGGACAAAATGATGCCGTTCCGGATCCAGGACATGCCTTCTGTCAGTTCACTGACAGGGGTTAAAATGAAGACAGTCCATCCTGTAAGACTTGATGTTTGTTTTGATACGATATAATCCCGCTCATTGAGCTGTAATACGTTTTCATTGCTATCGATAATCCGATTGATATCACCGACATAATTTTGGATGATTGGATTTTGATCTTGATCCAAAAGAATCGAGTACTGGTCGTTCTCATACTTTTCATTCGCAAAGTGAAAATGATCCCGGTTAATGCTGATTAAAAGATAACCGCCACTTCTGAATTGTCGTTCCATTAGATTAACTCTCCGGATGGCAAGAAAGTAGTTTTTATCATTTGGGTCTTCACCGATCCAGACCATCCGTCCTTTTGCCTGATTCGCTTCCTCAATCCACTTTTTCCCGATGCGGTTTTTTAACTCATCCTCGTCGAGGGGGAGGACCCGCTGCCTCTTTTCAGAAAACAGCTGAAAGGAAAAAATGCCGTCCGTATTCCCGATGATCCTGTTGATATGTCCCATTAAGCGCTGTCTATCGTCAAAGGAAACTTGCTTACCGTCATGCACATCTGTCAAAATTCTTTGGACTTCTTCATCGGTGATGACAAGCTTTGAATTCATATTGATCTGCTCGTAAAGAGATTCCATTCGTCCATTGGCTTCAATCGCTACCTGCTGTATTTGCTTTTCTGCGTTGTTCTGTAGCAATGCCGAAACTTGTCCTAATGTTAAAAGACTGACAATCAATAACACGATGACCATGACAATCAAAAAGATAAATAGAATCTGGTTGCGTAATGTATTCCACTTTTTAAGTTGGTTCAGCACGGCGGTTCGCCTTTCTTATTCTAGTAGTATTTGTATTTATTATTATATCTCCTTTCTGACTAACTGGTGAGATGTCTATTTCAGGTAAGTTATGTGAAAAATCATTTCCATCTAGTCCTATTTTATCATTTTTAGAGAAAACTTTAAATTATTAGTTTATTAAGTGGATAAACAAAGTTTTGTGCTGATATAATCTTCTTACGTCAGGTAACAGCTGCCGATTTTTTTACACCTCTATGAAAGCCCTTTCTTTTTTTCCTGGCCAAGCAAACTGAATAAGGGGGGAGAATTCGTTAGAACTGTGTAAAGTGCAAAAAACAATTTTAGAAAGCGGGGAACTCCTAATATGTTAAAAGTATTGCGTAAACCATTTCTTACTGGATTGGCTTTGGCCCTATTTTTACCTGCCGGATTATCCAATGTTGCAGCAGCTGAACCGGTCAGTGCACTTGATGTCGAAGTGGAACTTGATGAAAGATATGCAGATTCATTCGATATTGGTGCAGCCGTCGAGCCTTATATGTTTGAAACCGAGGACGCTGAAGTACTAAAGCGCCATTTTAACAGCATTGTTGCCGAGAATGTCATGAAACCAATTAACATACAGCCAGAGGAAGGGAAATTCACCTTCGAGGAAGCAGATAAAATTGTTAAGTTTGCGAAAGAGAATGATATGGAGCTTCGTTTCCATACACTGATCTGGCACAGTCAAGTACCTGAATGGTTCTTCCTGGATAAAGAAGGAAACCCTATGGTCGATGAAACGGACCCTAAGCAGCGTGAAAAGAATAAAAAACTGTTGCTAAAGCGATTGGAGACCCATATTAAAACGATCGTCAAGCGTTATAAAAATGATGTGAGCTCATGGGATGTTGTCAATGAAGTAATCGATGAGTATGCATCTAATGATGAGGGCTTACGCGAATCCCCATGGTATCAAATTACAGGTAAAGATTATATCAAAGTTGCTTTTGAAACCGCGAATCGCTATGCCGCAAAGGACGCTAAGCTATACATCAATGACTACAATACCGAGGTAGAACCGAAGAGAACCCACCTGTACAACCTGGTGAAGGAACTGGTTGCAGAGGGAGTTCCGATCGATGGAGTTGGGCATCAGGCGCATATCCAAATTGGTTGGCCATCTCTTCAGGAAATGGAAGATTCCATCAACATGTTTGCAGATTTAGGCCTCGATAACCAAATTACCGAACTGGATGTAAGCCTCTATGGCTGGCCGCCAAGACCTGCTTATCCTTTTTATGATGAAATCCCAGCTTTCGAATTCGAGCGCCAGGCCGATCGCTATAATAAGTTATTCCAGCTATACGAAAAACTGGGAGATAAGATCAGCAGCGTGACATTCTGGGGTGTTGCCGATAACCATACTTGGCTGAATGACCGCGCAGAACAATACAATGGTGGAGTTGGAGTAGACGCGCCGTTTGTCTTCGATACTGAATACAATGCCAAGCCGGCTTATTGGGCTATTATTGACTAATTAAGTAGCTTAGTAGATTGAATTTCCTTGGATTTTCGCCAACACTTTGTTGTCCTGTTAAACAAAGTGTTGGCGGCCAATAATAGGAGGTAAATATGCTGATGAAAAAATGTAAAGGACTGTTTATGGCTTTGATCCTATTACTGATTGCCAGTACTCAATACCAGCTGCCAGCCAGCGCAAAACAAACTGAACAGGTTGAAATCCCGGTCCTGCTCTATCATGTCGTGAAACCTGATCCAGACCCGAATAATCCTTATCAATTCAGTCTTGAAGAATTTGAAAAACATATGGCATACCTTCATGAAAATGGCTACCGCACTTTGACAATGAAGCAATATTTCAACATTCTTGATAAAAAAGCAGCCATGCCAAAGAAGCCAATTCTCCTGACATTTGATGACAATTCAAATGATTTTTATCCTTATGTCTATCCAGTCTTGCAGAAATATGGAATGAAAGCCACTCAATTCACAGTGTCAGATTGGGTAGATGGCAGCTGGAATATGACTTCAACCGAACTTCTGACCGTAATGGAAAACGGAGTAGACATCCAGAACCATTCAGTCACCCACCCAGCCCTTGCCGGACTAAGCAGGGAGCAGCAATACACAGAAATCAACGAAGCAACAAAGGCCCTTAAAGACCTGACAGGCAGAACAACAACTACCTTCGCTTATCCTTATGGAAGCTATAATTCCGATACAGTCTCCGTTTTAGAGGAATTAGGGTTTAAAGGCGCATTCAAAGTAGGCGGCGGAATCAGTACAGATCAGAGTAACCGGTATGAACTGCCGAGGATTATGATTTTGCAGGAGCATACTTTATACGATTTCATTAGAATGGTAGAGACGGGGTATTAGGAGAGACACTTATTCCAGACAACCCAAAAACAACCATCCCCAAAAGGCGGATGGTTGTTTTTCGTATGTTAATCTTGTGAACCATAACTGATTAAATTCGTGAAAATCCTATACCCACAAGGCACCTGCCCTGGATCTGACGATAGAATACTAGGTTTGTATAAAGGTAGGTTCCTTTGCCGTAGTTGGCCATCAGGATGCCGCCGTCGAAGGCGTTTTCTCCTGTGTCAGCCATGCTGACGAAGGTCTGGTATTCTGGTCCCCATGCCATTGGATAGTAGAGTCCTCTAATTCGACAGGTGCCTGTCACCACCCGAAAATTGTCGGATGAAAATTTATTATACAATTAATATATAATTTAGAATAAAATGGAATTATATATTCGGATTTGTTTTTAGGGGGACTGGTATTGGGGAGAAGAGTGGTTATATTGCTGTTTTTGGTTCTGATTGTGGGTTGTATTCTGTATATAAGACATTATAAAAGTGAGCAGGATTATAATAGGAGGTATTATATAAAGATCGATGAGGCTTCCATTGAGGGGAATCTGAAGTTATGGTTGAATCGTGATGAGGGGATGGACCTGAATCCGAATATTTTTGATCTTCAAAGGCTGGGTGATTCTAGTACATATATGGTCTTGTTTACTCTTGGAAATAATGATTATGGGAATGCGCAACTGATTAAGGGCAAAAACGGTAAATTGAGAATTAAGCAGGCGAGTTATGGAGGCCTTTTAATCTATGATTATCAAGATATAAAAACGAATAAAGGCCGGTATTACCTAGTGATGGGGAAGAATCCTAATTTGATATTTGACCATATTGAAGTGAAAGTTGATTATAAAAAATCTTATAGCTTCTTTGTGGATGTATCTGGAGATGAATTTTTCTATCACTATGAGAATATACCTGAGGACCAGGAACTCGACGAACGTACTAAGATTATCTTTTATGATGAAGATAATAAACCATTTACTGATGACCAGTTACGGGTTATAGATTTTAATTGATGTATTCGGGACAAAAAGCTCACGGACTTTGGTATGATTAAGATAATTTTTAGTCAACGGAGGAACGGATGAAGAGAGTCAAGTTTCTATTAAAAAACCAAATTGTCCAAATCATTTTGGCTATTCTTTCACTTTCAATCGTTCTTAGTGCATTGGTTTACACTTTTATCGCACCGGTCTATTTTTCAGACGAGACGATTCAGCACAAAATAGTGAAGCAAGTACAAAAAGAGGAAAGGCAGAGGGCGAATCGAAAAATATCTTCACCGAATGGAGAAAAGCTGTTCAATGAAGAGATGACTGATGCCCAGGTGAAAAAAGCAATCCATCTGCTAAGCCACCAGAAAGTGAAGGCGGTTGAAAAGTGGGGCGCGGAAGAAATCACCCAGGAAAAGATCGATCTATTGCTCCAGGTAGTCGAGGGAAGTAGTTTTTATAATAGGGATTTATACCTTCGAATACTAACCGCCTGGGCCAAAGGCGATTTTTCCAGGGCCGACCTTGACCACAATGCTGTTTGGGAATTGCAAGAAGGGACAGTCGGAAGAGCAACAGGTCTATTGACCCCTGAAGAAGAAAATTTATTTATCGAAGAAAATTTTTGATGATACGTCATACATATTTATTGCGCCCTTGTCTGTATTCAGGCGAGGTTTTTTTTCACTATCGCTATGAAAAGGAGCTAAAAATGAATCGGATTTTATCTTGGAGTGCTGTGATCCTTTGGTGTGTGCTTATCTTCAGCATGTCGGCACAGCCGGCTGCGGTCTCGAATGGACTAAGCAAAGGAATGACCGAGGTCATTATCGAACATGCTGAGAAGGTTGTTCCGAACGAGGAGTTCAACTTGGGAAGTCTAAATCATATCGTCAGGAAGAACGCCCATTTCTTCCTGTATCTGATACTGGGGATTTTCGTGACCTACGCTTTGAGGCAGAGCGGCAGGGAGGGGAAAAGCGCTTACGGGCTGGCTTTGCTCATCTCGACACTCTACGCCATATCAGATGAATTTCACCAGCTCTACGTCCCAGGCCGGGGAGCGCAGATAAGTGATGTGCTGCTTGATAGTGCCGGGGCATTGGTTGGGATAGTAGCGTACATTATAATTCGACAGGTGCCTGTCACGCCCCGAAATTTGTCGAAAAAATAAACAGGGGTGGTTCGATGTTGTTCATCGGAACCGCTCCTGTTTTTGTGTTTTATAGTTTTTGAGCGTAGAATTGAAACGGCATTTCTCTAACAGGTTTATACCACCCTGCCTCCTAAGTACCCCTTCAAAATCTTATCTCATGGAAGTTGAGAATCTTCTTTACTCTTCAATTGGGACAAAAAAATCATATTCCGGTGTACCATATTTTGCAAACATTTTTTCTTTATAATCCTCAAATGATAGATGGAAGTTTTCTGGGGGATTGCCGAGTACGACGGTGAACTCGCCATCCTTGAATGTTACCAGGTAGCTTTTTTCACTATCCACATCATCATTAAAATATGCTTGCTGGAAGTTTTCCAGCTGCTCGTCAGTAAGGGGTGAGTCAAATAATGTCCTTTCCCGGCGTCCGTCCTTTTTTGCCAGAGTGAGAATTCCATGTCCCTTACTTGTAACTTCCTTATATTCTACGCTGTCTTTCGAAGAGCTTTCTATCGTTTTTTCATAATGATAGCCACAGCGTAAGCAGTAGGTGTATATTTCGCCTAATTTATAGTAGTGATCTTCAATTGCGGAACGTGCGCAATTCGGGCATTTTGTTGCATACATAATCGATGCGATTAGCAAAATTCTCCTTTGTTTAATGGATTTTAAGTTGGTTGCAGGGTGATTATTAATTGAAGTGAAAAAGGTGAAAGAGCAGATGCTTGAAGAAGGTGACGGGATTTCTTTAGAAGCAGTTTTCAAAGAGGAGTATGCACTTGATGATAGGGAGGGTGGTATAAGTCTAGTTTAAATTGTAATAGTATTTTGTCAATTGATTTTTTCAGCATTGGGACAAAGATTGTAATTTTAACTTTTTTCACAGTTTAAAATTTTTGCTGTGTTATGAGCATTAACACTTCGAACATCGGTCCGATGATTTCCACCCTTCCATTCCTATATTTGTATGATTCATCCAAAATGAGTTATTGAAGACTAATTAATAGTATTATAGAATAGCATTTGTCTGTTGTTTGTAAGTCGCATTTTAATTTACCTACTGCTGCCACCAAGTGTAAATTTAAGGAGTAAACATCATGAACTTATCTTCTAGAAATACAGGGATCGATTTAGTAAAGGCATTTGCTATTCTTTTTGTATTATCAGTACATTTCTTTTTGAAGACAGAGTATTATTCAACGCCTTTGGATGGAAAGAATATGTATATTCAAACGTTTTTACGAATGTCCTTTTTGATTTGCGTGCCACTTTTCATCATTTTGACGGGATATCTCCAGTCGAGTAAAAAACCAACTGTCGATTATTTTAAAAAGCTGATGCCTGTGCTCATCGTCTACATTTTCTATTCGATAGTGGCTATATTGGTAAGGGTTTATCATTTTGATGAACAGAAAACAGTGCTGGAATGGCTTGCTGAGGTTACTCACTTTAAGGCAAATAGTTATTCCTGGTATGTGAATATGTACATTGGATTATTTTTGATTAGCCCATTTCTAAATATTCTATATAAAGGACTAAATAGCAAGAGGCAAAAGCAGCTGTTAATCATAGTGTTGGTAGTTATGACATCACTTCCAGATATCCTGAATGGGAAGGCAAGGGGCGTTCTTTTCGTTCCGGATTTCTGGGATCAAATGTATCCATTGATGTATTATTTTATCGGTTCATATTTAAAAGAGTATCAATTTAGAATAAAGAAATGGATTGGAACCATTTTGCTGGCGACTGTTACTCTAGTGGAAGTGTGGATTGAGGTCCATTATGCAATGGGAGGTAAATTCCGTGGAATGGCAGGGTATTATAACTCAACCCTTATAGTTGTTCATTCCGTGATTTTCTTCTTACTATTTTATGATGTTCATATCAAAACAAGGATCTTATCAAAATTCATTACTTTCGTATCAATGCTATCCTTAGATATCTATTTGGCTTCAAACATCAGCGATAAAATCGTTTATCAATATGTTTTTGAAAACATCTATGTAAACCAGCAACAGATTATGTTCAAGGCTGTTCCAATAGTGCTTAGCACATTCACTATCGCCTTTATAATGGCTCTGCTGCGTTACCATATACTCCCGACCGAACGCTTGAGTACTGGAAAAATAAAAAAGAAAAACAATATGAAACTTGGTTATACGTAAAAAGAGGGTGTCTCAAAAGGTATTAACTTTTGAGCACCCTCTTTCTTTTAAAAATTAACTACTATCTAATCCATGCACCATCTGAACCAAGTTTGTATCCGCCAATAGTGGTGTTATAGGCCATAACACCGCTGCTGTAGAGATAATACCATTTGCCGCCTGTATACAGCCATCCGGTCTTCATGATGCCGCTTGTCTCCAGGTAGTACCATTTAGTGCCAGATTTCAGCCATCCGGTCTTCATCACTCCGCTTGGTTCCAGGTAATACCACTTAGATCCGGATTTGAGCCAGCCAGTTTTCATGGCGCCGCTTGATTCAAGGTAGTACCATTTCGTTCCAGATTTGAGCCAGCCAGTTTTCATGGCACCACTAGATTCAAGGAAATACCATTTTGTTCCGGACTTAACCCAGCCTGTTTTCATTACACCGCTCGATTCAAGGTAGTACCACTTTGTTCCGTCTTTCAGCCACCCGGTTTTCAGCACTCCCTTTGAATCCAGGTAGTACCATTTAGTGCCGGACTTTAGCCAGCCAGTCTGCATAATTCCTTCATCGTCAAAATAATGCCAATATCCATTGATTTTTTGCCAGCCAGTCTGCATTGCACCGTCACTATTAAAGAGGTACCAATCCCCGTCGATCTTCGTCAGCCCAGTCGCATAGTCATCAATCAGTGGATTGTAGTAATACCATTCTCCACCGTAGTAAACCCAGTTGGAAGCTGTGGTAAAATGAATGATCAAATCCTCTGCTAACGGGTTGCCGTCGTATCCTTCTATCGCCCCGCTATTGATTTTCAAAGTGTATTCTGTGTAACCTGCGAGAAGAGGCGGGATAACGTAAAGTGCATCCTCAAACTCGGCGCTCTCAACCTCTATCGTTCCATCAGGCCCAAGGATACTGATTCCTGAAGGGTCTTTCACCACAATCCCCTGATCAAAAAGAAGAGCAAAGAAACTGTTTATAGGCACATCCTCGACGCCGTCATAAAACGACGCGTAATCATAGTCTTCCTCTCCGTCATCATAATACGTAATCGAGACAGCTTCGAGATATTCTGTCGGTACTGGATCGGAAGGGGTACCAGGATCACCAGGATCACCAGGATCACCAGGATCGCCAGGGTCACCAGGATCACCAGGATCGCCAGGGTCACCAGGATTTGGATTATACTTTTCATCAGTATTCAGCTTGCTGATCTGGACATTGCCATTGCTATCAGTAAATACTGCTACTAAACCTTCTTTAAAATGAAGCTGTTCTGCTTTTACATCTTTTGCAACCGAATAAAGATATTCATTTGTATTGTAGGCATAGACGTCAATTCCGCCATCAAGTCTGGCTGCATAGGTTAATTGTTCATCTATATTGAACTCGTAATCTGTATAATTGCTGCCAAGATCAAATTTATATTTCATATCGCCAGATTGATACTTGGCAAGGCTGAAAACGATACCGCTTGTATTATACATACTTTGGCCATCAGGGGTTATTTTTGCCAAAGGGAATAAGTCGTAATTTCCATGGTATGGCGAGCCGTACTGATTTTTAACAATGCCATCCTTCACCTCAAAAGCTGTTACATCCCGAGGGTCCGTATCTGTGTCGATCGTATAGATTTTTGACATGGAAGGATTATAGTTGATATACGACCATGCCCGCATATTGATTTTTTCTTTATTGATTATCTCGCCGCCAGTGACTGAAGAATACACCTTCAGATCTTCCCACTGGTTGGAGCCAGGTGTGATATAGATATAACCTGATCCATCGATGGCAATATCATAAGGATCGGTATCTACTTCAATCAGTTTGACTGCTTCGAATGTTTCAGTATCGATCTCAGCAATTGCACCAACCAACAGATTATCAGTACTGTATTCATGATTCATTTCATGCTGCGTTACATACAATTTATTGTTATATAATTCTATTCTTTCTGCAGGGTATGGCAAAGCAAGTGCCTTGATTTCACCTGTTTCATAGTTTGCTGCATAAATTGTATAGCTTTCAGGTCTGGTCAAATAAACGACCGGTTTAACTGGATCGATCGCTGTATCTTTTGGTATGAATCCCAAGTTGTCTATTGTTCCTGCTGGGTCAGGTACTCCAGGTGTGTCGGGAAGTCCTGATGTTGGCGGTGTATCCGAACTCATCGTTTCAATAAAATACTGTCCGTTTCCATCTTTGTTGATTGTTACCAGCAACCCGTTTTGGAGATGAAGTTCCTGAACACGGAGGTCTTTTCTTAAAGCATACAAATACTTATTAGTGCCATATTCATACACATCAATCCCTCTGGTTTTGCTTGCACCAAAGGTCAATCCCAGCTCTGTGCTGAAAGCATAATCGTTATATCCTTTGCCAAAAGTAAAGTCGAATACCATGTCGCCAGATTGGTAAAGTGCCAGATTGAAGACATTGCCGCTATTGTCATACAAATTCAAGCCATCATGGGAAAATCTTGACATTCCTTGCATGTCATAATCCCCATGGTAAATAGAATCATAGTGATTCTTAATGACACCATCGACAACTTCAAAAGCTTCAATGTCTGTAGGACTTGATGCTTTATCCATGGCGTAAACCTTTGAGGTTGCAGGGTTGAAATGGATATAAGACTTGTAATATAGGCTTGTTTTATACGGATTCTGTTCTATTTCAGTTTTTTCCGTCATTGAGAATACTCTTAAATCTCCCCATTGATCTGAGCCTGGTGAAATATAGACAAAGCCATTTGAATCGACAGCTATATCATAAGGGTCTTCTTCGATATCGAGCACATTGCTAAGAGAGAAGGTTTCAGTATCCACTTCTGCTATCGCTCCAGTACGTATATCGGTACGATACTCATGGCTCATTTTATGCTGCGTGATAAAAAGCTTTCCTCCAAATAAATCCAATCTTTCAGCAGGATAGGGGAGAGTCAATGTCTCGATTTTCCCTGTTGAAAAATTGACAGCGTATAAAGTTTGGCTTCCGAGCTTTGTCATATAGAGAACTGGTTTGTTAGGGTCCATCACTGTATCATTTGGCTTAAAATCTAGATTGATCATTCCGTTGAATGATTCTGCTGCCACACTCTTTCCTTGAGTGTATGGAAGTGCTGCAGACAAAATTAAAATGAATGCAAATATTACTTTTAAAAATCTGATCAATAATCTCCCGCCTTTTTAGAAATTTTTAGCATTTCCTTTTTTTAGTATCGGTCCAAATTGTAGAAGTTTTATTAAATAAATTAAAATAGTCAAAAGGTGAGAGGTATCGTCTAGATGTGAATTGTAAGGTTGGGTGAAAGATTTAATTTGTTGAATATTAATTGAAGAAAATGGAAGCATAGGGTATGCCTGCCCTATGCTTCCATTTATTTACTTCATAACCTTCCAAAACTCCTCGGCGATTGCCTGGTAACCAAATAGATTCGGGTTGAATCTATTTTGGTTTGGAAGGTAATTAGTATAGTTTTGCTCATTGATGATTTGCGTTGTTGAAATAAATGTATCGTCATGCTGGTTGGCCTGATGTTGGATTTGGGCATTCAAGGCCAGGATTGCTTGATTGATCTGTTCTTTTTGCAGTGGATCAGTCCGGTATGGCATTGGGTTGTAATAGCCCATTACGAATACGTTCACTTCAGGGTTAAGTTCATCAATTGTTTCCAGGATGATGCTTATTTTTTCCGAAACTGACGGTATTTCTTCCAGTGCCTTGTCTGAATCGTTTTGTAATGAAAGATATATATCATTTATTCCGATATCGATTGAAATATGTGTAGCATTTTTAATTGCCTGCTGAACGTTTTCCTTTTCCAGATCGGCCAACAGATCATCCGTTTTATGACCGGAAGCGGCATAGTTGTTAAAGCTCATCAGCTCATGAGCTTTTGAAAAATTCCTGGCAATGTAGTTCGGGTAGCCCCAATCAGGATCCACGCCATTTTCCGTTGGGCGGTCCTGGCCTTCAGGAGTCATACCTGATGCAAGTGAATCTCCTAAAGCAACATAGTTTATCTGGATCCAAGCACCGTCGGGACCTAATTTAAATCCTTGGATCGTCGTATTGGCGGCCATCAGTCCCTTTGAATTGAAATAGTACCACTTGCCGTCAATTTTTTGCCAGTCAGTAACCATAGCGCCGCCAGCATCGAGGTAATATTTCTTTCCGGCCAGGTCAATCCATCCGGTCTCCATTTTACCAGTAGCTCCATTGAGGTAGTACCAATCGTTTTTATAGAAGGTCCAGCCAGTCAGCAATTCACCGCTTGTACGGAGTGAGTACCATTCCCCATTGATTTTTTGCCAGCCAGTCAGCATCTCGCCGCTATCTTTAAGGTAATATTTTTTTCCTGATAGATTGATCCAACCCGTTTCCATTTTTCCGGAAGTTGAATTCAAGTAATACCATTTATTTTTATACAGCGTCCATCCGGTGAGCATTTCACCATTTGGCTGAAGGAAAAACCATTCATTATTGACTTTTTGCCATCCAATTGCCATCTCACCGCTATTTTTAAGGAGATATTTTTTGCCGGATAGATTAATCCAGCCTGTTGCCATATCTCCCGAGTTTTTCAGGTAATACCATTTATTTTTGTAAAAGGTCCATCCAGTGAGCATTTCACCATTCGTTTTGAGATAGTACCATTTACCTTCGACCTGCTCCCAGCCAGTTGCCATTTTTCCATCAGAATCGAGGTAATACCATTTTTCCGCTGATTTAACCCAGCCAGTCTTCATAACACCTGTGTGGTCAAGGAAGTACCATGCACCGTTGTATGAGAGCCATCCTGTTTTCATAGCCCCGTCGCTGTTTAAGTAGTACCAGGAGTCACCGGATTTTAACCAGCCTGTCCGCATGGTTCCGGTGGTCTGGTCCAGGTAGTACCAGCGATTATTATAGTTTAGCCAGCCCTTGTATTTCCCGTCCTTTGTGTAAAAGAACCATTTGCCGCCTGATGATACCCAGCCAAGGCCCGGTATTTCGTTCCAGACCATTTTTGAGATGGTGTTGATTGTGTCGACCCCGTAAGAGAAGGATTTATTATTAGTAGTTAGAACGGCAATAACATAGCTTTTGCCTTGTCCATTTACAAACCCAACACTATTTACGTATTGGCCATTCGTGTACCAGCCGTTTTTCAGCGCCACACTCACTCCGGCTGGAAGCCCATATCCCGTACCCCAGCGCTGGTCTGCCTGGACGTTCCTCATCAGGTTAAGGCCATAAGCTCTCTGGGAATCCGTTAAAAACGAGTTGGGATAGGCGAATAGCTTCATCATGGTCAACTGGTCTGTCGCATTTGTGGTTGTGCGTCCCCACCATCCGCCAGTGCCAGCTTTTGTATTATTCATCCCGACCATATTAAAAAATGACTGCGCCCCTGATTCGCTGCCGGTGCGCCGCCACATCGTACTCGCAGCACTGTTATCGCTGCTGACGATCATCTTCGTAAGCAGAGAATTCTCGTAAGATGTAATCGGAATTTGCTTATAGAGCACATTGGCCAATATCGACATCTTTACAATACTAAGAGTATTGTAGGACTTGGATGAATTGTAAGTATAAGTCTCGCCGGTATTGGCATCATATACACCGACAGACACCGTATTGCTCCTTGAATTAAGAAAGTTCGTGACATCCCGCCCCAGAACCATGTTTGCTGAGGCATCTCCAGGCATTTCCAAAGCCACCATCATTAAAAGCCCAGCCAAAACCCCTGCAATAATCTTATTAATAAAACTCATCTCTTCCCCCTAAAAAATTGGTAATCTATGTATCTAGTACTATGATACTGCATCGACAGGCACCTGTCACCGCCATAATTTCATTTCGACAGGTGCCTTCGACAGGTGCCTGTCACCACCCGGAATTTGTCGAATGGTGCTTTGTGCTCATATATTTTTTGCAGGATGCATATAAAGAAAGACAAGTATTTTTTAGGAGGGTGGTTATGGATTTCATTATTGATAATAAGGTGGTTCCTGAATTGGGGACTACTTTTTGGTTGGTTGAGGATGGTGGTACTGGGGAGAGGTTTATGGGTTATACGAGTTTGTCGGAAGATATGGTCTTCCCTGTGTACCATACTTTGCTTTTGCTTGAGCAGCTTGTTTATAAGAAGGTCCGGATTATTGGGCGTTACCCAGGAATATCTGGTGTTATAAGGGATCCGCTTATTGCCAGTAAGGTGGCTGAGCTGCAAAATGAAGGTTTCGAAATTGATATAGTTCCGATGGGGAAGCAATCAGTGCCGAAATTGGCTAAACTTTATCATGAACTCAGAAATGAAAGATTAGCAGGAATGAAGGTGCACTTTTCTTCATCGAACAGCAAGTTGCATTTTTCATCACTTGATTTGAATGAAGCAGAAAATAGAAGAGTAATAGAGGCGAAGAGGGTCAGAAACATTAATAACCTCAAAGAAGATAGGGAGCATCATTTTAAAAAAATTAAGAGTCAGATAGCGGATATAAGGGAGCGGAACATAGGCAGTGTGATGGTTAAGGAAAAAAGGTATCGGCAACTGCGTGACTACGTAGAAAGATTCATAGAGTGTGATAACGCCTTGGAAGAAATGATGATTAAGGATAAGTTTTCAAGTGAACAGATGAAGTTTTAATTTGACCAGATCTGCATTTTTACAAAGGAGTTATCCTAGTATGAAATATATTTTTGGGAAGGCAATGCTATCCGAATTAGCTGGTGATGGCTGTACGAAGAAAGTCATTCACCAGCTTCATGAAAAATGGCCAGTGATGGAAGATGAAGAGACGACCGATTCCTACATAGAAAAACAACTTAAGACTGCTATTCCAGTAAAAGATAAGCCGCCACTAGAACAAATCATGGAGCTGGGCGATCTGGCAGAACTCTTAAAAGTAGAGGAGTTATCCAACAGCACTATAGTGAAAACTGAAATTGTAGAGGACTTTAGGGATTCGTCTTTTTTCCTTGAGAAAGACGGCAAGGGGATTCTTTTTAACAGTGATAATCGGGGTTTGTTGAAAAAGCTTATTGAGGATGGCGATATAGAGGGGAAGCATTTTAAAATCGCCCTGTCTGAATACGAAGACCATACAAGAGACGAATTCAAGCGGATTTTTGACCCGAATATCTCTGAATATGTATACCAGGTTGAGCTCCCGGCGAATATAGCCTTCGTCAGGCACTTTCTTGATGACGAAGAGAAATATAGGGAGTTTATTTCTAAAAACATCACATTCACATCGATGCGTCCTGACTTGATTCGTCTCATCAAGCCTGGAGGTCCTGGTGTGAGTGAGGTTTTAAGCAAGAAAAATCAGGTAGTCCCAACATCGGGCGATAAAATAATTCTGCAAATTTGCGATGTGAAAATGTCAGATTTCCGAAGTGGCTATTTCATTGAATTAGCGCTTTACATGTCCGTGCTGAATGAGTATATCCATTCGAACGGTCTGGAAAATGAATATGAAGTGGCTGCTACAGGACAGATTTTTCAGCAGAAGTTTTACGAGACTCCTGGGGAAAGGGAAGCAAGAATCAACGAGGGAGAGTCACAAGAAATATGGGAATGCGATTATAAAACATTGCGCACTAGATTGAAGGCATTGTTCAATGAGAAAGTTTTTTCAATAATTGACATAATTGAAAAGGGCGAGAGGTTCCTTTATGAAGAAGTTGTTGTCACTCCAATGTGCCAGACCTGTGATTACTATGGTGGCCAATTCTCCGACAGCCTAAGGAATCATTTGAAGAAAATCAACAAGCGGGACGATATTGACAATTCGGAACTGACTTCCTACCAGAAAGAAAACAACTATTGCCGTTACCAATTGATAAATAAGAATAGCATCAATACGATTCCTATTTTAAAAAGAGGCGAAAGACGGCTGCTCATCTCGGAAAATGTCCAAAGCCTAGAGCAGCTTGGAGAGGAATTAAAAACAAATGCAAAAGGTATTTTTGATAGAAGTTTAAGTCTAAAGGCTGGTAAAGAGGAACTTCAGCAGTTTCTGGATCTGCAAGAGTCGGATGAAGCGTTTAGAAAAGTAAAAGACCAAACCTTGTTTCTGCCTGATTTTACGAATTTATTGATTTTCATCGACATCCAGCATGACCCGCAGGATCGGACTTTTTCATATGCAATGGAATACTTTTACCGTAATGGAGGGGAATCGGAGGACAGCGGGGAAGACCCATACCTTCAAATTGTTGAGACAAGCAGTGTAATCGAAGAGCGGCGGGAATTCCTCGATTTTCTCCTTGCGATCAACAGTCTTTTGAAAAGGTTCGAAGACAGCAGGAACGAAGAAGGAGACCCTGTAACATTTGCCATTGTTTACTGGGGAGCAAATGTCATCAAATTTATGGAAAGACAATTTTTAAGACTAGTAGAGCGATATCCTGCAAGCTCAGACCGGTTGGATGATTTTTTAAGTGATATTTATCCGGGCTTGTCCGAAAAGGAACTACTGCAAAAGAAGCAGGACATACAGGAGTTGTTCAATCGATTCGGTACCTTTTTTAAAAATGAGAGAGAATTAGAGCATTATAAAGTAATCAAACACACCCCCTTTTACAACCTCAAACAGGCAATAGAGGATGTTTACAGGTTGAATGTAAACTATGAAGTTACCTTGATAAAGGCGGCAAATCTTTTACTCGGCAAAGATGCTGATGAGAATCTGTACAAACCTGACTCGGACCAGATGAATATTAACGTCATGATTTCAGCCAGAAAAAACCTCCATTTTCCTTTAAAGGTAAAAACCATTAAGGATGAACTTATTGGACGCATCCATTCAATTAAGAAGCTGCTTTTCCAGGCCCCGCGAGGACTAACACAGCCTCCAGAGATTCCCCATTCAGATGGGGGAAAAGAATTTCCTAATCTGGCTTTTGGAGCTGACCTGCTTTGGATGCACTTGTTAAATTGGTCATATGATGTCATTGAGAGAGAGTCGGTTCATCATGAACGTCCATATAAAAAAATGATTCTTGGCAGGGCAGTTCATTTGGAAGAAGAGATTACTGGTGAGGATAAAAAGCGGATCATCCATAGGCTGTTAAATATCAATGTTAGAAAAGATGAAAAATACAAAGTATATAAAATTTCTGATGACTCTATCAATGCGGATAAAGAAGGGATAGAAAACACACTTTATCCGGCTGATGAAAATGAAAGCTTGTTTAAACTGTTTACTCCTAAAACTTCTAGAAGTTCCTTGTCAATTACTGGAGATTTAGCGGATTTCATTTTCATGAGTTACCGCGAGGCGATGCTTGTGGCGGTGAAGATTGTTGATAAGGAAAATCAAATTCTTATTATTGATGTGCCCAAGCCTTTGCGAAAATTAATCAGTCATTTGGAGGGAACGCACAAATTTGACTTCAGTCAGAATGTCCTTTTGGAAACTGTCAAATTGACTGATTTTTGGATTGACCATTTATCGGGATCTCTTGAAAAATTGAATGATAATCCAGATTTGATAAAACGCCTTGAACAATATGATCCAGTCGAAAAAGTGAGTCCGTTACTTGCTGTCACAGAATTGACTAGCAGACTCGAGAACCATTATCGTACGGACCCAATTTTAAAAAGTAAAGGTCATGTAGACCTTCCATTGGATGAGTCACAGAAAAACGCGATCATCTCTACGATGAAAAAGGGTTTATCTCTTTTATGGGGGCCTCCTGGGACAGGAAAAAGCCATACGATTGCTCACTTGCTCCTATATGATTATTTGTTGACGAAGCCAGATGAGATTAAGCGGGTCCTATTACTCGGGAATTATGATGCAACGGATAACCTGATATCCAATATCATCGATGTGATGGACCAAAATGATGTGACGATAAATCGAATCCGGTCGGGTTATGGTGAGGATAAACATTATCAGACCCACAATATAGTTTTTAGGAATTTGGAGATGAAAAAGCAGGATATTGAAGGCATTGCAGATTGGCAAGACAGATATCAAATTTTCTCTAGTACACAGTTTCAAATCAGTAAGCTACATGCAGCTGCACCCGATTTGAAGTTTGATTTCATCATTGTTGATGAAGCATCTCAGATGGAAGTGGGGGCTTTTTTGACAGGATTGTTATTCGTCAAGCCGGAAACCAAAATTTTGCTTGCTGGTGACCATAAGCAGCTTCCGCCCGTTACGAAGGTCAAGGTGAAAAGCGATTCAAAACATTATTTTGGATCGGTGTTCAGCTACTACCATGATACGTTCCAGCCTTCCTATCCTAATATTCTTTCAGTACTGGAAAAGAACCGCAGATCCAACAAGGTGATAGTTGAGTACTCCAGGAATGCCTTTGATTATCCTGTTGGGTACCAATCTGTTTTCCAAAATGATCTGATTTCGTTCGAGAAGGAAATGGATTCTTCATTTTATGACTTGGTATTGGATCCTGTAAAGGTAATGGTTTGTCTAAGTTACGAGGATGGTTTTTCGCAGAAAAGGAACATCTTTGAAGCCGAAGAGGTAGTTGCGCTTGTAAAAAGAATTTTTGAAAGGCGCTTGATGGACCGAAAAACGGGGAAGCCTTATGAATCAATTCCGTTTTTTGAAAAAGGAGTAGGTATCGCGGTACCTCATAATCAACAAAAGTATTACATCCAAAACGAGTTAATGAATTATTTTACTAGGATTGGTTCCGCATCGGGCGATGAACTCACGCGTCTGAAAAAGGCAATCGAAAACTCGGTAGACACCGTAGAAAAATATCAGGGCCAACAAAGGGATATTATCATTTGCAGCTTTACCGTAGGGGATATAGACTTTATCCAAAAAGAGGAAGAATTTATCTACAGTCCACATCGACTTAACGTGATCATTTCAAGAGCTAAACATAAAGCTATTATTCTCGCATCAAATCAGCTGATGCATAATACCAGCAACGACTATGACAAGCTCATCTTGAAGTTGCCATTTGATTATCTATCTGAATACTGCGACCAGCAACTTTATTTAACACAAATGAAATGGCAGGAACGGAAAGGAATAATGAAATTCAGGGAAGCATGAGTGGGTAATGCACTTATGCGGGAAGGGGTATTTGATGAGTAAAGCTGTGGTTAAGTTTACAGGGAGTATTCATGAACATTCAGTTTGGAAGCTGATAACTAATCTGGATATACTCGTTCATATGGGTGTGGAGCAGATTGATCTTATTATCAGTTCCACCGGAGGGAATACCAGGGCGGCTTTAAATGTTTTCAACCAGCTCCAAGCGCTACAACGCATGGTCAATATTACGGCCTACAATTCTAGTATATGTCATTCAGCGGCGTTTACCTTATTTTTAGGAGTGGATGACAGGAAATCAGCGAAAAACACTAGCTTTATGTTTCATCAGCTAATAACGACCTTTAATAATGCGGTAACAGAAAGTGAAATATTTGCCGAAGCCGAGAGCGCAAGACTTACGAACCAAAAGTATATAGAAATAATCACAGAGCGCACCGATATAAAAGATGTCGAGCAACACTATAAACAAACCTATTTCTTCGATGAAAATGAAGCAATAAAAAATAAAGTCATCAATGAAATAGTCGAACACCTGCCAGTTGACCATGAATACTCAATCACCATCCATGGATTCGAAAACGGCAATATTAATTACCATCAGATAGGGTTGGATTAAACGACTCAAGAAGTGCCTTCGTCGACAGGTGCCCCACAACGACAGGTGCCCCACAACGACAGGTGCCTCACAACGACAGGTGCCTGTCACCACCCGAATTTCATTTCGACAGGTGCCTGTCACCACCCGGAATTTGTCGAATAGAGTGTAAATAAAAGGAGGCGCCTTCCATCAAAGAGGAGGGCGCCTTTATGTTATATAATACTAGTTTGGGGTTGAAGCTGGAGTGCTTTCTGAGTGTTCTAAATGGGTTTTAAGCTTGTTTTGGACTGCTAGAATTTCTTCTTCTGAAAAAACTTGATAATAGATTTTATCGATGGTTGTTCCGGCTCCTTGGAGTTGTATTTGTTGAAGGTCTTTGCTGGCACTTCTATAATTCTTTTGGAAATCAGCCATTTCTCGTAAGGTCATATTCGTTTTAACGTTGTTGCTCAGGGCATCGAGTATTTCATCTAATTTGGTGATGGAGCTGAGGCTTCTTCCTTCGTTAATAACGCCCTGGATCACTTGTCTTTGTCTTTGCTGCCTGCCAAAGTCCCCATTTGGATCTTCTTTTCTCATCCTTACATATGCCAGGGCTTCTTCTCCATTCAGGTCGATTTTACCTTGGTTAAAATCATGGCCGCCTTCTGTAAATGTTAAGTCATTGGTAACCGTCACTCCACCTACTGCGTTGACGATATCTTTGAAGCCTTCCATGTTTACCTGAACATAGTAATCTATTGGGATATCCAGAAAATTCTCGACGGTTTCTACCGCCATTGTAGGTCCGCCAAATGCGTAAGCGTGATTAATCTTGTCTTCAAAGCCTTTACCAACAATCTGGGTTCTAGTATCCCGAGGGATGCTGACCATTTTAGTCGAGTTCAGTTCAGGGTTCACGGTCATGACGATCATCGTATCCGACCGCCCCTTATCACCTGGCCGCGCATCTACACCCAACAAGAGCACAGAAAATGGTTCTCGGGATTTATTTTGGGTCTCAACGCTTTCTTCGGCAGAAACTAATTCTGGCTTCTGCTTATCAGAATTCTTGCGGTCAATCGGCTCATGCATCGTTTCTACTGCTCTCGAAACATCGGTATAAATAGAAAATAAATATGCACAAGCACCGATTAGGAATACAAGTGCCAACACACCAGTCACACGTAGCCAGGTCCTCTTTTTCTTCCTGTTTCTATTCACCTTTGACATATCATGCCTCCTAGTTTTAAAACCTTAAAGAATTCGCAGTGTTCTTTTTAGGGAACGAACATATGGATGCTAATAACCCAAAAGAACTACCTTAGATGATTCCGCCCGCTATTAAAGATACTAATAGTCATCCGTCCAACCACCACTTCAAATTCTATATATTCTATAAATTCCTCAATCATACCTCATATAATCATTATTATTGGACAGGGCCTTTTTTACAGGTGCCTGTCACCACCCGAAATTTGTCGAAATTTGGAGTTAAGGGTTTTTGGTATGATTCTTATACCGTACTAGACTCTGTTTATGAGGATTTTGTTACAGTAAATGTAAAAATTTATCAAAACGATTAGGTTCCTTGGTTTGTGTATGTGGCAAGTGGTGATATTGGATATGAGCACTGTCAAAGAGAGAGGGAGTTCTTGTTTCGACGGGTGCCTGTAATTCGACGGGTGCCTGTCACCGCCCGAAATTTGTCGAATGAGTTTTTTAAATTTTTGGGGCTTTTTGTCGATATATTTGGTGAGGCTAAAGTTTCTGTAGTCGTAATGTCCTGGTTCATTAGGGAAATTCATCATAGAAAGGAGCTGGTTTTATGTCTTCATCGGATGGTTTGTTGTATGTTCTTCCTTTTTTAACGGATTTGGAGGAGGATAGGGTGTTCCCGGAATTTTTTAAGATGGTTGGGAATCACTATTTTATGTATAGGATTGCTGAGAGTGTTGGCGGCCATCCTTTTATTCCGTTTCCTTCTTATGCTGCGGCAGAGTTGGAAGAATTATCGTTAATCGATGAGGGATCTGTCTTTCCAAAGGAATCGAATGAATTCCTTCAGGTTTTTTCAGAAGCAATTTCACCCCTTGATTCCATTAAAAGAAAGGCACAATTAGTTTCTAGAGGGGAGAGCTCCTTCTCGAATAAACAGAATATTCATAGAACAATTGAGCAAATAAATCGATTTCTAATCAATGCAAATCGTTCAAAGATTGATAGAATTCCGGTTTTGTCGATTCCATTCAAGAAGGAATATTCTCTCACTCGGCTTCACGTCAGTAAAATGCTTAATAATCAAAAGTGGATCCGGCAGCTAATTAGTTTTTTCCAATACATCACCGAAAATAAGGTGAAGGGCTGTCCAGGTTTGAAAATAGATTCCTTCTTATTCAACGAAGAAGGAGAGATAGAGAAGTTTCTAATGTACAACATGCTTGAACGGTCAAAATCAAATGTATCGGAAATGGAAGTACTACAGCACAATCTAGGGGTATTTGCAGCTTTGATTGAAGACTTTTCGGGTGAGTTATACGGATCTGGCTACAGGGAAGACCAGCATAATTCGGACTTCAATCTATTGATGATCGCACTGAATAATAATGAATATGCATTTGATGATTTTATTGAGATTGAAGCTTTTTTGGAGAGTCAGGGAAAAAGAGGGAAATCACAGGAAAAGATTGCTGTATTTCTTGATACGGCCAATATTTTTACAGGTTTGCATACATATGATATTCATTTTAGCAGCCTATTGTCGAAGATTTTTGGGGAAAAGAAAAATATAACCGAGCAATATGCCGCCCTTTTTTACCCTGTATACGAAAGTGCTTCAAAAACTAGATATGAAAAGGCAAGAAGAGATGAATTCAAGGCTAGTCTTGAAGCACAGGGATTTCAAGTCCTAGTGGCTGCAAATGGCAGGGATAAGGCAAAAGTCATCGAAGGCGGTCGGGAGATAGATGTGGATGACCTTATGTTAATTGCCAAAATGAAGGAGCGGATGGATAAGTTCAAAAAGGTTCTTGTCCTGACAGGTGATAAGCACTTCCTTCCAATCATGAAGGTGTATGAAGAAAATGGTATTGAGGTTAATGTCGTCTCGATTCATGAGGATGACACTGCACAGGAAGTAAAAACTCATTTTAAGGATAGGCATCATCTCATTACTGATTATTGGGAAAGCATTTTGATATAACAGGGGGAAACATCGTGAGAAGCAAAGCTCAAGTACTGCCAAAATGGCAATATATTATTTTTCTGCCGCCAATTATTTATGTAGCAGCGGTTTATTTCGGATTAGTAAAAAGTCAGTCATTTATTGGAAATACAATTATTTTAGCTACGATTGGTTTGTTGGCATTTATCACTCATTACTCTATTAAGCAAAATAAACGTTTCTATATTTACTTGGAGAATTTGTTGGCAGCAATCAAACGAAATCCAGATTCATCGGCACTAGTTGAAAACATATTGGAAAAGTACCAGGCTGAAAGAAAAAATAGTGATCTGCAAATCAATATTCCGTCCTTCCTGGAATCTTATTTTGCTGATTTTGAACTGGAAAATAAGAATATAGTAAAATCCTTAAAGTTAATCCAAACATTTGCCTCCATTACAATTTTGATAGGCGTTTTGGGTACATTCATCGGTCTCGTTGTCTCTCTGGCCGGAATTGATGCTGGTTTGGCTGATAACTCAATTATGACAATCCTATCCGGAGTGAATACGGCATTTTACACTAGCATTGCAGGTATTGTTTATTCAATTACAATCAATTTGCATTCAAGAATTGTAAATTCAGAACAACTTCTTATCCAGTTAATGCTTAAAATTGAAAACATTATCCACCAGAGTGACCTTGAAAGTTCTGATATGAAGGTAATCCATGCAATGGTTGAAGTGAAACATGCGATCGAACGCATGGGTCAGTCATTCATTGATGTCGCTGACTTTTCGAAGAATTTCGAAAAGGCCACCCAGAATATGTATCAATTCAATGCTGACTTTAGCAAAAATACAACGGAATTAAGCCATCTATTTGGAGATATGCGTGAAGTAAGTATGTTGTTCAATGAGAGGTCGAAACAAATACATGATGATTTTGGGAAATTATTTGATTACTTCAACCAGCAGGAGGCAATCCAAACAGCGCTTGTTAATCAGGTACAACATTCGTCTGAAAAAGTGTCTGCTGTCTGGGAAACACAAGTACAGCAACAGAAAGAAATGAGTTTTGTCCTTAATAATATCGTCCAGGATTACCATGTCACAAAAGAGCAATTCGCAAATGTATTCAATTCAGCTGTTGAACGGGTCCACGATGCTTACGAGGAGATGGGCAAATTTTTTGATGGAAGCCTTGCACAGCAGCAGCTTCTTGTCGAAAGCCAGCAGCGAATTGAGGATAAGAATGCCGCTTACATTAAAGAG
This sequence comes from Mesobacillus sp. S13, assembly GCF_020422885.1. Lineage (NCBI taxonomy): Bacteria > Bacillati > Bacillota > Bacilli > Caryophanales > Bacillaceae > Mesobacillus > Mesobacillus sp. S13. The sequence continues at coordinate 4,366,204 of NZ_CP084622.1, read as the reverse complement.
GTTGGATCGGCGACTAGCGTAATGAAACATATTCTTGAGAACAGTTCATTTGAAAATCTGGCAAGTGTTTCGGCGTCTTTCACTGAGAATACTGAGAAACTGCAGAAGTTTTTCCAAAAGCTTGGCTTTGAGATTGCCCAGCTTAAGGTCCAGAATGACTCGCAGACATCTATGTTCCAAAACCTTGCCACGCTTATGGATGAACAGTTATCGTCTCACCGTACCACTCAAGCAGAATTCAATGATTACTTAAAGGAAAGTTTTGCGCAAAATGTCCTGATTCAGCAATCATTCCATGAAGCGATAGCAAACTTTGAGAATTATAAGACAAATAATGAGCGTCTTACAGAGCTGGCTGCGCAGATGGAATATACATTTAAGAACAACTATGTTCAGCAGCAACAGCAGTCTGAATCATTGAAGGCTGCTCTGAATGATTATGTCATCAAGTCTTCGGATAGCATGAACAAGCTGTTCACGCTGCTTGAGGAGAGTCTTGACCATAGTTTCAAAGATACGTTGAAGCACTTCCAGCGTTATATTGGTACGACGAATGACATTATTGAAAGAAAGTTCAATGCGATGGATGCATCAAGATCAACGATGGAAGAAGTGGGTTATTTTACATTAAGCCAGCTTCAGGACTCAATCGCTTCACTTGATACGAATGTACAAAAATTGGCTTCAGATGTGAAAGACAAAAATCCAGAATTGATTGGGCAATAAGAAGGTGAAGATGGATGAATAACAAATATCGGCGCCTTCTGGATGGAACCAACTCTGACAATGACTTTTGGCCAACTTTTACCGATCTGCTCGCTACTATTTTGCTCGTGGTCATCCTTATTATGGTTACCACAACGATTCACAACGAGAATGTGACGAAGGCGATGCAGGATGAAATTGCTAAGGGAAAAACGGAACTAGAGGATCGGGTGAAAAAGATCGAGGAGCAAGAAGAGCAAATTGCGATGCTTACTGGAATCCGAAAGGATATTGTCAGTAAGTTTGAAGAAGAATTCAAGAAAACGAATCTGGACATCGAAATCGACAAGGAAACAGCTGCAATAAAATTTAATGCTGACCTTCTTTTCGAGACAGGTAAAGCTGAAGTCAGACCTGAATTCAAGGAGCAGTTAAAAACCTTTATCCCTATTTACTTCAATGTCCTTTATAAAGAAAATGAGGAGCATATTGCGGAGATAATTGTTGAAGGGCATACAGATGATGTCGGTTCCTATATGGATAACCTTGACTTATCGCAAAAGCGTGCGTACAACGTCGTCAGGTATATTTTAAGTGATGAATTCGGCGACTTTCCGTTCAAAGCTGAGGTAGTAAAGGATATTACCGCGAATGGACGATCAGAAAGTCAGCTCAAAAAGAAAGATGGAAATGTAGACAGGCAAAAATCCCGCCGAGTTGAATTCAAATTCAGACTCAGGAACTTTGCCACAGATGAAAGCATTTAATCGGGTGGTGACAGGCACCACCCGAATTTTGTCGAATACCAGGAGAGGAGGAAACTCTATGGATGGAGTTATTTTGGCTAATAGTCTTGTTTCTTTGAGGGGTACTGATCTGAGGATGGTTTATGCTTTATTGTGCAGGACTAATATTGTTGATCTTTTGTCGTCTAAGACGAGGGATGTTTTTTCAAAGGACAATGGGGATCATTTCACGAAGCATCTGGAAGCGGAAGTTAAGAAGCTGGAAAACATCGATGACCGGGTGATCCAGGTTGAGTTGTTTTTGGAGATTACAAGCTTGTTGAAGTTAAGAGGTATGAAATATACGCTGGAAAAGGAAATCGTCGATCAGTGCACGAATGTCGTTCGGGACGTTTATCAGCATTATAAAAAACAGGATAAACAGTTTCGTGCATTTTCGGAGAAACAAACTAACTCCACTATGCTTCAGCAGATGATCCAGTTTCAGATGAGCAAGGTGTTTAATGAGCTGGATGAAAGTTTCAATGATTTTTCCATTGAGGATCAAACAAAGTTCGCCGAGCAGGTGAATGACTATATTCATAGTTTGCCTGAAGAAAAGCAGCAGAAGATCAAGGAGAAGCTTGGTCTTAATGATTTGTCCGATGAAATGGTGCGGAAAACGATTGCGGCAAGCGGGACCAGCGTAGTTTTTGCAATCATTGTCGAGGTCAGCGGGTTTGCGTTTTATACTACAGCGACAACATTAGTGGCAAGCTTTGCGGGTTTGTTTGGCCTTACTTTGCCATTTGGCTTTTATACAGGACTTACTTCTACGGTTGCGGTACTGGCTAATCCATTGTTTATCATTCCTATGTTGTTAGGCGGGGGATACCTGCTGTACAACCATCAAAATAAATCCCTGAAAAGCAAACTTTTGCCGATCATCATCATGCAAATCTCCTTGCCATATATGAGCAATGGAGGGGAAAGTGTTTCTTTTCATCCATTTTTACAGGAGTGGGAAGGCCGATATGAGAATGATGTGGAGTTACGTGAGGAGTTAGAGAAAATCGCTCGAGAACAGGACTTTGTGAGAAAGCAAATCTCCGATTGCGAGAAACAGATTAAGGACTTGAATGCCAGGGTTATGTCCGAAGAGGGTGTGCTTGAGAGCGAGAAGCAAAGAATCAAGTCGGCCCTTAAATTTGCTGATTTAAGACAGTTAAAGGTGAGTGAGCCATTTTCGAAGCGGAGGCAGCTATACCTGAAAACGCTAGAGGACATATCCTATATCATGCGCAGCAAAAAAATAAGTAATTCTTCAACAGGATTCTTCCAGAGAATCGGGAATAGCTTATCCAATTTTTCATCTTCACTGGATATCAAGGGAAAGGAGAAGATTGCTGACTCTTATTTGGATTTAATGGTTGAGGATGTCCTGGATTCACAGAGTTCTTTTAAAGAGAATGAAAGAAATGCAGTGCTTTCAAGCCGGAGGATCCTTCAGGAGCTGCTCAGGAAAAAGGCTGATGAGGATATGCAAAAGGCAGAATTACAAGAAGAGTTAAGTCGATTGAACAGTGAGAACTCCCGTTTTTCAAAAAAGATCAAAACGCTTGAGAAAGAGAACTATGGCTTGGCTGATTTGTTCACTAAAATTTAGGAGAGTTTGAAAATGGCAATTTCAAATAAAGCTTTCTGGAGTTATTGGAATAACGGCCAGTATGAGGAAGCAATGAAATGTTCGATTGAAGAAGAAAAACCATCAGGGAACAGGCTGCAGACGATGCTCTTCGGACCGCCTGAACAATTGAAGCAGACGGGGGCAGTTACTGCGATCAGTGCTGGTGAATTCATCTATGATTATGTCATGATCAATCCTGCGGTTGTCCAGGGTCTTGATTTTGCCCGGACAGAGGACCTTTCTAGCCTATTTACCTTAAGCCAATTTGCTGGCACGATTAATACTGGTACTTTAACTGGGGATATGGCCCAGCTGCAGGGTTATGTCGCGGAACAAATGATTGCAGCGGAGCTCCAGGCAAAAGGCCATGATGTTGAATTTCCTGAAACCTCAAATAATCCTGGGTGGGACATCCTGGTTGATGGACAGCCATTCCAGGTCAAGAATCTGGCCGACCCCGCTGGAGTGAGGGAGCACCTTGAAAAATATCCGGACATCCCGGTTTATGTGAATGAAGATCTTGCCCCTTATTTTGAAGGGAACCCTTTAGTGTATGTGTCGAGCATATCGAGGGAGGAAGTGCTGGAGGCCACATCGGCAACGATTAGTCATGCGGACGGTCTGCTGGATTTTGAAATTCCCTGGATTGCAGCTGGGGTTAGTTCTATTTACAACATTAAGCGGGTTTGGAGTGATGATGTTTCAATCAACCAGGCAGTTTTTAACGTGGTAAGCGACACGACCTCCAGAGTGGTACTTGGAGCGCTTGGTCAGAAGGCGACTGTTGTTGTTGGTACGATGCTTTTTGGTCCGGCTGGGGGAGTCGTCGGTGCAATGGTAGGAGCATATGCGGGTGTGAGCCAGGCAGGCAGGTTATCAGCAGGTATAAAGCGGGCTTTTTCAAAAAAACAAGAAGTTGAGTTGAATGACGCAATGGTTGGGTTGATCAGCAGAGTCATTGAGCAGATTGATGAGAAGCTGATGATTAAAGAAAAGAAATTGGGAGACTTAATGAGGAATTTGCTAGGATCAGAGGCCAATAATGTCCTGGCTAATGAGTCACAGAACCGCTCTAAAGAAGAAAAGAAATACCTAATTAATAGAAAAGAAGAATTACGGGCAATATCCCATTCTATTGCCAAAGGGTCCGTGTTTGTGATTGAGGTATTGCCCAAAACGATGGCAATCATCGCAAAAACGGGCGTGCATCCAGTACATTACCAGGCGGAGATGAAGCTTGTGCAGCAGAAATCACGGGAGTTTGCCAGGAAGCTGTGAAGCTGTCTGTACTAAAATGCTATTGGGACAACTAGAAAAGGACTGAACTAAATGGTTAATATGGGGAAATTCAGGAGTTTAATGAGGAAGCCGAAAATCAAGCGGGCTATTCATCAATTATATTGTCACCAGACCTATCGGAAGCAAGACATTCTTCGTAAGGTCCATGGAGAACGGAATAAGGTTCCATCCTTCCCGAGTAGATATTCTTCAATCATCTTAACAGGACATGCTTTTAAAAGATGGAATGAGAGAGTAGGACCGAAAGTTGGTTTTGCAGAATTGGAGCGAATGTTAAATCATCTGCTTTTCATCCCGGAGAGGATTACGAGGAACTCTCCTAAACGAGGGATGATTGATTCCGATATTCTATTTGTTTACGAGCTTGTAGGAAACGAGATTCATATTGTCACATTTTTGGGAAGAGCGAGTGAGCAGCCTGGATTGCGGAACCTGCGTTCATTCCGCGAGTTGAAGTTCGAATATAATGAACGATTGAAGCTTGAATTACCTGAGGCAGCGTTAATAAGACAAAAGCTTCCATGCATTCCCGTTGAGTATATTCATTTTGAGGGAAGGACCACATCCTATTTCCTTGAAAGATATAAAGTGCAGATTGGAAATGAATCAAGCTCTCTCATTTATGTAAAAGAAGTGAAGAACTCGAGATTGATAGACATCATTGAAATTGATCCTGATAATCCTTATTCTAAGCTTCTGAACCGAAGTATTATGCATGTGCTTTATATAATGGGCTATGCTTCATTTGTTCAGCTTCACCTTGAATACCATAAACCTGAAGAAGTAAAGAACGTGGCAGAGAAATATGAAGAAAGGATGAGGGAAAGAGCTTTAAGGTTTTTGCAGGAAGTTTGAATAAATTGGAACGCCCAGCTGCCAGATAGTAGGTGCTGGTCTCTATTTTAAGAGAGAAATTCGACAGGTGCCCAATCCGACAGGTGCCTGTCACCACCCGAATTTTGTCGATGGATCCTTCGTAATGCTTTACTTCTTCATGATTATCCTCTCGCAGCAATGGATAGGCTGGTGGGTGAGAGGGTGATGTGGCTGATGTTTAACTATAAGCTGGTGTTCGGAGTGGACAAACTGATGCATTTTGCTGGTTTTGCAGGGGTTTCGGCTTGTATAGGTTTATTCATATTACTTATCGTGGACCATCAACGAGCCAGGCAGCATTTAAGTGTGGTGTGGATTACCCTGGTGACAATTGGAATCATTGAAGAGTATCGCCAGTATTTTGATCCTGGCAGAAGCACCGAGTTCCTTGATGCCATTGCAAATATAATAGGTGTGACAACAGGGATTGCCATCTCATTATGTTTATCATATATAATTGAACGCAGAAAAAAGGTTCTATCGATGGTATTCAGTCTTTATACTCTCGTCCTGATTCCATTGCTATTTGGCTTGCTATACCTGAATGAACGCCCTTTTTTGACAGTTGATGAACCTATCCTGGAGAAAATCCGGAACCTAGGAGCCCTGATCGGTTTTTAGCTGGTAGAAGCATCGGGACGCTGATGGGCCCTATGCTTCTTTTCATTTGAACAGAACACAATTAAATAGGATTACTATATCAACTTAAATTGGGGAATCCCTCCTTGATTTTCTTGCCAAAGAGGGTTTTTCAAAGAGAAACAGAATTATTAATATATTCATATTTTATTAGAGAGATCATTACAATCGGGGGATATTGGATGAAAAGAAGGTTGATGCTGGTGTTGTGGGTTCTGCCTTTAGTTCTGCTGATGGCTGGGGGATGCTCTGCTGAGATTGAGGAACAGGTTGTCGCGAGTGCTGAGGAAAAGAACCCTAAGCAAGTCCAAAATGAGGTGCGGATTCCGGTGATTAAGGATTTTATGCCACGGCTCAATTTCGTGCCAAGCAGTGATGTGAAAACTCATGTTGTGCTTCACTTTTCAAGCAATGCGGTCGCGAACCCAGAGAATCCGTACGTGTATGAAGAAATAAGGCAAACTTTCATAGATTACGAGGTTTCTCCGCATTACATGATTGATCGAAATGGGGAAATTTACTATTTGCTGCCGGAATCAAGGGCAGCGCGCCATGCAGGAAAAGGGGATTTGCTAGCATTTCCTGAGTATAAAGACCATTTGAACAGATACTCAATTGGTATTGAACTGATGGCAATTGGTACGCAAGAAGAGATGGCACCAATGATGTCAGCTCAGCACTATAAGAGCATTCCTCAGGAATATATTGGCTACACAGAAGCGCAGTATGATGCACTTAACCGATTGCTAAATGACATCACAGCCAGGAACAAAAATATTAATAAGGACAGGAAACACATCATAGGCCACGACGAATATTCACCAGAACGAAAAACAGACCCAGGAAGTTTATTTGACTGGTCGAAGATTGTATCTGTCAATTGATTGGTGCCTGTCACCACCCGAATTTTGTCGAAAAAAACACCGACTGAATCTGATTCAGTCGGTGTCGTATTTTAATAGTTTTCAATATCCCAGTAGAATTCAAGGGTGATTCCGTCGTTGTATACGGAAACCAATTCGTTATGTGCTTGCCCGTGGTCAGATGCTTCGATCAGAAGTGCTTCCATTTCCTCTTCATTTACTGGTATGCCAAGGGCATATGCAAGGTCAACGAGGAATTCCGGGAAAAATACATCACCCATTACCACTCCAGCTTCTGCGTATGCGAGAGGCTCGGTATTCCTGAAGAAGTACGCAATATCGTTTGTATCTTCGTATTCTACTTTAAAATCCTTTTTAATACTATCATTGTAATACTTGATGATTTGTCCGATTGTACTTTTTAAATCCGTATTGAAAAAACCTGTTTCTTCGATTGCTGCTCCGTCTGCGCCAAGAGTAATTCCGTTGATTGTTGTGCTGGCTGCCATTACCCCATTGTCATATAAGTAATACAGCTTGCCATTATCATCAATCCAACCTGTCCACATGAAACCATCAACTTCGTCAAGATAGTACCATTTTCCGCCAGATGAAACCCAGCCGGTTTTCATTGTGCCATTGGTATTCATATAATACCAGTCTGATCCTGACTGTACCCATCCAGTTTTCATCGTTCCATTCGTGTCGAAGAAATACCATTTACCGGAAACTTTGGCCCAGGATGTCTGCATGGCGCCGTTTGGCTTTAAATAGTACCAATTACTGCCTGACTGGAGCCATCCAGTTCTCATTGCACCAGAAGACTCGAGATAGTACCATGTGTTTGAAACCTTTTTCCAGCCGGTAGCCATCGCGCCGTCTGTGTTCAGGTAATACCATTTGCTGCCTGACTGAAGCCATCCAGTTTTCATTGCACCGTTAGAGTCAAGAAAATACCATTTCGAGCCTTCCTTCACCCATCCGGTTTTCATGACACCATAAGAGTTAAAATAGTACCATTTACCTCCGATAGACTTCCAACCAGTTACCTTGACGCCACTTGAAGTGTAGTAGTACCAGTTCCCATTTACCTGCTTCCATCCATATGAAGCCGCATGAGTTGTAGTTGATAATTCAGCTAGCGGAAGTTGCAAAAATAGACTCAAGCCCATCACTAACGACAATGAAATTAAAAACTTCTTCAACAATTTATCCCCCTAGTAATTTGGTTGAATTGGAAATTAAATTCCTAGAAAAATATAACACTATTTTTATTGTTAATAAATGATTCTTTAGTCATATAATGTCAGTCATCAAAGTCAGTATTGGGTGCCTGTCGACAGGTGCCTGTCACCACCCGAATTTTGTCGAACATAATAATTGCCGGCCAGGTTGTTGTCTGGTCGGCATGCGTTAGTCATCTGCTTGTTATATAGGCTCTCCGTTCGGCGTATTTTGAACAGTGGATACATATCTTTATTGTGTTTCCATGATCATTCTTGTATTTTCGGAGAGTGCTAGTTTTTCTCTTGCATATTTCACATTTCTTTGTAAAGAGGGAAAAAAAAGACACGATGTCATCTCCTTATTGTAAACATTACTAGAGCTTATTGTTTGTATTTTGAGTTTTCAGGATAGTAGGTTTTTATGTGGTACATTAGGGTTCCATCGGGCTGGAGTGTATAGCCGATATCCTCTGCCTTGAAGATGCTAATTAGTCTGTCTTGCTCTAATTGCCTGCTAACGTTCAGATCATTAATATGCTGATCAAGCTCTCCGTTGTAACCACTATTTGTCTTAGCTAGTATTTCTAGATATGTGATAATAAAAAGCTTTTTCTCCATGGTCTCTAAAAATGCCTGCTGATGTGTGTTAAATGCTGAGGGTGCTTTCAGTTTTTCAGACTCGATCAGAAGCATATTCAGTGCGGCCTTATCTTTTTGTAAAGAGACTAAGCCCCAGGGGGAATTCTGTGATAACTGAGTCAAATAGCCATTTAAGATATAATCACTTTTTTCAGTGTAATCCTTATGTGCTTGCAGGTAATTGAACATTCTATCATGCTTGTTAACTATGTAATCGTTATACAATTTATTAGGAATGGTGGAGAACATCAATAAAAAAAGGAGGATTCCGGCAACACTATAAGTCCACCATGGTCTCTTATTCCTCTGTTTTTTTCCTGAGTGATAAATACTGTCTGCACCAAAATCATAACCAGTACGATTCCACTCTTGCATTTCCTTCCTAAAATGCTTCTGCACAGGAGTAACCATGTCAAACCTCCTACTATTCTGGATATATTTTCAAATTATTACTTCCATATTAATCCAAAATTAGAAGTTGTTCAACAAAAATCTTTCGGGCGGTGACAGGCACCGCCCGAAATTTGTCGAATTATATCTCTTAGTATTTTCTGAGGTTAGTCCGAAATTATTTATAATTTATAGGTATTAAGTACTAGTTTGGTAGTATTGTGTGATGGTGTCTAATTTGTTTTTAGGGGGATAATAAATAGTATGATTCCAGCAACGATGAGTGAGTTAGAGCGAGTGAAGGAAGAGTGTAAGTCAATGGTGAATAAACGGGCGACTGCTTCTGCGGCTGCTGCAGTTGTTCCGGTACCAGGTCTTGATGTTGGTGCGGGATGTGACCATCATGATGGAGCTTCTCCCTGCGATTAACAGAAAGTTTGGGTTATCTCCCGAGCAGATTGATCAATTGGATGCTGCTAGCAAGGCGCAAATACTTGTTATTATTTCCTCTTTAGGCAGTAAGTTAGTAGGAAAACTCATAACGAAAGAAGTAGTTGCTATTTTGTTAAAAAAGATTAGCACGAGGGTGGCAGTAAAGTCAGTTACAAAGTTCATCCCTTTCGTGGGACAAGCTGTATCGGCGGGAATTAGCTTTGGAGCTATGAAGTATCTTGGTAACTCCCACATTGATGAATGCTACGAAGTTTGCAAACGCGTCATTCAGAAGCAGCAAACCGAATCCGCATAAACTATATATTGAACGAATAGGCTCCTTCATTCGAAGGAGCCTTATCTTATGTGGAAATTCGGGTGGTGACAGGCACCGCCCGAATTTTGTCGATTAGTTCGCCCCAGGTTTGGAGGGTTGTTTTCTTTTCTCCGCAGTAAACTGGGTTTGTGATGGCGAGTAGTTGTCCGTTATTTCCACGGATTTCGAGCCGGAGCCAGTTTGGTTCTGTTTTTTTCCACTGGAATGTTTCGGTGGTTGTGCCGCGGCTCGGATTTAATAAGACTTTTTTGTATTCATTGCCGTTTAGGATCCAGTGTAGGGAAGCTCCTGTCTCGATGTTTTCGTAGTTTACTTGATAATCAAATTCCACGGTATCTCCGCTGACATTTGCTCCGATCTCGCTGCCCGGCTTGTATGATGAGCTGTCCATGTACACCTGACAATCCAACACTGGTCCCCTTGTAACATAAACATTGCCATTCTTCACTCCATCTAAAATGGTCAGAGCGGACAGCCCGTCTGCAAATACATATGTCGCCGGATCGCCTATCACAGAAGGAGGACCATTCTTTTCATAGCTTTCATCCGGTCTCAAGTGCGAATCAGAGCCCCCGATTCCATAAATCCGATGGCCGTCATTCCAGAGGATGTCCCAAAGCTGCAATGCCTCCTCAGTCGCGGCAGGGTTATCTTTATAAGTCGGGTCATTCCAGATTTCAATTACATCAACGAGGGAGAGGGGAGTGGTTCTGAACTGCCATTCCCAAGGCTGGAGCATAGGGTGGTTAATACTGACAAGTGCTCCGGCGGACCTTACCTCGCCAATGACCCGGTTCATGCCTTCCTCAGTTTCCATGCCGCCATCCGTGCACGTTGGCCGCCAGTCAACCCATTGCTTTAGGCCGAGCGCATTGAAATGCCCTTTGGAAGAAGTGATTTCAATTCCGGGAATGGTGAGCATGTCATCGTTTATCCATTTTGTCGGGATGATGTTATGGTCGGTTACCGCGAAGTAATCAAGCCCCATCTTTTTTGCCTGATCCATGCCTTCCCTCGGACTCATTTTTCCATCTGATTCATTTGTATGGGTGTGGAAATCGCCTTTATACCATCGGCTGGAAGTTTTGAGGACCTTTGCATCGTTGAAGGTGTTCAACTCTAGCGCAATAGAGCTCTTAGCAGCCAAAGTCTTTACGTTACCAGTCCATGATTCAAACTTGTCCGCCTCACCATCACCCGCCGCAGCATCCAGCCCGCACTCAAAAGTGAATTTGTATTCTGGATTTGCTTTGTATGTAGCTGCCAATATCTCCAGCTTCCATTCTCCTTGTAAAATCAGCCCGGGTACTGACGAATAGCTCGTCTCATCATGGTTCACGGATAGGATGATTTCCTTCGGTTCATTGATATAAAGGGATTGAATCCTAAGCTTGTCGGCTGGGTCCCAGACGAAAATGGAATACCAGCCTTTTTTTGAAAAAGAAACCTTCAGCTTCAGCCATTTGAATTCACCGTCTAAATAGAAAGAGGTAGAAGAAAACGGCGCATCAACTACGCCGCTTCCCACTCCTATAAAGGAAGTTTTCATCATTTACCTCTTGTAACCTTATCCAGTTCTCGCTGTGCTTCTTTTTTCGCTTCTTTCAATGCTTCTGCTGCAGATTTTCCTTCAATTTCAACTTTATCCGCTGCTTTTTCCAGAGCATCGTAGATTTTTCCGCCCGTAGGATCTACGAAAGGAGGGGTGGCAATTTCAGCTTGCTGAAGCGGCACGCTGATTTGTGGATTTGTTTCAGCAAATTCCTTGTATGCTGCCACTTCCTTAGCTGATTTTCGAACCGGGATGTAGCCTGTGTTAATAGACCATTCTGCCGTTTTTTCAGCGCTCGAGAAGAACTTCAGCCATTTGAAGGCTGCTTCCTGCTCAGCTTCTGTTGCCATAGCAGGGATTGATGCGACCATCGCGCCTGCATGCGGGGCTGCATCGTGGCTTTCCCAGCCTGGTTGTGGATGTGCAGCAACAAGACTGAAGTCAAGGTCACCCTGGTCACCGCTTGAACCTGTGTAACCTGCGGCATTGCCTTGCATAACGTCATCAATTGTTTTGTACCAGTATTCCCAACCTTGGCCGCCATGGTGGATTGCCATGGTCTTGTCTTCATGGATTGCTTTTCGGAAAAATTCCCATGTTTCAATCCATTCAGGGGAATCGATCATTACTTCTTTTCCGTCTTCGCTTAGATATTTAGCGCCTTTGCTTAACGCAGCATCAATCAGGTTATCTGGGCCATACATCGGTTCCCAGCCGTAAATATTTTCTTTTTCCTTGATTGTCTTCGCGATCTCGGCAACAGATTCCCAAGTTTTTAAAGAGTCAGGAGAAATGCCATGTTTTTCAAATATGTCTTTGCGATAATACATCACTTGTGTAGTGCCATACATAGGGATTGCATATTGCTTACCGTCAATAGTTCCCTGTCCGAAGAATGCGTCAACAAAATCATCTTTGTTAAAATCAGAATCCTTATCAATGAAGGAATCCATCGGTGCCAATACCCCTTTTTGGGCAAAAGCATGCATAGGATCATTTTGTAAAAGCACCGCACCTGGTACTTTTTTTGCAGCTACGGCAGCCTGGAATTTTTGGACTGTTTCATCATACTCGCCCTGAGCAACTCCAATGACTTTAATTTCATCCTGGCTTTCGTTGAACTCTTTGATTGCTTGTTCAACACCCTCTCCAAGTTTACCGCCGAGCCCGTACCAAAATTCTATTTCAACTTTCCCGTCTGCTGATGTTGACGCCGTATCGCTGGAGCAGCCTGCGAGCAGGGAAAACGCCATTGCAAAAATCGTTAAGATGATCAATAAATTTTTCTTCATATATATTCTCCTTTATCCTTTTAATCCTTGATCGCTAATACCTGATATGAACCATTTTTGCGCGAAGGCAAATAAAATCAATAGTGGAATGACCGCGAAAGAACTCGCCGCCATGATGAGTGGCCATTGTATTCCATAAGCGCCTTCCTGTATGAAAAATTGCCTTAGTCCAGTCGTGACAAGTTGCTTTTCTTCGCTGTTTAAAATTAGGGTAGGCCATAGGTAGCTATTGTAGTTTTGTACAAAACTAATCAAGGTGAATGTTAAAAAAGTCGGCTTCGAAAGCGGATAAACCACTTTCCATAAAATTCGCCAATGATTTGCGCCATCCATTGTTGCCGCCTCGACAAGTTCTCTTGGAATCTGCATGAAAGCCTGCCTGAACAGGAAGATTCCGAGAACGCTGGCTGCATTCGATAAGATCAAACCTGTATGCGTATCAAGCAGGTTGAAATTTGCCAGGATCACGTAGCTCGGGACATATGTTGCTGCAGCGGGGAGCATGTATGTCAGCAGAACGATTCCAAATAGCAGATTTTTACCACGGAATTTGAAATGTGTGAACGCATAGGCAATAAGTGCGGAGTTCACAACCTGAATGGCAACGATAGCAACAGCGGTGAATGTGCTATTGAATATGTATTGTCCAAACGGTGCCAGCTGCCAGGCCTCAGTAAAATGGTGCCACATTGGAGAGTCCGGCCACATCGTCGGCGGGAAATGGAATATCTCATCCTTTGTTTTCAGTGCACTGACAACCATCCAGAGGAATGGAAAAACCATTACAAAGCTGAATAGCAACAAGAATAGGTGTTTAATAGTTTTTTTTAAAAAAAGCTTCGCCATCACTTGTGATCCATTCCTTTCCTCATTGATAGTGAACCCATTTGCGCGACAGAATGAACTGGAGCAGAGATAATGATGCAGTCAAAATGACCAGAACGGTAGCGACTGCTGTAGCCTGTCCCATGTTGAACTGTTCGAAGGCTGACTGATAGTACATATACAGAATGGTTCTTGTGCTTCCCGCTGGTCCGCCCTGGGTCAGTACCTGGATCTGGTCATACGCTTGAAGAGCATCAACAGCGGTGATGATGACCAGGAATAGGGTAGTGGGGGAGATTAACGGCAAAGTGATATACAGGAATCTCTGCATGGAGGATGCACCATCAAGTGATGCAGCTTCATACAAGGATTGTGGAACTTTTTTTAAAGCGTTCAGGTAAAAAATCATGCACCAGCCGAGTCCCTTCCAAATGGTGACGATGATGACAGCAGGCATCGCCCAAGTAGTGCTGCTTGTCCACTCCAAAGCTGGCAGGTTGAAGGATGTCAGCAGCCAGTTTGCCAATCCCACTTGAGGCTCGTAAATCCACGACCAGACGATCGACACGGCAACAGCAGGAGTCACCCAAGGCGAGAAAATCAACGTCCGGTAAAAACCCATGCCCTTTTGCTTCCTCACCAGCAAAAGAGCCAGCAGAAGCCCGCCAAACACAGAAGGAACCACCACACCAACACTAAAATACAACGTATTCCAGAGCACCCCATAAAATAGCGGATCCCCAAACAAATCAAAATAATTCCCCAACCCAACAAAACTATAATCAGAACTCATATAATCCCAATCCGTAAAACTTATGTACAACGAATAAAACATCGGATAAACCCAGAAAACCCCCAGCGGGATTAGAGCAGGCAAGAGAAAAATCAAGGTGCCTGTCACCGCCCGAAATTTGTCGAATCCTATTTTGAATGAGTTTTCAGTTGTTGAGGTACGATTTTGGGTGCCTGTCACCACCCGAAATTTGTCGAATAATTCCATGTGAGTTTTTCACCGCCTTTGTTGGGTGGGGTTGGATCCACCCTTAATTTATCTATGATTCTTTTCATTCACTAATTGAACGTTCAAAAATTGAACGCAAAACAATGGTACCAACTTTCGCTATTTTTGTAAACTATAAACCTAGAAAATTTAGAAAATATTGTTGGATGCTGAAATTTGAGAAAAATGATTGGAAGAAAAATGAGACCTCACCACTTTAAGTGAGTCCTTATCTTTAAAGGATTCAGTTTTAAAAGGCTTCAATCCGAGCGGATTAATATTTTGTGGCGGCATTTTGGGTGGTGAAGGGCACCGCCCGAAATTTGTCGGTTGATTGGGGAGGAGTGGATTAATTTGTGGCGAATATTATGGGGGCGGGGGTTTTTTCTTCCCTGGGTTTTTCAGGTGCTATTTTTGCACTTATAATAAAATTTGAATGGAGTGATTATGTTGTTGTCAGTTTTTTTAATGGAGCTTGATTGTATTATGTGTTCTGCTCGGGGAGGTGACTGAGGTGGGCCGAAAATTGAAAACATGGTCTCCGGAGTATTTTTATCACGTTGTCAGCCGTGGCAATCGGCGTGAACCTCTATTTCTATCCTCAGATGACTTCGAAGCATTTCTCTACATTCTCCTGCAAACTTACGAAAAATTCCCTTTCGAAATAACTTCCTATTGCTTGATGACAAACCATTACCATATTCAAATTCGGACAGAGGCATTCTCTATTTCGAAGGTGATGTCGATCGTGAATAAGCGGTATGCAAACTACTTTAATAACAAGTACAAACAATCTGGGCATGTTTTTGAAAAGAGGTACTTTGACCAGGTAATTTTAGGTCCAATTGGCATGTATGAAGTCAGCCGTTATATCCATATGAATCCGGTAAGGGCGCATATTGTAGAGCGGCCAGAGGATTATCCTTGGAGCAGCTATAGGTTTTATTTAAATCCAAAGCTAGATGCCCCGGTATATTTAAAGGTAGAGGTCCTGATAAATTCGGTAATTGATAGTTTTAAAGGAAGTTACAAAAAAGTATCGGCAGCTGACTTCCCACTTTCCGGAATCATACAGAAGAGTTGAGGTGCCTGTCACCACCCGAAATCTGTCGAATTTTCTAGAGGAGTGAACTGGCTTTTGTGCTGGTTTGCTCTTTTTATGTTGGTGGGTAATTTAGTGAAATAGGTGATGACGTGTTAGTTTTTATGGATTTTGGGTAAATAGTAACTAACAATTAAACCCACAGAAAGTAGGGATTGATGATGAATAACGATAAGAATTCCAACCATTTTAAGCAAGAGCTGGACTTGAATGTGTATATGGATGCTATGACGGATACGGATAATACTCAGTTAATTTTAAAGCGGGAAAAAACGCGCTATACGGACGGTGCCAATAAGGTTATTCAAAAAGTTCAAAACGAATTCCTTGAGAAAAAGAGGGTTGAAGAAATTGATATGGCCCTTGCCAACAAAGACAAGGAAAGATTCATGAAGTTAACCTCAGCCAATTGGAAGGATGCATTGTAAAGTGGTAAAATGGACGCAATCAAAAACATGAAAGCCTGAAGCCCAAGAATATGGTTTCAGGCTTTTTTGTTCTTTGCTAGTCTATGATTTCAATATTGTGTTGAAGTTTTTGCTTTGCTCCTTTTCGCCATTGTTTGACTGCAGATAAGGAGACGTTTTCCTTTTCAGATATTTCCCTGATTGATAGAAAATCGATGCAGGTGTAAAGCACCCATTTTGTCTCTTTTTCGGTCAGCCCCTTGCAGTAACTGAGAAGGAACTCTTCCTCTAATGGAGTTTCAGAATTGTAGTCCTCCACAGTTTCCCAATATTCGTCCCTGGGGTAGATGCTTCTCTCCTCATATCTGTTGTTCCTATTCATTTCCTGCAAAATTCTGCCCCTAATATATGAATAGGCGTAATTTTTGAATTCCCCTTTTGTTAAGTCATAGGATAAACTAGCTTCCCATAGGCTGATCAAACCAATGTGTACGAAATCTTCTCTCCTTTTAAAAATATGAAGGGAGTGGATGATTTTATGGATCATCGGTTCGTATTGTCTTGCTAACTGGTCGAAGTTTTCCATTGCGAATCCTTTCGGGACGCGCGCGTTCAATGTATTCCCGGGTAGCTTAAACATACTGTTAGCAGATAGATTGAGCGAATCTTAAAAATTGAATTTTGGAAGGTGAAAATGCCATTTTTATATGGTTTTAGGCTCGAAAATTGAATTTTGAGGCAGTGAATTTGTTATTCATCTGCAAAGATATAAAGATTGGAATGTAATTGTGAAAGTTTTAAGGCGAATGTCGAAAAAATTTTTTAGCTGGTTTTCATGTGGTGTAGGTCATAATAATTAGTTTAATAATATATGAAAAGGATGTTTCTTTTATAAAAACGCCCACAATTGGAAAAAGAAGTTATACATTATAGTAGAAAAGTGAATTTAATTCAATATTGTGTTGTTATTAGCGATTGAGCAGAAATAATATTATCAGAAAATACAGATTTACTTTTATTTATAGACCAGACATAATATACCTTAAGGGGTTATTTGGGATTCAAGGATAATTCCGGTAGGCAAAGTCAAGAGGAGGTGAAAAATTGAGTGGAAAAAAGAAAAGCCCCGGGAATTAACAGTCTGCCCGACCATTCCCGAGGACTTGCCGTTGGGTATACCAACTATGTTAGTATACTCTAATTGTTGAATAAATCAATATAGAGAAGGTGCTAATTTGATTAACTTGCAGGAATACTTAGTGAATGAAAATACAGTTCTCATAACGGGTGAATATGATCGCTTCGGCAGACTGTGCACAAGAGTTATCGAAGGGGAAAAAACCTTCCTTGTGAACCAGAGACCAATGCAGGTGATTAATAATTCTCTTCAGTTGCTCGGATCGAATTTTCAGAGTGTGAGGGAAACCTCGAAACAAATCCTTGGTGACATACATATGTGCCCTATCAAGGTGAATTGTCATCTGGGGATTTGGCTCTTCCCTACAAAGTCGTACAATAATGATTTTTGTGTCTGGTTTTCACTCATGCACGTCAAAAAGACAAAACCGCTTGGAGTCAGAAGGACAGAAGTATATCTAAGCTATAATCATACTTTTATCATAGAAATGAAGGAATCCTCTTTTAATCAAAAACGCCAGAAAGCCGAGGATTTAAGGGAAGCAATGTTAAAAAATAGCCAAAGTCCGTTGACTTTTTACCTTGAACCTAAAAAGGGGCTTTGCATTTTGGAAGATGAAGGCTTGAATCCATATAAAATCAGATAGAATTTAAGCAAAGCCTGTTCCTATGCATGCCATGATGGAACAGGCTTTTTATTTTGGACTAGGCAGTTGTCAGATGTACTGATTTCTGGTCCAGCGTCTGGCTAATTTCATCCCTCTTCCTCGAGGATTTTGTGATAAGCATAAGCCCGGAAAAGCGAGTCGGTAGGATGCTCTTTGACGGGATTATTGTCGAATCGCTTGCCATTTTGGTGACTACTTACTCATTCTTTTTAAGCTAGATTTATTTACAATGGACTCAAGGACATTTTTTGAAGGGGGAAAAGGATTGTTTAAAAGAATAAGCGGATGGATGTTTGGAGCAGTTTTACTTTTTGGTTTCAGTTTTTTATTGCCGGAACCTGCTGCAGCAGAAGAAGGTTGGGTACGAGAAGGGGGCCAATACTTTTACTATGAAAATGATGAATCTGTAAAAGGATGGAAAGTAATTGATGGGAAATGGTATTATTTTTCAAATGAAACGGGAGCCATGAGAACGGGATGGCTAAAAGAAGGTGATTCCTGGTACTTTTTGAAAAGTACAGGAGCTATGCACGCTGGATGGCTGTCATACGGCGGCAAATGGTATTTCATGCAAAAGAATGGTGAGATGAAAACGGGCTGGCTCTATGATTCTTACAAATGGTATTATCTTGATGGCAAAAGCGGTGTCATGAAGACTGGTTGGATCAATGACGGAGGAACCTGGTACTTTTTGAGTGATACAGGAGTGATGAAGACAGGGTGGTACAAGCATTCAGGCACCTGGTATAATCTCGGGAAAAATGGCGCCATGAAAACGGGATGGCTGTATGATTCTTATAAGTGGTATTATCTTGATAAAAAAAGCGGCGCCATGAAGACGGGCTGGCTTAAAGAAGGTGGCAAGTGGTATTACCTTGAGGCTGGTGGGGCGATGAAGACCGGATGGCTGCAGGAAAATGGCCGCTGGTACTTCCTTAATCGGAGCGGCATCATGCAGACGGGGTGGATCTGGTTCGGCCATGAGTGGAATTACTTTAAGGACGATGGAGTCTGGGTTAAAAATACAATTGTCGATGAAATGGAAAGTGTTTGGGAGCATGATCAAATAATTTTGGTCACGTCTAATGGATATAGCAGCTATAATGCAAAAATCAGGACCTACGAAAAAGTTGACGGTAAGTGGTATGAACGCATGAATATATCAGGGTTTCTTGGGAAATATGGATTCGCTGACGTAATGAAGGAAGGAGGGAAAGAATCTCCTCGGGGGAAATATTCAATTGGTACTGCCTTTGGGAGGTACGAAAATCCGGGAACAAAGCTTCCTTACCAGAGAATTACTAGTGACGATGTCTGGGTAGACGATCCATCATCCAACTTGTACAACACCTGGCAAAAGGCATCTGCCAATAATGACCAGTGGAACAGCGCAGAAAAAATGGACATACCATTGTATAACTACGGATTCGTGATTAACTACAACACAGAAAAACGAGTGCCTGGCGCCGGCTCAGCCATCTTCTTCCACGTAGGAACTAACTACACCCTTGGTTGCACAGCCACATCACAAAACCAGGTCATCTCCATTCTGAAATGGCTAGACCCGGCTAAGAACCCAGCCATCATCCAAACCCCAGAAAGCGAGTTGAGGAATTACTAGATTAATTTCGCGGTGGTGTCTTTTTCGGATGGTACCTTTTTCGGATGGTACCTTTTTCGGGTGGTGCCTGTCACCACCCGAAATTTGTCGAATGGCTATACAGCGTGTATTTGGTCTGTATTCTTCGCTTCGACAGGTGCCTGTCACCGCCCGTGTCACCGCCCGAATGTCACCGCCTGAATTTTGTGTTGTAAGTTATTGTAAATCTGTTGATATCGGGCTATCATTAATGGGAGTTTATTGTAGGGGAGTTTTTTTAGATGATTCTTGTTGTTGGTGGTGCTGGCTATATTGGCAGTCATCTTGTTGAGGAGCTTGTGAGAACGCATGAGGTTGTGGTGCTTGATAATTTGTCGACTGGGCACAGGGGAGCGGTGGACGCTCAGGCTGTTTTCGTTGAAGGGGATTTGGGCAGTGAAAGTGACCTGGAGTCCGTTTTCAGCAAATATCCGATTAATGCAGTAATGCACTTTGCGGCTAATAGTCTTGTTGGGGAGTCGGTGACGGATCCTCTGAAATACTATGAAAATAATGTCGCTGCCACGCTTACACTATTAAAAATCATGCTTAAATACAATGTGAAGAACTTCATCTTCTCATCAACGGCCGCGACATACGGTATTCCGGATGTGAACATCATCCGTGAAGACAGCCGAACACAGCCAATCAATCCATATGGCCAGTCAAAGCTCATGGTCGAGAATATATTGGCTGATTTCGCAACGGCGTATGATCTGCACTACGTTGTTTTGCGCTATTTCAACGCTGCGGGAGCGAGCGAATCTGGCAGGATCGGCGAGCAGCATGATCCAGAGACGCACTTGATTCCAATCATCCTTCAGCATCTGCTGGGCCAGCGCGAGCAAATATCCGTATTTGGCGACGATTATGACACGCCGGATGGCACATGCATCCGTGATTACATCCATGTCACTGATCTCGCTCAAGCCCATATAGCAGCGCTTGACTCTTTGCTAGCTGAAAAAAGCAAAACCGCCACATATAATCTTGGCAACGGACAAGGGTATTCTGTCAAAGAGGTTATCGATACTTGTGAGAGTGTGACTGGCAGGAAAGCTAATGTCATTATCGCAGAGCGTCGTGCAGGTGACCCGGCTAGACTGGTCGCTTCCTCGGAAAAAATCCGTCAGGCACTTGGGTGGAAGGCTGAACGGGATTTGGAGCAAATCATCAGCAGTGCCTGGAACTGGCACCAGAGTATCCAATGAAAACAGGAAAAGGACATCCGTATTATGGATGTCCTTTTTTAATGCTGTAATGAAAGCTTTTTTTCCTGGTTTAAAAAATGTCGTTCTTCAATCATCTCGATAAAAGGTTCAACATAGCGCGCATCGAATTGGTTCCCGGCACAAACCTGAAGTTCCTGTATCGCTTCCTCGAAAGATTTTGTTCTTTGGTATGGCCGTTCTGTCGTCATCGCGTCAAAGGAGTCAACAATACATAATAAACGAGCAAGCTTAGGGATGTTCTCACCTTGTAGCCCATATGGATATCCTTTTCCATCATATCGCTCATGATGCAGTTCGACCAGAGGAATAAGCTCCTCAAGTTCTTTGTTGGTTGAAATGATTTCCTTACCCCATGTGACATGCTTCTTGACCATTTCCCACTCATGCGGCTCAAGTTTCCCTTTTTTATTGATGACATCGCGAGGGATTTCAAGCTTGCCAATGTCGTGAATCAATGCTCCGAGAGTAAATAATTTTTGCTCATGATCTGGGAGTTCAAGCTTCCTGCCAAAATCAACTGCGTACTGGAATACACGCTTACTGTGTCTATATGTATACACATCCTTCGAAAGGAAAATTTTCAACTGCTGCTCTGCCTCTTCCAGCTGCTTTTCAAATGACTGGGAATCATCAAGACTCTTTAGCAGCGGTTGATAGACTTGCACCAAATTTTTCCCCTGAGCCTTGGCAAAATACATTGCTTCATCTGCTTTGTTCATCAACTCTGATATGCTGTAGGTTTCTTTTTCCCATTGAGCCAATCCAGCGGAAAAGGATAAACAACCGTATGGCAGCGCTTCTACTCCTTTGAAGAGGGTGTCATTCACCTTTTTACGCACATCGTTTAAAAACAAATAAGCTTCAGATGAGGTTGTATCAGGTAAAAGGATCGAGAATTCTTCGCCACCATAACGGGCAACAGTATAACCTCTTGCTTTCGATTCTTTTAAAAGAATGGAGCCAAATTCCTTAAGGAGCTGATCTCCCTGAATATGGCCGTAAATATCATTATATTTTTTAAAATCATCCAAATCCAAAAGCCCGACACTCAGAGGCTGCTCGGATTCCCTGGCGATTGAAATCTCTTTTTCAAAAAGCTCTTTAAAATAACCATGGTTATTCAAACCGGTAAGATAGTCTTTATTGGCCTTTTCAGACATTTCTTTGTAAAGCTCAAAATGTTGTTTGAAAGCCTGTGATAATAAGAAAGATATGGTAATGAATAAGAATAAGCCGAAAGTTTTTTGAGAGCTAATCAAAATAACTAGAACTAAGGACAACAATAGCGTACTGACATATGTTGCGATGGTTTCTTTTACAATGCCACGCAAGACGGTAGTAAGACTTTCAGCAGCCATTAATAGAAAGTATATGCCTATTAATATAACATTAGCGAAAAAGTACATGCTTAAAGCTGAAATATAAGGTACTAAATTGGTGAGATGGATGTTTCCTATAGTGCCTCCTGTAAAAACAAAAATATAATAAGCACTAATGAGCATTAGAGAATAGATTGAAAAATTGAATAGATGCTTCCACCAGACAACTTTTCTTTGGGTAAGAGCAAAAATTGACGCTGACAATACCAATATAAATAGTGTAAAGTCTAGGCCAAATAAAAAAAGGCTAGCTAGATAAATAGAGGAATCCATAGAAAGAGAATTCCCCTTTGGGGGTAAAAGTATATGGTAGTGACTCAGTAATAATATTGACCCTGTTAATGATAATATTGTTACCCACTCACTGGGTGAGTAAGTGAGTTGATCCATAAAATTAATAGTGGTGAGAACACCGATGAAAGATAGAATCGATATGTACACGTTAAAAGGCGTTTTAAAAAGCTTCATAATCATCACTCTCAATAAAAAGGTAAGGAGAAGTTAATTGCTAACTTCTCCCTTAAAACTTTAGACTACTTTAAATCCAGATGTTAGTGCGACAATAACTGAGGCAAGAATAATTGCATTATATAGTACTGCAGTAACCTTGATTCCTTTTTTCTCTTTTTTCATCACAATCCACCTCCCTCTGCTGACATATTGATATCTTGAACCTCTTTATTTTTAGGCATCTCTACCATCAAACACTGAATAAAGAGGAAGATTCCGATATTCATGATAACATCACCAATCGAGATGACTTGGGTGCGAGGGTATGGGTCTGTTAATGGGATGATATCTCCCAGCATCCCTAGCTTTGTGGATGAATCAAGTAGGGCATGTTTTGCATATAAGCCATCCTTAAGTGCCTGGATAAAATTAGGGTCAAGAACGGCGGCTGCTTCTGCCGATACGGGCATTCTTCCACCATTCAAGGCCATCACCAGAAAGTTCAGAAATACTCCTATTAATATAATATTAAAGCCCTTATATTGTCGGTTGAAAAACAGGAATAGCATGCCTAGTATGTATACCGCCATAAATATTGTTCCACTAAATTGGCCTAAAATCCGGTAGTCATTTTGGAAATAGTAGACTACAAACTGAATTAGTAATAAAAGCGGAAAAATCCAGCCAGCCTTTAATTTAAGATCTGACAGCCCCCGTAAATTCCCCTTACGGAACAAAGCAATGATAAAAGAAATGATAATGCCGTCAAAAACCATAACAAACTTCCTATCTAAATAAGTATAGTAGAAAAACATAATGGCAAATCTATTTAATCACATTTAATATGATAGACTTACATATATAGAAAATTCAACCATTTTTTCGTCAATTTTCATTCTATTAGGAAAAATTAGTACTAAAGAACCGGGGTGGTGACAGGCACCACCCGAAATTTGTCGAAATGTAGTTAATCAAATGTTTGATTAAGGTGGGGTTTTTGGGTTTAACAAGTGGGGCTGCGGGGGAAGTTTGTTAAGGTTTGGTTTTTTGAAAAGATAGGGCTGAATAGGTATATTTAAGTTAAGTATTTTGTGTTTTTACATATATGTTTTAGAAATGAGTGGATCATCTTAAAGGGGGTACAGGGCATTATGGAAAAGTTCATTCTTTCCTTGGACCAGGGTACAACGAGTTCAAGGGCAATTCTCTTCAACAAAAAGGGTGAGATTGTTCACGTTGCGCAAAAAGAATTTACCCAGCTTTTTCCGAAGCCAGGCTGGGTAGAGCATAACGCGAATGAAATCTGGGGATCGATCTTGGCGGTCATTGCGAGTGTCCTTACGGAATCAAATGTTAAACCAGAACAAATAGCCGGAATCGGGATCACGAACCAGAGGGAAACGACGGTTGTCTGGGATAAAGAAACAGGAGTGCCTGTTTATAACGCTATTGTCTGGCAGTCCCGGCAGACGAGCCAGATTTGTGACGAGTTGAAGGCTGCCGGGCACAATGATCTTTTCCGTGAAAAAACAGGCCTCCTGATTGATGCTTATTTTTCGGGGACAAAAGTGAAATGGATACTTGATAACGTAGATGGTGCGAGGGAGAAAGCGGAAGCTGGGAAGCTGATGTTCGGAACAATAGATACTTGGCTGATTTGGAAGCTATCTGGAGGCCAAGTGCATGTGACAGACTACAGCAATGCTTCACGCACGCTGATGTTCAATATCCATGACCTGAAGTGGGATGAGGAGCTCCTTAATATCCTCGGAGTTCCAGCGACGATGCTGCCGGAGGTTCGGCCATCATCTGAGGTCTATGCCAAAACGGTACCTTATCACTTCTTCGGGCAAGAAATTCCGATTGCTGGGGCTGCTGGTGACCAGCAAGCTGCGCTGTTCGGTCAGGCGTGCTTTGAGGAAGGCATGGGAAAAAATACGTACGGAACAGGCTGCTTCATGCTGATGAATACTGGCGAAAAAGCAGTGAAGTCAGAACACGGTTTGTTAACGACGATTGCCTGGGGCTTGAATGGCAAGGTGGAATACGCGCTCGAAGGGAGTATTTTCGTTGCCGGATCGGCACTCCAGTGGCTGCGGGATGGCTTGAGGATGTTGAAGGATGCAAGTGATAGCGAGACATATGCTGAAAAGGTGGAATCCACGGATGGCGTTTATGTGGTGCCAGCCTTCGTTGGGCTTGGAACGCCTTATTGGGACAGCGACGTCAGAGGGGCGGTGTTCGGACTTACCCGCGGAACGAGCAAGGAACACTTCGTCCGTGCCACCCTGGAATCACTTGCCTACCAGACGAAAGATGTACTGGCTGCGATGGAAGCAGATTCAGGCATCGAGCTGAAAACGCTGCGTGTCGATGGCGGTGCTGTGAAAAATAACTTCCTGATGAACTTCCAGAGCGACATCCTAAATGTCCCTGTCGAGAGGCCTGTCGTGAATGAAACAACTGGGCTTGGTGCTGCATATCTAGCCGGACTCGCGGTTGGCTATTGGGCAGACCAGCAGGAAATAGCCTCACAATGGGCAATTGATAAGAAGTTTGAACCAAAAATGCCTGAAGAGGACCGGAATCAGCTCTACAGCGGCTGGAAAAAAGCGGTCAACGCTGTGATGGCGTTTAAATAAATTTTTCACGAGAAATGCCGGATACCTAATAGTTGCTGACCTTAGACAGTAGACCAAATTAATTTTTTTAGATCAGCAGTTAATATCAATTAAAAGTTTCCCTTAGTAGGAAAGAAAACTCCGTCATATGGATATGATTGATAGCTAAATGTGCCCTTATGAGAAGGTGAAGGGCGCAATAAGGGTACGATTTAAGTCTAAATTTATATGCAGTTATCATTTTCTCGGCAAACTGTGGCCGGACACCTAATAGGTGTCTGGCCTTTTTTCAGGATAATCGGTAAACACCCCGTTCGCTCCAATCTCGTAAGCCTGCTGAATATCCTCGTCTCTATTGACGGTAAAAAGGTGGACCGCTAAGCCATGTTGATGGGCTTTTTTTATATAATCTTCATCCACCATCCCAAAGTTGGCTCCAATTCCTGATGCATACTTTTTCAGCGATCTTAGCTCCCGGTCTGTGATTCTCGCTTTATCGGTATAACTATAAAGCTGGACAAGTGGAATTCTCGGTTCCATCTTGTGGATTTTCCTCAGGCTTTTGCTGTAGAAAGATTGAATGATGACTTTCGATTCCGAATGAATCAGAGAATGCTTCCTCAGCAGGTTGATTAATTCCTCTTCCATCCCTGGTGATTTGGTTTCGATGTAGTAATTCGCGCTTTTTCCATAACGCTGAAAGATTTCTTCAAGGGTAGGGATCTCCACCTTTTCATAGGCAGGATTGGCAAGCTGCGGATACTGCTCATTGAACCACGAACCGGCCTCCAAAGTCTTGATTTCATCAAGAGTTTGCGTGGCTGCAAGCCCCGAGCCATTCGTCGTCCGGTCCAACTGCGCATCATGAAGTGCGATCAATTCACCGTCTTTTGTCATCTGCAAATCGATTTCGATATAATCGGCACTTGCATTCACAGCCAACTCATATGCAGGCAAGGTATGTTCAGGCACATAAGCCGATGCCCCTCTATGAGCGATGATGATAAAATCCTCCGTCAAAACAAAAGCTGGCGCAGCTCCGCGACTCCCACAACCGGCACCTACCAGCAAAATCAAACAGAGGAACAATAGCAATATATTTCTCATGATTCCCTCACTTTTAATGAAATGTAATTTTCTAACATACTAGCAAAATATTTAACATATACTCCCAATATATATGCAAACTTTACAAGTTAATACTTTGTGACGGAGACCAGGAGACCACATCTACTGCCTGAATGGATAGGCATTATTTGTGGTCTCTTTTTTCAGGAAAGAGAAAGGGTGGCGAGCATGAAAAAAGTAGAATTGGTTGGTGTTTCGAAATCATACGATAAAAAAACAGAAGTCATTTCAGATATTACAGTCACGATTGAGCCTGGAGAGTTCTTCGTACTCGTCGGTCCTTCCGGCTGCGGGAAAAGTACGATGCTGCGGATGATCGCCGGCCTGGAGGAAATCACGGGCGGAATCTTGAAAATCGGCGATGTGGAGGCGAACTGGCTGCCGCCAAGCAAAAGGGATATCTCGATGGTTTTCCAGAACTATGCTCTATATCCTCATTTAACGGTTGAAGAGAATATCATCTTCGGGCTTCATGTAAAAAAAGTCCCGAAGACTGAGCGGAAAAAACGTTGTGAGGATGTCGCAGAATTGCTGGGCTTGACACCATATCTGAAAAGGAAGCCCCGTGAGCTGTCCGGCGGCCAGAGACAGCGGGTTGCGCTGGCACGTGCGATTGTCAACCAGGCTCCAATTTGCCTGATGGATGAGCCGTTATCTAATCTCGACGCGAAGCTGCGTGCGCATATGCGGTCGGAAATCCGGCAAATCCAGAGACGGCTTGGCATCACGATGATTTATGTCACGCATGACCAGGTCGAGGCGATGACGATGGGCGACAGGATCATGATTCTCCATGACGGCAAAATCCAGCAGATTGGCAAACCAATCGATATCTACAATAATCCGGCCAATCCCTTTGTTGCAACATTCATTGGCTCACCGCCGATGAATATTGGCGAGGGGGAGGTCAATCAAGAAAAGGATGAAATTGTGTTCAGTGAGGACGCAAAACTCGCCATCCCAGTAGAGGACCGTCATCTATTAAAAACAGACAAAATTATTGTGGGCATCCGTCCTGAGCATCTGAAGGCAGCGACAAAGGAGACGAAGGCCGAGGATAAGATCTATGTAAAGACGGCCAATGTCGAAGTGCTCGGCAATGAAACGATTTTCTCCTTCGATATGGGCGGCAGGGAATGGATGGCGAAATGGACTGGCCAGTGGAGGATTGATGTCGGGGATTTGGTCCCGATAGTCATCAGCTATGATTCAGTCTGCCTGTTTGACAGCGAGACGGAAAAAATCATTAAGACCCCAACTGACATTGAGAACCATGTGTTTGATAAAGAGGTGTTTATATGAAAGCAGACGCTCCTCCAAAACTGAGTTTTTGGAGAAAATCGCTCAATGCCCGCAGCGCCCTTTTGTATTTGTTTCCGTCCATCCTTCTGTTTGCGGTGTTCATTTTTTACCCGATGTTCCGGACAATTTACCTGAGCTTCTTCCTGACTGACCAGCAGGGTGCCGCTGCATTGTTTGTTGGCTTTGAAAATTACGCCTATCTTTTCGAGTCAAAGGAATTCCGCAACAGTATCAAGGCGACGGTGCTGTTTGTCCTGTATACGGTTCCAACAGGTGTGATCATCGCGCTGTTCCTTGCGCTGATCGCGAATGAGAAGCTGAAAGGAATTGGCTTCTTCCGGACAGTCTATTCCTCGACGATGGGCATTTCGGTCGCGGCTTCCTCTGTTGTCTGGCTGTTCCTGTTCCATCCAAGCATCGGCATGTTCAACCGGCTGCTGAATGTCATGAATTTGCCAGGAATACAATGGCTTCTTGACCCAGAGTGGGCGCTTGTGTCGATTTCCATCTCGACCATCTGGATGAATATCGGGTTTTCGTTTCTCATCCTGCTCGGCGGGCTGCAGAACATTGATGAATACTTATATGAAAGCGCCAGGATTGACGGCGCCGGCTACTGGTATCAGCTGCGCAGGATCACGATTCCGATGCTGTCGCCAACATTGTTTTTCATCATCACGATTTCCTTGATCAATGCATTCCAGA
Source organism: Mesobacillus sp. S13 (assembly GCF_020422885.1). Classification (NCBI taxonomy): domain Bacteria; kingdom Bacillati; phylum Bacillota; class Bacilli; order Caryophanales; family Bacillaceae; genus Mesobacillus; species Mesobacillus sp. S13. The sequence goes on along the minus strand of NZ_CP084622.1, from coordinate 4,337,947 downwards.
CATTCGGTCAGGTGGACATTTTAACGAAGGGCGGCCCTTCCCAGGCAACCAATCTGATCGTGTATTCCATTTACCGTGAAGCGTTCGTCAACTATCAGTTCGGTACCGCAAGCGCGCAGGCAGTCTTTTTGTTCGTTTGCATCCTGATCGTTACAATCCTGCAATTCAAGCTCGGAGAAAAGAAGGTGCACTATCAATGATGATGTCGACACCGAAAAAAATCCTGTTTTACATTTTGCTTGTGGTCTCGGCTTTCCTGGTCTTTTTCCCGGTCCTATATGCCTTCATGATCAGCTTTATGTCGGGCGGGGAGATCCTCCAGGGCAAGTTCTTTCCTGAATCGATCCATTTTGATAACTATGTAAAAGTGTTCGACCGGCTGCCGCTGATGAATTACCTGATCAACAGCTTCGTCGTGTCGTTCGGTGTCATGCTGGGCCAGCTGGTTGTCTGTAGTCTCGCGGCATACGCCTTTGTTTTCATTCCTTTTAAGGGAAGGGATTTCATCTTCTTCCTGTTTATTTCGACGATGATGATTCCATGGGAAGCCACGATGATTCCTAACTTTTTTACTATCCAAAAGCTTGATTGGATGAACACATATCAAGGATTGACCGTGCCATTTTTCGCATTGGCCTTCGGAACCTTCCTGCTGCGACAGCACTTCAAGACGATTCCAAAGGAACTGCATGAGGCAGCCGAAGTGGCAGGACTCGGTAAGTTCGCATTCTTTTGGAGAGTGATTCTTCCTGTGTCAAAAACAAGCCTTGTCACGCTGGGAGCCTACGGGTTCCTGACGACATGGAATATGTATTTATGGCCTTTGCTCGTCACAAGCACGGATCAGGTAAGGACGGTCCAAATTGGCTTGAAGCAGCTGCAATCCCAGGAAGTCGCGACCGAATGGGGTGTCGTAATGGCGGGAGTGATCGTGGTCATCATTCCGACGCTGCTCTTGCTTTTTGCAGGGCAGAAGCAGCTCCAAAAAGGCCTGACCCAGGGTGCGCTCAAGTAAATCATTTCGGGTTCAACTTCTGGTATCCAGAAGCATTTTAATAAAAGGGGTGTTCAGCAAGATGGTGAAAAAGTTCAGATGGTTTCTCGTGATCAGTGCGATTTTCAGCTTATTGGTCATGTCGGCATGTTCGAATGATGCAAGCAAGGGAGATGACAAAGACAAGGAGAAGGACGGCGGCACGAAGCCTGGTGAGAAAACAGAAATCTCGTTCTGGCATGCAATGTCCGGACCAGGACAGGAAGCACTTGATGGCATTGTTGCGGATTTTAACAATTCCCAGGATAAAGTTGTGGTCAATGCAGAATTCCAGGGTTCGTATGAAGAAGCTTTGACAAAGCTGCGCAGTGTTGGCGGCACTGATAATGCGCCGGCCATCATGCAGGTATTTGAAGTAGGAACGAAATACATGATTGAAAGCGGATTCATTGAGCCGATGCAGACATTCATTGACAAGGACAAATATGACCTGTCCCAACTTGAGGAAAATATTCTTAACTACTATAAAGTTGATGGCAAGCTGTATTCGATGCCGTTCAACTCCTCGACACCGGTAATGATTTATAACAAGGACGCTTTTAAAGAAGCGGGACTTGATCCGGAAAGTCCGCCGCAAACGTTTAGCGAAGTGAAAGCGGCAGCGGAAAAACTGACGAAGAAAAACGAACGTTTCGGATTCTCGATGCTGACATATGGCTGGTTCTTTGAACAGCTAGTCGCCACACAGGGTGGTCTATATGTCGACAATGATAACGGCCGTTCCGATGATGCGACAAAAGCGGTGTTTAATGGAGAAGAAGGTCTTCGCGTCTTCAAGTTCCTCGATGACATGAACAAAGCAGGAACCTTCGGCAATTACGGAACGAACTGGGATGATATCCGCGCTGCTTTCCAGACAGGAAAAGTCGCGATGTACATGGACTCATCAGCAGGTGTTGCCGGCGCGATCAATAACTCTTCATTTGATGTAGGTGTTGCCTATATCCCTTATCCGGATGAAGTAGAGAGACAGGGAGTCGCGATTGGCGGTGCTTCATTATGGATGAGCAAAGGCATCGGCGACGATAAGCAGCAGGCAGCATGGGAATTTATGAAGTTCCTAGCTTCACCTGAAAGCCAGGCGAAATGGCATATCGGCACAGGCTACTTTGCGATCAACCCGGCAGCATATGAAGAAGACGTCGTGAAGAAAGAGTGGGAGAAATACCCGCAATTCAAGGTAACCGTAGATCAGCTGCAGGATACTAAACCATCCTTCGCGACACAGGGTGCATTGATTTCTGTCTTCCCAGAATCACGCCAGCAAGTCGTGACGGCACTTGAAAACATGTACCAGGGAACACCGCCTCAGGAAGCATTGGATCAGGCGGCTGAAGGAACGGATAGGGCAATTGAGATTGCTAATAAGACGAAGAAAAAGTAAGGTTCACAACGGGGAGGTTGCCGGTTTTCCGCTGCATGTATAGCGAAGACTGGCGCTTGCCCTTTTTAATTTTCAATTCCTTTCCCATAAGGAAGCTTTAGGGAATATAAGGGAGCAATTGAATGCTGTTACAGCATTGAGCTATAGGGGATAAGGGACTTTCCAAGCCTGTTGCAGTAAGGGGAGTTACTGGCCAGAAGGTCCCTGAGCCTGAGGCTAGAATGCACCTCTGTGGATCGATGAACGGAGCTTTTAAAAATACATAAGCCTGTCTCCCCAATTTTTGTTGCGTAAGTTTCATGATCGGAGAGTCAGGCAGCTTGTCCCGCATTATTCATTCTTTGCCCCTTTCTTATTTTGTTTACTGATGACCGTTAGTAATAATAATTTTTCTTCCGGGCTTAGCATACTCCAGCTTCCAGCTTTCACTTTCATTAAAAACACTCCTTATTAATTGTATTTTTTTTACTGTTGTTATCTTTAATCCCTATATACCGCCTTTTTTAAAAATTGAAACAACAAAAGTTTCTACAAATTACCAGTGAGTACTACAAAGAATTTGCCGGATTTGTCGAATGAGCAGTAAATACCTTGGAATGTGCCTAAATAAGCGGGAAACCCTAAACAAAAAACACTGGCCTAATTAGACCAGTGCTTTAGGTTATTCGTTAGTTAGCTAAGAATCCGCTTAATCCTTTATACATACCATTTACGACGCTTGTCTGGTAGCTTGATGTAATCAGTTTGTCGCGCTCAGATGGATTTGAGATAAAGCCCATCTCAACCAGGACAGCAGGTGCTTTATTGCCGCGCAAGACAGCGAACTCTGCTGTTTTTACGCCCCTGTTGGCAGCGCCGGTTGCTTTGACCATCTCGGTTTGGATGGATGATGCAAGTGTCTTGCTTGCTGTAGGATAATAACCGCTTGGATTGTAGTAGGTTTCCATGCCAGCTGGCTGTGAGTAAACAGAAGCGTTAACATGTATGCTGACAAACGCATCAGGCATAATTGTATTTGAATAGACGACGCGTTCACCAAGAGTAAGATAGACATCGGTGCTGCGGGTCATATGGACCTTTGCGCCATGTTTCCTTAATTCATCCCTAAGCTTCAGGCCGGTGCTTAGAACAATATTCTTTTCGTAAATGATTCCTGATACCGCTCCGCTGTCATGTCCCCCGTGACCAGGATCGAGTACAATTGTCTTGCCTTCAAGCTCCCGTGATACCGGGATCCAGACACCGCTTGTCTCCAAATACCATTCCTTACCAGATGTATCGGTAATCCAGCCTGTCTGCATAACGCCACTTGGATTAGAATAATACCATTTGCTATTATCCTGGTACCAACCAGTAAGCATCACACCTGATTTGTTAAGGTAATACCATTTTCCGCTTAATTTGATCCAGCCGGTTTTCATTACGCCATTAACATCAAGATAATACCAATTCCCGCCGTCGAGAAGCCAGCCTGTGTCCATTTTTCCTTGTGAGTCAAAATAATACCAGCTGTATCCTATGTAGTTCCAGCCTGTATCCATGGCAAAATCAGCACCAAAGTAGTATTTAGATCCATCAAGAGTCATCCATCCGGATTTCAATGCACCCTGGTCATTTGCATAATATTTTTTTGCATTCACGGTGAAAAAGCCATTTTTATAAAGGACACCCTCACCATTTAAATAGTAGGATTGTGTGCCAACCTTAATGATTCCAGTTGCCATGGCTCCATTACTGCCAAAATAATAAGTTTTTCCTGATTCAGTAAACCAGCCAGTCTGCATGGTGCCATTGCTATTAAAATAGTATTTTACAGCGTCAATCGTCTTCCAGCCAGTCTGGATAATAGCATCCTGATTGGCATAATAGGTACTGCCGTTCACCTTCACAAACCCGGTTGAGAGTACTCCCTCAGCGCTGAAAAGATATTTTTTTCCGTCTATGCTGTAAGGGCCGACAGCAGCTTTTCCTGTATCCGTAAGGTAATATTGCTTTGTTCCCAGCGTCAGCCACTGGTTCTTTTGGAGGACTCCATCATTGCTAAAATCATAGAGGCCATTGTCAATCAGAGTCAGCCCTGTGCTTCTCGCCCCGCTGTTTTTGAAAAAATAAGTATCTGCTCCGAGCTGAAGCCAACCAGTTTTCATGGCGCCGCTTGATTGCAGATAGTAGTAGGTTCCATTTTCATTCAGCCAGCCGGTTTTCATGACTCCGCCAGAATCAAGGAAGTACCATTTGCTGCTAGATTTGATCCAGCCGGTTTCCATTGCTCCCCCGGAGTCGAGGTAATACCATTTGTTTTTCCAGTATAGCCATCCGGTTTCCATGGCACCGTCACTATTAAGGAAATACCAGTCATTCTTCCATAGTATCCATCCGGTTTCCATAGCACCGGACCCATCCATGTAATACCAGTGGCCATTATCATACAGCCAGCCTTTTGCAGGGGCATCATTTTGATAGTAGTACCAGTTGCCTCCTGTATATTTCCATCCAGAAGTCGCTGCCTCTGCCGTATCAGTATACTGCCCAAGGCCCACCATAAAAAAAGCTATCAAAGATAGCAGGACAATCTTTGCCTTCAATCCTCGTTCCCTTCTTTCAGTATGTGCAATTTCCTAAGCTGTATAAAATTATGATTGCGTAAGAATGAATGGTTGATAGAGTGCTAGTTTAACTCAAAGTCCCTCCTTATACCATATATTCTCCATTCTGTAAAATGAAACGACTTAGGTTACTATCATGATATTACTTTTTTTGACAAAATAGAAGAGGAAAAAAGAACTAAAGTGAAAAAAACGTAAAAAAATGTAAAAAAATATTCTGGTTAGTAGTTCAATTAAGCCCATATCCATAATGATTGAAAGAATTCTCTCAATAATTCCGTAATAGTGAGAATGGAGTAGAAGAATGCGGCTGTAAGTATAAAGAGGAGGCATGCTAAATTCACTCTTTTTTTCACCTTAAGCGCTCCTTTCTGTTTTTTCTCATTATCCCTCTTAATGTTTAATTCTTTATGAATCTAATGTTAAGTTGTTTTAAGTTGAATCAAAAAAATGTAATTTCATTAACCGAACTATGAATTTATTTTTGCGGCATTATTTAATAGTAATAAAGCGTATATATATTGTAAAAACTCACGGAGGGATTGGATGAGTCGTATAAGGAAAGCCATAATTCCAGCGGCAGGACTAGGAACAAGGTTTCTGCCTGCAACAAAAGCTATGCCGAAGGAAATGCTGCCAATAGTTGATAAGCCAACAATCCAATTTATAGTGGAAGAAGCGATCGAGTCGGGGATCGAGGATATTATTATCGTGACGGGGAAAGGCAAGCGGGCGATAGAGGATCATTTTGATCATTCGCTTGAACTGGAGAAGAATTTAATGGAAAAAGAAAAATACGAATTGCTTGAAACAATCCAGAGCATATCCAAGATGATTGATATTCATTATATTAGGCAAAAAGAGCCGCTAGGTTTGGGGCATGCAGTCTGGTGTGCCCGAAACTTCATCGGCAATGAACCATTTGCTGTCCTGCTAGGAGATGATATTGTCCAGTCTGAGGTCCCGTGTTTAATGCAATTGAAAGAGGTTTATAATAAACGCCTGGCCTCGGTCATAGGGGTAAAAAGGGTGCCGATGGACCAAACACACCGATATGGTATTATCGATCCTATAGGTAGTGATGAAAGGACTTATCAAGTAGAAAACTTCATTGAAAAACCTTCACCCGGAACTGCTCCGTCCGATTTAGCAATTATCGGACGGTATATATTGACGCCGGAAATCTTCATTTATCTGGAAGATCAACAAAAAGGTTCGGGAAATGAAATCCAGCTGACTGATGCAATACAGCGGCTGAATGAAAACCAAAGAGTGTTTGCTTATGAGTTTGAAGGAAAAAGATATGATGTAGGAGAGAAAATAGGATTCATAGAAACTACGATCGAATTCGCATTACAAAAACCTGAATTGCGGGAACAATTGCTTGATTTCATGAGGGAAAAGATTCAAATTGCCGATACTCGAAGAAAAATATAATGTTGGACTTAAGGAGGCTCCCCAAAATAGGGAACTCCTTTTTTCTTTATCTCACAATAATAACTTAAATTTATATTGAATGAGTTTTTAAAATTCCCTTCAATATTTATTCGCTATTTGATATGATGGATTCCGATATTCGAGTCTTTTTGTTTGACATTCGACAAAAAACCAGTACAAGACAGAGTACTCTTCCTTTTTTTTACTTATATGGAATTAAAACGCACTTTCTCTTACGAGAGAGGGCGAATATGCTGGTTTTGGAGTAAGGGGTTTCAATTTTTAAGAATAAAGGGGCGATTTATTTTAAAATGATAAAAATTCGTGTATTAAAACTCATTGCAGAGGGTCAGGACGGCAACTGGCAGGAGGCAGGATTATCCATCAGCCAAGTTGCGAATGCAATACCAGCATTGATTTCCGAAGGCTTGCTTACTGTAAATGATTCAGAATATACCATTACTGAAAAAGGTTATGAATATATGCTTTCCAGCTCAAAAAAAGAGAATGCTGGAGAAGTGAAACAAATCAGGCAGGCTGTCATTTTAGCAGCCGGAGAAAGAAAGGAATTCGACAAGCCGGCAGCATTATTGACGATTGAGGATATTGCCTTGCTCGAGAGGAATATCACTATCCTTGAAGAACAGGGAATCGAAAAAATCATTATCTGTACTGGATTTGCAAGTGAGTCATTCAAAGAACAGTCTTTCTTGACTGAAAGGACAAATGTTTCTTTTGTTGAGAATCCAAGATATTTATGGACAGGAAGCATGGCAACGCTGGCAGCGGCAGCCGGAGAGGTATCAGAGGATTTTATTCTTATTGAAGATGATATTCTGATCGAAGAAAAAGCTATACAAGAGCTGTTGAAAAGCAAAGAAAATGACTGCCTGCTTGTTACTCAGGAAAGCGGTTCAGGAGACGAGGCTTTTATTGAAACAGAAGGCGGATACATCACAAAGATCTCTAAGGATATCCATCAGTTAAATCATATTGATGGCGAGCTGATTGGCATCAGCAAAATTTCCTATGAATCTTATATGCAAATGGTCAAGGTGTTTGAGCAGAACAAGAATCGATTCCTAAACTATGAATATATGTTTTTGGCGGTTTCTGGAACAATCAGCTTTTTGAAGCTCACCGACATTATTTGGGCTGAAATTGATAACCAGCAGGATTATTTCAAGGTTCTGGATAAAATTTACCCACTGCTTAAGAAAAAGGAAGCAGATTTCAAGGAGGCTGAGCTTAAGCAGTTAATCGCAGGTGCAATGAGGATTTCTGCGGAATCAGTTTCTGCGATTGAACCACTGGGCGGGCTAACCAATCAAAATTTCAAGGTGACCATAGATGGCAATGATTATGCCGTCCGGGTTCCTGGAAAAGGGACGGAGCATTACATTAACCGTGGAGCTGAAAAGATCAATTCTGGAATCACAAGCCGAATTGGCATCAATCCAAATGTAGTCCATTTCAATGAACATACTGGATTGAAGATTGTCGAGTATATCCCTGAAGCGGAAACTCTTAATCCGAAAACCGGAAAGAGAGAAGATAATCTTGCGAAGGTAGCGAATGTATTCAGTGCATTGCATAATTCAGGTGAGGTTTTTACCGATCGGTTCGATGTCTTCGAAAAGATCACCGAATATGAGGAAGTTTTGGACAAGCTCAAAGGAAAATTGTTCAATGGCCACGATGAGGTCAAGAAGCAAGTTCTTGAACTGGAAGACTTTTATAAGTCATTGAATGTAAAGCTGGCGCCATGCCATAATGACCCTCTTGCCGAAAATTTCATTAAGAGCGGTGAAGAGAAAATGTACCTGATTGACTGGGAATTTTCAGGTATGAATGATCCGTATTGGGATATTGCTGCGTATATCATTGAAGCGGAACTTTCCCAAGCGGAAGAGTCATTATTTTTACTAGAGTACTTCAAGGGAAATGTTACGGAGGAAAATCTCCAGCGTGTACTGATCAATAAAATCTTCCTGGACTTCCTATGGACGATTTGGGCGTTGATGAAAGAAGCGGGCGGAGAAGACTTTGGCTCCTATGCTTTTACAAGATTCACAAGGGCACAAGAAAATCTTGCTTTATACAAAAAACAATATAAGGGGTCTGAATCCATTGCAAAGAATTAATATAAAGGGAACCACGATTGGCTTGGCGGCAGGTTTGACATGGGCAATTGACACGATTTTGATTGGATGGGTTTTAGCTTCAACGACTTTTATGGAGTTCAGTGAAATTGCCATGGCGGCGCCGCTGCTAAGCACATTCCTTCACGATACATTCTCTGCAATTTGGATGATGATCCTGATGGGAGTAAGGGGAGAGCTCAAAGAAACATTCAGTAAATTATGGACTAGGAGCGGACGCTTCGTTGTCCTTGCTGCACTATTGGGCGGTCCGGTCGGAATGACTTTTTATGTTTTATCAGTAGATAGTATTGGAGCGTCCTTTACTGCTTCGATATCTTCCATTTTCCCGGCAGTTGGAGCTTTCTTTGCTTTCTTGCTTTTAAAAGACAGACTGGGTTTGAAAAACTGGATGGGTTTGCTTATCAGTATTACGGCTACAATCTTGTTAAGCTACTCTGGTGACTTGATCTCCGGTTCAACCGTTTCAATCGGATTGATTTTTATTCTGTTCTGTATTTTTGGCTGGGGAATGGAATCTGTTATAATTGCTTATGGTATGAAGGATGATGAAGTAAGTCCATTCCAGGCGTTACTGATTAGACAAACGACTTCAGCAATCGTGTTCGGAGCGTTGATCATCCCGATTTTACTTGATCACTCTTACACCGTGCAGGTGGCTTCATCCAATACATTCTGGTTCATCGGGTTGATCGCCCTTGCCGGTACATTGTCATATGTATTCTACTACCAGGCTATCAAGTTGATCGGACCTGTTAGATCAATGGCACTAAACATTTCTTATGTAGCATTTGCGATTTTCCTGGATGTTTTATTCTTTGGCGGAGAGTTCTCACTCAAGAATTTCATCATCGCGCTATTCATCATGGGAGGAGCAGTGCTGACCGTTATGGAGGATAAAAAAGCTCCTGCAGTGAAGGAAGGTGTGACAGCAGCGTAATGAAGGCAATTATTTTAGCAGCTGGCATGGGAACCCGTTTGCGTCCGCTGACAAGTGACACTCCAAAGGCACTTGTCAAAGTGAATGGGAAACCGATGGCAGAAAGACAGATTGAATTTTTAATCGAAAAAGGCATTGAAGATATCACTATTTTGACAGGATATCTTCATGAAAAGTTTGATTACCTGAAAGAAAAATACGGAGTCAAGCTGATCCATAATGACAAATACGCAGAGTATAATAATATATACACGATGTATCTTGTAAAAGATTTACTTCCTGGGTCGTACGTCATAGAGGGGGACGTCTTCATGAACAACAATGTTCTAGAGATGAACCTTGACACTTCAATGTATTTCAGCAATTTGAGGGAAGAGTTCCAGAATGAATGGGTACTGGTGATGGACGAGTCTGGCAAGGTTGTGGATATTGAAGTCAGGAATGGCGAGAATGATTATATCATGTCAGGGATTTCTTATTGGAGCGACTCCGATGGCAAGTTCATTGCCAGCAAACTGGACGAAATCATCAAATCAGGGGACTTCAAGGACCTTTATTGGGATGATGTCGTGAAATTGAATATTAAAGAGATGAATATTCATGTAAGGAAAATGCTTCCTACTGACAGCTTTGAGATCGACAGCGTCGAAGACTTGAAGAAGGTAGAAGGAATTCTTGTTAATGAAGAATAATGAAAAATGCTGCTCAACTTATGCTGAGCAGCATTTCAGACTGTAGACAAACTCGATGGAAATCGAGCTTGTCTACAGTCTTTTTTTTGGTTGGTGCTGAAATGGGGGCTGTTGATTTCCGTTCCAGGCGCTTCGCTTTCCGCGGGGCTGGCGGTGAGCCTCCTCACCGCCGTTGGCGTCTGCGGGGTCTCACCTGTCCAGCTGAGCCCGCAGGAGTCTACGCGCCTTCCACTCCAATCAACAGGACTTACAAACTTAACGTGGAACTAAACATAAGTCTATTTTAAAATAGATACATATAACGCTTGAGGTGATGAAGATGCTTTCAAAGAACAATCCAATCCAACGAGATCAATTAGAAATGGTTGCTTTAGACCAACTGGTTCCTATGGAACATTTAGTCCGTAAAATGGAAGCAGCCATAGATTTTTCTTTCATTTATGACTTGGTGAAAGATGTGTATTCGGAAGTAGGGCGCCCAAGCATTGACCCTGTGATTTTAATTAAACTCACTTTTATTCAATATACCTTTGGCATTCGTTCCATGCGCCAGACCATTGCCGAAGTAGAAACGAATATGGCTTACCGCTGGTTTTTGGGTTATGGATTCCATGATAAAGTGCCCCACTTCTCCACCTTCGGGAAGAATTACGAACGCCGTTTTAAAGACACTGATTTGTTTGAACAGATTTTCTATCGAATTCTTAAGACCGCAGCTGATAAGAAACTTATTAGTGCAGAACACGTCTTCATTGATTCAACCCACGTTAAAGCAAGTGCGAATAAGCATAAATTCGAGAAGAAAGTAGTGCGGAAGGAAACACGGGCGTATCAAGAGAAACTCCAGGAAGAAATCAATCAAGATCGGGAAGAACATGGGAAGAAGCCTTTTCCTCCTGATAAATTCGACAAGGAAGAATCGAAGGAAATAAAGGAAAGCACGACCGATCCGGAGAGTGGATACTACGTCAAGGATGAACGGACAAAGCAGTTTGCCTACTCCTTTCATGCGGCATCAGACCGAAATGGATTTGTCCTAGGAACAATTGTGACACCTGGTAACACCCATGACAGCCTGATCCTTGAACCACTGGTAGAACAAGTAATAGAGAAAGTTGGAAAGCCCAAAGCCGTTGCGGCCGACGCAGCCTATAAAACTCCAGCCATTACGAAGTTTCTGTTTGAAAATGAAATAACTCCGGCTTTGCCTTATACCCGACCACGAACGAAGGACGGATTCTTCCGTAAATATGACTATGTATATGACGAATTTTATGACTGTTACTTGTGTCCTGCCGGTGAGATCCTAAGGTATTCCACCACTACAAAAGAGGGATATCGTGAGTACAAATCTCCCAAACATATCTGCGCCACCTGCCCATTTTTAGCGCAATGTACAGAAAGCAAAGACCACCAAAAGGTGGTAACGCGCCACATCTGGCATGAGTATTTGGAAGAGGCAGACCATTTAAGGCACCAATCAGAAGTAAAACAAATCTATGCGAAGCGCAAAGAAACCATTGAGCGCGTATTCGCAGATGCAAAAGAAAAGCATGGCATGCGTTGGACAACCCTAAGGGGACTTAAAAAATTGTCGATGCAGGCGATGCTTACTTTCGCTGCATTGAACTTGAAGAAGATGGCCAACTGGACATGGAGAAGTCCAGTAATGGCCTAAAAGTATAGCAAAGAGAGTCTATTTCCTTTGAAAAATTCGATGAAATCCAAAAAGGGGTTCGGAATGAGAGCATTCCGAACCCCTTTTGTCTACAAACTAAAATGCTGCTCAACTTATGCTGAGCAGCATTTTTTTAGTCTATTTTATCCAAGCACCGTCTCTGCCAACTTTGTATCCATCAATCTTCGTATTCGATGCCATGCTTCCAGAACCATAGAAGTAGTACCATTTTGCATATACCTTATGCCAGCCAGTCTTCATGGAACCGCTCCTGAAGTCGAGGAAATACCATTTGTTGTTATCGAGCAGCCAGCCGGTTTTCATCGCGCCGCTTTTCAGGTCGAGGTAATACCACTTATTTTTATCCTTGACCCAACCTGTTTCCATAGCACCTGTCCGTTGGTTGAGAAGATACCATTTGCCGTATCTATCCTGTATCCATCCGGTTTCCATAGCGCCGCTCTTCAATTCAAGGTAATACCATTTGTTTTTGTCCTGGACCCAGCCGTTCTTTTTGGCTCCGCTCTTAGGGTCAAGATAATACCACTTCCCATTTTCAAGCAGCCATCCAGTTTCCATGGAACCATCCATTTTATTGAGATAGTACCATTTATTCTTGTATTGCTTCCATCCGGTAACCATGACGCCACTCTTATTATCAAAGAAATACCATTGCCCTCTGTCATATACCCAGCTCGTCTGCATCGCACCTGTTTTGTCAAAATAATATGTCAGGCCATCAGGCATCTGGTAAAAACCTTTTACTTTATTTCCTTTTTCGATGTAGTACCAGTTTCCGCCATTGAATAACCAACCTGATTCTGGCTGAGGGTCAGGCTGGAGGCTTGCAAGTATCTCGCTGGCAATTCCAGCAAGCACTATATGCCCAGTTTCGTTTGGATGAATATCACCTGGAATGATGTATTGATTTTGCTGCCCGCTGAAGGCGGAGTTTGCATCAGCAACCAAAGCTCCACTATGGTAGGCAATTGGATTGATTACCTGTTCATTCACATTTTTTGTGATTTGTTCACCAAGCAGGTGAAGGGAAGCAGGGAAAGGCTCAGCACTAGGGCCGAAAGGATTGTAAACATTGTATAAAATGATTGGGACATCTGTTTGGCTCTTAATCATGGTGAGGATTTCTTGTAGGTTGACAGCAAGCTGCGCAGAAGCAGCCGCTATTTTTTGCTCCATCTCTGGAGTAGGTGCAACAGGCACTCCGCCTGCCAGGATTTTCTGGATACCGGCGGCCTGGAGAAGATCATTGCTGCCAATATTCAATGTCACAACATCCGCTTCCTGGAGAGAGGGGATGACATGCGGCAGAGTTTTCATGTGATCCAGAAGCTGGGTGGATGTCCAGCCGGGATAACTGATATTCGTGACTGCAGCATTTTCCGAAATCAAATAAGGAAAGGCTTTTACCGATGGTTTCGATCGATCCTGTTCGAGATTCCAGCCATAGGTGATTGAATCTCCAAGGGCTACGACATTCAGAGCACCCTCTTCGTTCTCCATTGAGAACGATTTGCTGGTGAAAATGGAGCCGGCCATCAAGAAGATGGTCAACAATAAAAAGATCTGACTAAGTTTACGCAAAAATTTTCCCCCTTTTATGTAATAAAGTAGAATACGATCCTATTTTATACTAAATTTTACCTATTATAAATGAATAGTTATCGACGAAAATTGCAACGAAACTATTGAAAACGATTACTGTCTAAAAATAGAAAACATTACTAATACACAAAAGAACAAAAATTTACAAAAAAAACTATTAATCTTCATAATTACCTAGTAAAATATTCTTGCAGTACACATATAGATTTTCGAAGGGTGGAAAATTTGTGAGAAGAAAGATTAGGCGAGAAATGAAGAGAAGGCTGTTAAATGGTACGATTGCAGCTACTTTGGTTGCTAGTACTCTTCCAGTTACCTTTGCTCCAGCAGTAGCGAAAGCTGAAGAAACAGCTGCTGTCGAAAATGTTCTTAAAGTGCGTTTATTAGAAACGACAGATGTCCATGGAAATATGATGGATTATGACTACTATAAAGACGCGCCGACCATTGAGTTTGGTCTTGCTAGAACAGCTGAGCTGATTAAAGAAGCGAAGGCAGAAGTTAAAAACTCACTTTTATTTGACAATGGTGACCTTCTTCAAGGTAATCCATTAACTGACTATGTCGCTAAAGTCAAAGGACTGGAAGCTGACGAAGTCCATCCGATTTACAAAGCAATGAATCTATTAGACTATGATGCTGCAACTTTAGGTAACCATGAATTCAACTACGGACTTCCATTCCTTGAGAATGCGTTGGAAGAAGCTGAATTTCCGTATGTAAACGCTAACATCTATGTTGATGACAAAGATGAAGACGATACAAATGATCAAAATGCATATAAGCCATACGAAATCCTTACAAGAACTTTTGAGGATGAAGCAGGCAATAAACATGAAGTAAAGATTGGGGTACTAGGCCTTGTTACTCCTCAGATCATGCAATGGGACAAGGGTAACCTTGAAGGACATGTTAAGACAAAGGATATCGTAGCTACAGCAGAGAAATTCGTTCCTGAAATGCAGGCTGCCGGTGCTGATATCATTGTCACGCTTGCACACACTGGCTTCGACGCTAGTGCAGAAGCTTACACTGAAGCAGAAAATGCTGTTATGCCTTTAAGTGAAGTTGAAGGTATCGATGCAATCCTATTCGGACATAAGCACGTTGTATTCCCAGGCACTGGTTCAGAATTCAAGGTGGACGGTGTAGATGCAACAAAAGGCACAATCAACGGTGTCGCAGCTGTTGAAGCTGGAAACTGGGGCAATAACCTGGGTGTAATCGACCTGACTCTTAAACAAGTAGACGGGAAATGGCAGATAGACGACACTCAAACTCAAGCTGCTGCAAGACCTATTTTTATTACTGATGCTAATAAGAAAAAGGTTCCTCAGGTAGACGGTGCTGATCCTGAAATCGTTGATGCAGTGAAAGAAGCGCATGATGGAACACTTAATTACGTCCGTGGAAAAATCGGTACGACTACCGCGCCAATGTACAGCTTCTTTGCACGTGTACAGGACGATCCAACGATTCAAATCGTGAACAATGCACAAAAATGGTATGTAGAGAAGTATATTAATGAAAAGCTTCCTGAATACAAAGATGTGCCTGTATTATCCGCTGGCGCCCCATTCAAGGCTGGCCGCCAGGGTCCAAGCGATTACACGAGTATCGCGAAAGGTGATCTTTCAATCAAGAGTGCAAACGACCTTTATTTGTACCCTAACACATTGAAGGCTGTTGAATTGACTGGTGCACAGGTAAAAGAATGGCTAGAAATGTCTGCAGGACAATTCAACCAGATCAACCCTGCCAGCACGGACGAGCAAGAACTGATCAACTACTCATTCGAGCCGTTCAACTATGATGTTATTGACGGACTGAAATATGAAATCGACGTTACTCAACCGGCAAAGTACAAGCCAGACGGAACAATCAACGATGCTTCTGCAAGCAGGATCAAGAATCTGACAATGCCAGACGGCACTCCAGTCGACCTTGACCAGAAATTCGTCGTGGTAACGAACAACTACCGTGCGAGCGGCGGCGGAAACTTCCCTGGACTAGCTGGATCGAAGCTTGTCGTTGATTCAGCTGATGAAAACCGTCAAGTATTGATGGATTACATCTCTGAACAGGGCGAAATCAATCCTTCTGCAGACCAAAACTGGAAGATCGCTTCTCCTGGGGAAAATTTGAAGTTGACTTTTAAATCTACACCAGACGCACAAGCAGTTGCTGATGGCAATGTGAAGTTCCTGGATACTTTTACAGATGAAAAAGGCACTTGGGGCAAGTACGAATTAGACTTGACAACTGTTGATGTCCAACTGCTTGGAATCAATGACTTCCATGGCCAAATCAATATTACGAAAAAAGTAAGTAACCGAAACGCGGGACGTGCTGACTATCTGGCAGCTTACCTGAAAGAACGCGAAGCGGCTAACCCTGAGAATACATTCATGCTGCATGCGGGTGACGCAGTAGGCGCAAGTGCTCCAGCATCTGCATTATTGCAGGATGAGCCTACAATCGAGTTGCTGAATGAAATTGGGTTCGACCTAGGAACACTTGGTAACCACGAATTTGATGAAGGCGTAGATGAAATGATGCGTCTGATCAATGGTGGCATTCATGAGAAAACAGGTGATTTTGAGGGCGCTAATTTCCCTTATGTAGCTGCAAACGTAGTCAAAGAGGGAACGGATGAGCTAATTCTGGATCCATACCATATCCAGGAATTTGGCGGTGTGCCAGTAGGATTCATTGGAGTGGTGTACTCTGATACTCCTAGCATCGTAACTCCTAGCGGGACAGCTGGTATCGAGTTCACGGACGAAGTAACAGCAATCAATAAGTACACTCAAGAATTAAAAGATAAAGGTGTCAAAGCAATCGTAGTTGTATCGCATAACCCTGGACAATCGAAGTTTGACGGGTCAGAAGCGACTGGTGAAGTCGTTGATTTCGCGAACAACGTGGACGATGAAGTTGACGTTATCTTTGCTGGACACAGCCACCAATACCTGAACTCTGTTGTTGACGGAAAGCTTCTTGTTCAAGCTTACTCTTCAGGAACTGCGTTCGCGGATGTTGACCTGACACTTGACGTGGAAACAAAAGACATCGTATCCAAGAAAGGTGAAATCGTCACTACTTTCCAGGATGCAATCGAGCCTGACGCTAAAATCAAGGAAATGGTTGATAAGTATGAAGCGGATGTAGCACCAATCATCGGTGAAGTAATCGGTAATGCAGAAGTGGCAATGACACGTGATCAAAACGAGCACGGGGAATCCGTTCTTGGAAACTTGATTGCTGACGCTATGCGCGCTGAGATGGGTACAGACTTCGCATTCATGAACCCAGGCGGAATCCGTGCTGACCTTGATGCGGGTGAAATCACTTGGGGTGAATTGTTCACGATCCAGCCATTCGGCAATGATCTTGTCAGCATGACTCTTAAAGGATCTGAAATCAGAGAATTGCTGAACCAGCAATTCAATCCGGACAAGGTCCGTATGCTTCAACTCTCTGGCTTATCTTACGAATGGTCTGATGAGCTTGAGTATGGCGAAAAGGTATTAGATATCTACCTGCCAAACGGTGAACTAATCGATGAAGATGCTGATTACACTGTCACAGTCAACAACTTCATGGCTGGCGGCGGAGACAACTATACAGCTCTTCTAAAAGGAAGAGATCAATTAATTGGACCGACTGATTTGGAAGGGCTTGTTAATTACGTAAAGGCAAATGAATCAGTAAGTGCTCAAATTGAAGACCGCGTCCTTAAGGTTACTTTAGATGAAGAAGAAGTATTGAATGGCTGGTATGAAGATGAGGATGGATTTACTTATTACTTCATCGATGGTGAAATGGTTACTGATTGGAAAGAAATCGAAGGTGACTGGTACTTCTTTAATGAAGAAGGCATCATGCAAACTGGCTGGGTTAAATCGAAAGGCAAATGGTACTTCCTGAATGAAGAAACCGGCGCAATGGAATCTGGCTGGTTCAAGCACGGGAACCGCATGTACTATCTTGACGAAGATGGCTCTGCTGTCCTTGGCTGGTTCAAGATCGGCAACAAGTGGTACTATTTTGATGAGGTAAAAGAAAGCGGCCAGATGAAAAAAGGCTGGGTTAAGTGGGAGAACAAATGGTACTTCCTCGATGACACAGGCGTTATGAAGACAGGCTGGGTTAAGAACAGCAATAAGTGGTATTTCCTTGATACAAATGGCGCAATGAAAACAGGCTGGGTCAAGGACAAAAACAAATGGTATCTACTTGGACAAGATGGTGACATGCGCACTGGATGGGTTAAAGACAAGAACAAGTGGTACTACCTCGAAAAGTCTGGCGCAATGAAAACAGGCTGGTTCAAGGAAAAAGGCAAGTGGTATTTCCTTGAAACAAGCGGTGCTATGAAGACAGGCTGGGTAAAATCATCCGGCAAATGGTATTTCCTATATAATGACGGAAGCATGGCAGTCAATACCAAGATTGGCAAATACAAAATTGGTAAAGATGGAGCATGGATCCAATAATAAGAAGGACTTTTAACGGACTATAGATACATTTCAGCTGTTGAGAACCTTACTGAATAGCATTCTATTTTTAACAGACCAAATCAATCATGATTTGGTCTGTTTTTTTACAGGGTCATTCCGATCTGTAAAAAATTTTATCAACTAGTGGTAGCGCGCTTATGATTATGGCGGGGGAAAACCTTCCTAGAAGAAACAGCGAAGTGAGATATTTATCTTCAGTTAGTAATCCATGTAAAATATATCTAATTAAAATGGTTAATTTTAAAGGGGATTTTACTGTGAATAATATTTGGCAAGAAGGTAATGATTACGGCAAATTAGAGCCCTTAACAGATGAAATCGTGAAACAGGCAGAAGGAAAGTTGGAAATTAAACTGCCAACCTCCTACATAAGTATTTTGAAACAACAAAATGGCGGTTATATCAAATTCAATACATATCCTTTGAATGCACCTGTATCTATGGTTGGGAACTATGTTAATGTTGACCATATTTTTGGTATAGGAATGGGCAAGGAAAAAGGAATATTAGAAAGTAAGTATTTAATACAGGAATGGGAATTGCCGGATAATATTGTTCTTATATCTGGAGATGGGCACTCTTGGATTGCGCTTGATTATCGGACGAGTAAAATAGAGCCTCCAGTAATTTTGATAGATGCTGAAAGCAATGAAGAAATACAATTAGCGAAAGACTTTGAAGAATTTATCAATGGTCTTATGAATTACACTGAAGAATCTGGAATGGACGAAATGAATTCAATCCAACCAGATATGGAGAACAGAGGCTATTACACTGAAATAGATGAAGTAATTAGCAAGGGAACACCGAAAGAAATAGACCGGGTATTTACTAAGATTCTATCAACAAATAATGAATTGATCCGGTATATGGTCGAAAAACTGAGGAAACACGAAAAGCCTAAAGTCCATTTTAACCTGCTTCTTTTTCTATCCTGCTGTGCAGAAGGGGATAATAAAGGAATCTTAGAAGATAACTACCTAAATGAAGTTTTGCTAGACCTCTCCAAGAGTAAAAATAAAGACGTAAAAGACTTCGCCCAATACTCCCTGACACAATTGCATAGTAGACTAAAATAATTCGGGTGGTGCCTGTCACCACCCGAATTTTGTCGAATCTACGTCTCTAGACCTAGACTGGGTTACAGTCCAGGTCTGTAGAATTTCATTGTGATTTCAGGTATTGTATATTCATAGGAAACTTATTTCCAAATGATAATTTTAATGAAACATTTTGTTTACTTTGTTCGTATGTATTAGAAGGTCCAACTGCCTTTTATGAAAGGAACTTAAAGTCAGGAGTCGATATTAAATGAACCCATTTTTCTCGTTTATAATCCGAACTGCCGTATCGTTGCCGTCTTCGATTTTAATTTGGCTGGTCAGCTTTTTTGGTTTCGACCAGACTTTTTCAATGGCCTCAATTGTTGCAATTGTGGGAGGAGGCATTGTTTATTGGCTGACTGGATCCGTTTTGAAGAATAGATTTCTTAAAAAGCACGGCCTTTCACGTAAGGAATACCAATATATTAAGAAAAACCTTGATGAAGCAAAGCTGAAAATCAACCGTTTGCAAAAAGCGCTTTTTTCCATTAAACATATCCGGTCCTTGAAAGACAGGATTGAACTTTTAAGGATGACAAAAAACATCTATAAATTGACGAATAAGGAACCGAGCAGGTTTTACCAGGCTGAAAAGTTCTACTTCTCACACCTTGATTCGGTTCTTGAACTGACTGAGAAGTACGCATTTCTTTCTTCTCAATCAAAGACAAATCGCGAACTAGAGTATTCTCTCAGGGACAGCCAGGAAACATTAGAGGATTTGACTAAGCTTGTGGAGAAGGATTTATATGTACTGCTGTCGAATGATATTGACCATCTAAACTTTGAAATCGACGTCGCGAAAAACTCGATCAAGAAGTATAAAGAGCTCCCAGATGAGAGCAGGAGGTTAAAATAATGGCTGAAAAAGACTTTCTAAAAGAATCCAATAATATCATGGATGATCTACTTGCCAATCCGTTCAGTGATACACCCGAAATGGCTATGCAGCCACAGGTGAAAGAAGGGGCAAAACCTGTTAAGTTGATTGATGTAATCCCTCCGGAAAACAGGGAGAGGGCATATCAGCTTGCTGCCCAGATTGATCCGAAAAATCAGCAGGCGATGATTACGTATGGTTCCCAGGCTCAGGGAAAACTCCTGACGTTCTCGCATGCCATGCTGGAGCATGTCCAGAAAAAGGATGTTGGTGAGGTCGGTGACATCATCAATGATTTGATGAAACGC
Source organism: Mesobacillus sp. S13 (assembly GCF_020422885.1). Taxonomy (NCBI): domain Bacteria; kingdom Bacillati; phylum Bacillota; class Bacilli; order Caryophanales; family Bacillaceae; genus Mesobacillus; species Mesobacillus sp. S13. The sequence continues at coordinate 4,317,557 of NZ_CP084622.1, read as the reverse complement.
CTGAATGATATGAATCCAGAGGAACTGAGTCCGGAAAAACAATCTTTCTTTTCGCGCATTTTCGGAAAAATTTCTGGATCTGTTCAGGAAATCCTCTCAAAATACCAGAAGACAAGCGCGCAGATAGATCGAATCAGCGTAAAGCTTGATCGCAGCAAGAATGTACTTTTATCTGATATTGGCATGCTTGAAAAATTGTATGAAACGAACAAAGAGTATTTCAATGCGTTGAATATTTATATTGCAGCAGGTGAATTGAAGCTTGAGGAGCTGCACCAAAAAACGATCCCAGAGCTAAAAAGGGCTGCAGAAGAGTCGCAGGATCAGATGAAATTCCAGGAAGTAAATGATATGCTCCAATTTGCAGACCGTCTTGATAAAAGGCTGTACGATCTGAAACTAAGCAGGGAAATCACCATCCAGAGCGCTCCGCAGATCCGATTGATTCAAAACACGAACCAGGCTCTCGTCGAGAAAATACAATCCTCGATTGTAACGGCCATTCCTTTATGGAAAAATCAGGTCGCAATTGCTTTGACCTTGATCAGGCAGCGGCATGCTGTTGAAGCCCAAAAGCAAGTTTCGAAGACGACAAATGAATTATTGCTTAAAAATGCCGAGATGTTAAAAACGAATACGATTGAAACAGCAAAAGAAAATGAGCGGGGGCTGGTTGAAATCGAAACATTGAAGAAGACCCAGGAGAACCTGATCACAACACTTGAGGAAACTATGAGAATCCAACAGGAAGGACGTTCAAAACGAAGGCAGGCAGAACAGGACCTGGCAGCCATGGAGAACGAGTTGAAGCTCAAGCTTCTGGAGATAAAAGGAGATTAAAAGAAAGGTGCTGACCAATTGGTCAGCACCTTTTACATTTCGTTAACTAAAATAGTGACTAGCGTACTCAAGACAACAGAGGTAAACAACAAGGTAGTGTAGAGAATATATTTATTTCTTTTTTTCTTTCTCAACTTTGCTTCAGGTGTAAGTGAATAATAGTTAGACATCAACAATTCTCCTTTAATTGATGGTAGCTGGCTGGCATTGTCATTGACAGAAGCCCCTATAGCTTTGCGTCATTACCTTTCAGTAACTTTGCCCGCTAACCAATATATCGACAGGAAAGAAAAAACTTTAACCCATTCGACAAAAATCGGGTGGTGACAGGCACCGCTCGAATATTATTTTACTGAGTTTGTCGTTTTCTGTCGATATGCCTGAGGGTATTAATAAGGATATTAATTATTATAATCCCAAATTATCGCCCATTCTTTCTGGTGTTTGACGACATAAACCTCCTGGACGAAGCTGAATTTTCCGTATTTACCATTGTATGATTGGGTCACCAGGTATTTATAAGCTGTCTTGAATGGCTTTTCTCCTTTGGCAGGTCGCCAATTTTGAATTTCTTCCCCTTCGCTAACCAAAAACTCGAAAGATTCCGCTCCAAAGTGGCCAATGAAAACATGGGATCGGTCCTGTATGAACGAAGCCTTTGGAAATTTCTCTTTCATATAAGGATGGAACAAATCCCATGAGTCTGAATAGTTATTTTTTTGTTCCAACGAGTAGAATTTCTCGACCGTGGCAGCTGAGCTATTCCCTAGCGAAAAAAATACCAGTCTTACAATGACAATAATAAGTCCGGCAACCGTTAATAAGATTAATATCCTGGGAGAAAAGAAAGGTTTGTTCCTTCGCATAAATAATCTCCTTTTAAGCCGTCTTGGTTAAATAAGTATGAACTCAAATAAAGGAATATACGGAATAATGAGACTGCACTGATTTTGAGAATTCGTGCGCATTTGGCAGATATAAACATTATTCTCCTGCGTAATGATATGTAAATTTTGGAAGGTAAAGGGTCAGTCGTCAAAACTAGCTAGATTACCCAAGGGTTTGAATTATAATTATATAATTATCATGAGGGAATATATTGATTTTACGCTTATTATCTTTAAAATAATGATATTTTCATAAAATATTGTAAGCAGAGAAACATATTTATAAGATTTTTGACAAAATTTTAAAAATAGGATAAAAGTCTGTAAAGTTTGTTAAAATGTGTAGAAATTTAATAGTTATCTATAATACAATGAAAAGGAAGTAGCTTTAGAAAAAAAGAAAAGGAGGATGTGAGCAGAATCTACTCTATGGCTGAGAGTTACAAATCTTACAGAACACCTTTAAAATTTTTCACGATATATGAAAACGTTTTCAAAAATTAAGGTGAATAAGGTTACTTTCAGCACATAGGAAGTCGGACGTCAAGCCACAACCAAATTGTTCCATAAGGAGGAAAATTAGATTGAACATGTTTAAGAAACAATGGTTCGCTCTATTGACAATCTTTACATTGTTAGTAGGGTACGCTGTTCCAATCGCTCAAGTTGTAAGTGCTGAGGAGAGCTTTATAACTGTTGAAGAGGCAATTGCAACCTATAATGCAGATCCAGCAGCAAAACCAGCACCTACAGTAAAAGGTTATATTGTAGGTCATGTTGCATCAACTGGAACGGGAGACTTTGAAGCTCCGTTCAAGGATGATTATAATTTGCTGATTGCTGATACTCCTGACCAAAGGGATACAACCAAACTATTATCTGTGCAATTAACTTCTGGTTACCGTTCACAGTTTGGGTTGGCAACAAATCCAAGCATTATCGGGAAAGAAGTGGTAATAACTGGTACTCTTGAATATTACTACGGATTTCCAGGGCTAAAGTCACCTTCAGCTATACACTTCTATGGAGAGGCTCCACCACCACCACCGCCTTTTGAAGGGGTTAAAGGATTAAAGATAGCGGATATTCAGGGTGAAACCCATACTTCTCCTTATAAGGATCAAAAGGTAGAAGCAGTAGAAGGAATTGTTACTCATGTAGTTGATAATTCGAATTTCTTTATGCAATCTGCTACTCCAGATGAAAACTCAAAGACTGCAGAAGGTATCCTTGTATATAAAACGAGCCATGGTGCTGCAGTAGGCGACCATGTAAAAGTCAATGGACTCGTAAAAGAATGGGTCCTTGATGGATATGCTGAAAAGTTAGAAACTGATCTTGCGATGACGGAAATTAATGCTATAGAAGGTTCTGTTGACAAAGTATCAAGTGGCAACGAACTTCCTGCAGCTGTCGTAATGGGTAAGGATGTACAACCTCCAACTCAAGTCATTGATAATGATGCTTTTGCTGAATTCGATCCACAGCAAGATGGAATCGATTTTTACGAAAGTCTTGAAGGTATGCGCATTGCACTTGAGAACCCAACTGCTGTTGGACCTCAAAAATATGGCGAAATTCCGGTAATCATCGAAAAGGTTGAAGGAAAGACTTACACGGATGCTGGCGGTACAATCCTTTCAGAGGATAACAGCAATCCGGAAAGATTCCACCTGTTGACTAATGACCGTGATTTCGTTGTCAAAACTGGTGACTCTTTCAATGGTACAGTAACTGGCGTAGTCAGCTACGGTTTTGGCAACTATAAAGTATTAGTTTCAGAGTTGCCGCAAAAAGTTGAAGGATCAAACGAACGTGAAGTAGCTACCATTGTTAAAGCTGACGATGAATTGACTGTCGCTTCATACAATATCGAAAACTTCACGGGAAATGACCAGGAAAAAGTAGATAAAATTGCTGAATCAATTGTAAATAATTTAAAAACTCCTGATATTATCGGACTTGTAGAAGTTCAGGATAATAATGGTCCAACAGATGATGGTACAGTTGACGCTGACAAAAACTATGAAGCTTTAATTGCGGCTATCGCAGCACATAACGGTCCGACATACGAATGGACTGACATCGCTCCAGAAAATAAGGTTGACGGTGGACAGCCAGGCGGAAACATCCGTGTTGGTTTCATCTACAACCCAGAACGCGTAACATTAAATGAAGGTACAAAAGGTAGTGCAACACAAGCAGTAGGTTACGAGAATGGTTCATTGACTCTTAACCCAGGAAGAATCGATCCTACAAACGCTGCCTTTGAAAGCAGCCGTAAGCCATTGGCAGCTGAATTCACTTTTAACGGTGAAGAAGTGATTGTGATTGCGAACCACTTCAACTCAAAAGGCGGAGACCAGGGTCTTTTCGGAAAGCACCAGCCTCCTGTACTTGGAAGTGAAACACAACGTATCGAAATCGCGAACGTTGTTAGAGGTTTCATTGAAGATGTTTTAAGCAAAAACGCAGACGCTAACGTAGTTGTGCTTGGTGACTTAAACGACTTTGAATTCTCTAACCCAATTCAAACGCTAAAAGGCAATATCTTAACAAATCTTGTTGAAATGGTGCCAAAAGCAGAACGTTATACGTATAACTATCAAGGTAATGCTCAAGTTCTTGACCATATCCTTGCAACAAACGAATTGGCTGCAGGTGCGGAAGCTGATATCGTACACCTTAACTCTCAATTCATGGAGGCACACGGACGTGTGAGTGACCATGATGCAGTATTAGCACAGTTCAGCTTTGCTCCAGCTGTAGAAGAGCCATTCAAGCTGTCTGTCATGCACACAAATGACAGCCACGCGAATGTTGAGAAATACCCAAGACTTACAACAGCTGTAAACACAGTAAGAGAAACTAAGCCAAATGCCCTTCTTTTAGACGCTGGGGACGTATTCTCTGGAACGCTTTACTTCAATAAGTATCTTGGCCTTGCAGACATGGAATTCATGAATGCTCTTGGCTATGATGCTATGACTCTTGGAAACCATGAGTTTGACAAGGATTCGACTGTTCTATCAAACTTCATTAAAGCGATGGAGTTCCCGATTGTAAGTGCGAACGTAAATGTAAAGAATGATGAAATCCTTTCTCCGTTTTTCGCTGATGAGATCAGTGCATCTCCAGTTGGAGGAAAAATCTACCCAGCGATCATCAAAGAAGTAGAAGGTGAAAAGGTTGGTATTTTCGGTTTGACAACTGAAGACACAGTTTTTCTTTCATCTCCTTCTGAAGATATCGTGTTTGAAAAAGCGGTAGATAAAGCAAATGCAACAGTAGCTGCCCTTGAAGCTCAAGGCGTGAATAAGATTGTCCTGATCTCTCACTCTGGCTTCAATGTGGAAAAAGCTTTAGCTGAAGCAGTAGACGGCATCGACCTTCTAGTCGGCGGCCACTCTCATACAAAGCTAGAAAAGCCTGTCCTCGTTGAAAAGGACGAGCCTACGGTAATCGTACAAGCGAATGAATACCTGAACTACCTTGGAGTCGTTGATGTAACCTTCAACGAAGACGGTGTAGTAACAGATTTCGCTGGTGAGCTATTGGATACCAAGACTTTCGAAGAAGATGCAACAGCTGCAGCTCGTGTGAAAGAATTGGCTGCTCCAATCGAGGAACTGAAAAAGACGGTCATCGGCCAGTCTGAAGTAGTCCTTGATGGTGCCCGTGCAAATGTACGTACAAAAGAAACAAACCTTGGTAACATGATTGCAGATGGCATGCTTGCAAAAGCGAATGAATTCGAACCAACTGATATTGCCATCCAAAACGGCGGCGGTATCCGCGCATCAATCGACCAGGGAGAAGTTACACTTGGAGAAGTCCACACAGTATTGCCATTCCAGAACCTGCTTGTAACTATGCAGTTAACAGGAGAAGAAATCTGGCAAGCTCTTGAGCATGGTGTAAGTGGAGTTGAAACAGGTGAAGGAAGATTCCTTCAGGTAGCAGGACTTCAGTTTAAATACGACGCATACAAGCAAGTTGGCCAGCGCGTTTGGGAAGTGAACGTAAAGACTGAAGATGGATTTGCTCCGATTGAATTGGACAAAACCTATAACGTAGCAACAAATGCATTCACAGCTAACGGTGGAGATGGCTTCACAATGCTTAAAAAGGCAAAGGATGAAGGTCGTATCCACGACTTGTTTGTGGTAGATTACGAAATCCTTTCTGAATACATTGAGAAGAATAGCCCGGTTGCCCCTGCTGTTGAAGGCAGAATCGTCGCAGAATTGAATCCGGTATTCAATTTGTCTGTCATGCATACAAATGACAGCCATGCGAATGTAGAGAAGTACCCAAGACTTACAACAGCTGTTAAGACAGTAAGAGAGACTAAGCCAAATGCTCTTCTTTTAGATGCTGGTGACGTATTCTCTGGAACACTTTACTTCAATAAGTATCTTGGTCTTGCAGACATGGAATTCATGAATGCTCTTGGCTATGATGCTATGACTCTTGGAAACCATGAGTTTGATAAGGATTCGCAAGTTCTAGCAAACTTCATTAACGCAATGGAGTTCCCAATCGTAAGTGCGAACGTAAATGTAACAAAGGATGAAATCCTTTCTCCATTCTTCGCGGATGAGATCAGCGCATCTCCAGAAGGCGGCAAGATCTATCCAGCGATCATCAAAGAGGTAGAAGGTAACAAGGTTGGTATTTTTGGTTTGACTACTGAAGATACTGTATTCCTTTCTTCTCCATCTGAAGATATTGAGTTTGAGAAAGCGGTAGACAAAGCAAATGAAACTATAGCTGCCCTTGAAGCTCAAGGCGTGAACAAGATTGTACTTGTTTCACACTCAGGCTTCAATGTTGAAAAGGCTCTTGCTGAAGCAGTAGACGGCATCGACCTTCTAGTCGGCGGTCACTCTCATACGAAGCTTGAAAAGCCTGTCCTAGTTGATAAGGACGAACCTACAGTTATCGTACAAGCAAACGAATACCTGAACTACCTTGGAGTTGTTGATGTAACGTTCAACGCAGAAGGCGTAGTAACAGGATTCGAAGGCGAACTATTGGATACAAAGACTTTCGAAGAAGATGCAACAGCTGCAGCTCGTGTGAAAGAATTGGCTGCTCCAATTGAAGAATTAAAGAAAACAGTCATCGGTTCATCTGAGGTTGTTCTTGATGGCGAGCGTGCTAACGTCCGTACAAAAGAAACAAACCTTGGAAACCTGATTGCAGATGGAATGCTTGCAAAGGCAAATGAATTGGAGAAAGAGCCAGTCCACATTGCCATCCAGAACGGCGGCGGCATCCGAGCTTCAATCGACCAAGGTGATGTAACGCTTGGAGAAGTCCACACTGTGTTGCCATTCCAGAATCTGCTTGTCACTATGCAGTTGACAGGTGAAGAAATCTTACTGGCACTTGAACATAGTGTAGGTGATGTAGAAAATGCTGCTGGAAGATTCCTTCAGGTAGCAGGACTTCAGTTTAAATACGACCCTTCCAAGCCTGCTGGCGAGAGAGTCTGGGAAGTGAATGTCAAGACTGAAAACGGCTACCAGCCATTAGATTTAGAAGCAACTTACAGTGTAGCTACAAACGCTTTTACAGCTAACGGCGGAGACGGCTTCACAATGCTTAAGAATGCAAAGGATGAAGGTCGCATCCACGACTTGTTCGTAGTAGACTACGAGATTCTTTCTGAGTACATTACAGAACACAGCCCGGTAGCTCCAACAGTTGAGGGCAGAATCATCGCTGAAGAAATGCCAGTTGATGAAGTAATGGATGGCTGGTATGAAGATGAAGAAGGAAACTACTACTTCTACATTGACGGAGAAATGGTAACTGGCTGGGAAGAAATCGATGGTGACTGGTACTTCTTCAATGAAGACGGCATCATGCAGACTGGCTGGGAAAAAGTGAACGGCAAATGGTACTACCTGAATGAAGATGGTGCTATGGAATCCGGCTGGCTGCAGCTTGGAAATCGCTGGTATTTCCTTGATGAGGAAAACGGCGATGCTAAACTTGGCTGGTTCAAGGTCGGAAACAAGTGGTACTACTTCGACGAAGTGAAAGAAAGCGGCCAAATGAAAACTGGCTGGCTGAAGTGGAACAACAAATGGTACTTCCTATCTGCTGATGGAGATATGCAGACTGGCTGGGAAAAAGTCAATGGTAAGTGGTACTTCCTTGCTGCAAATGGCGATATGCAAACTGGCTGGAAGAAAATCAGCGGCAAGTGGTACTTCCTGAACCATAAAGATGGCTATATGCATACTGGCTGGTTCAAATGGAACAACAAGTGGTATTACCTTGATACAGTTAATGGTGACATGGAAACTGGCTGGGAGAAAGTAAACGGCAAGTGGTACTTCCTAGCTGACAGCGGCGTCATGATGACTGGCTGGGTAAAATCAGGCACAAAATGGTACTATCTGTACAAAGATGGAAGCATGGCTGTCAATACAGTGATCGACGGATACAAGATCGGTAAAGACGGAGCGTGGATTAAGTAAGGAAGAAAGGGCTGTCCAGAAATGGACAGTCCTTTTTTGTATTGAAATTTAATTTATCCGGCTGCTTATATTCGTAATTGATAGAAAGACTATTTTGCTTCTAATTGTTGCCTCGCGAAAAAACTGCTAATAATCTGGGATGGAAACTCTTTGTCGAAAAATATAATACTATATTCCTAAAATTTAAATTGCTAGTTTAAGTTAAATCTATTAAAATCTTCCTGTACCAATTACATTTTTTTACATAGGGGGAGTGGGCAAAAAGAATTTCGCTATTTTGCAGGGCCAATTTTTTAAAATTCTAGGGGGAAAATGAATAAAATGAAGCAAAAGAAAAATTTAGGTAAGAAAATTGCTGTCTGTGCAATGACAACGGCAATGCTTCTTTCGAATCTTGGCCTGGCTTCCCAGTCATATGCTGCACCAAAAACTAATAGTCTTGAAGCGAAAATCAGCCAATATAAACAACATCTACAAATGGATGATCACAAGAAATTATCGGATCACAAAAAGGTAAAAGGTGCTAAAGCTCAGTTGAAAGCATCAGATAAGGTTCGTGTAATCATCGAGATAGATGGCGAAACTCCAGTTGAACACGCAACCTCGAAGGGACTGCTCTATAAAGAATTATCAGAAGATACTAAAACTTCAATCGCTAACAAGATAGAAAAGAAGCAAAAGAGCGTCCAAGAAAAGATCAAGGAAAAAGGCGTCAAGGTTCAATACAAAAATAAGTTTTCTACAGCGTTCAATGGCTTCAGTGGTGAGGTTGTATACGGTGACCTTGCAAAAATAGAAGGCATCGAAGGTGTGAAGAGTGTCTATCTGGCAAATGAGTATAAGCGTCCCGAAGTGAAGCCGGATATGAAAACAAGCCACCAGTTCATTCAGTCAAGCGAGACTTGGGCGGATGCTGGCCTGAAGGGGGAAGGGATGATTGTTTCTGTCATCGATTCCGGAGTTGATCCATCCCACCAGGATTTCATTCTGACCGATGCTTCGACAGCAGAACTCGATCAGGCTGAAGTAAATAAGCTCGTAGCAGATAAAAATTTAAAAGGAAAATATTTTACTGAGAAAGTACCTTATGGATACAATTATTTTGACCAGGATGATGTCATTCTAGATTCAGTTCCAGGTGCATCAATGCATGGGATGCATGTTGCAGGAACAGTAGCGGCGAATGGGAATGAAGCAGAAGGCGGTATCAAAGGAGTCGCACCTGAAGCGCAAGTACTTGCGATGAAGGTTTTCAGCAATGACCCATTATTCCCATCGACTTGGTCTGATGTGTACCTGGCTGCCATTGACGAATCGATTAAATTGGGTGCGGATGTACTGAACATGAGCCTTGGTGACGTTGCAGCATTCTACCAGGAGCAAAGTGCAGAGGATCTTGCCATTTCGAGAGCGGTAGACAATGGAATCGTTGCATCGGTATCAGCAGGGAACTCCGGCCATATTGGCTATGGGTGGGGTAATCCCTTCCATAAAAACCCTGATATTGGGGTAGTTGGCGCTCCTGGGCTTAATCCTGACTCAATTCAGGTAGCTGCTTCAGGGAATGCAGCTTTCCTTTTTGAACATGGGATTACAATTGAAGGTGCTGAAGATTTTACCGGTGTTGGTTATGGCCTGGATGACTGGAGTCAGCTTCTTGAAGTGTATGACTCACTTGAATTAGTCAGCCTTGAAGGTGGCTATGGCTATCCGGAAGAGTATGAAGGGAAAGATGTGGAAGGAAAGGTTGTCGTTGTACAACGGGGTGACCTCTCATTCTATGAGAAGACGCAGATAGCTGCTGATTACGGTGCAGTAGGCATCATAGTGTATGACCATGGAATGGATACTTTTTATGGGAATCAGGGAGGATGGTCCATTCCGTTCATGCAAATCCATCATGAAGAAGGATTGGCGCTTGAGGAATTGATTGCTGCTGGCCACACAACGCTTCGTGTTGCGCAGCAAGGAACATCGCCTGACCCGGAAATGGGCAAGATGACCGATTTTACATCATGGGGAACAACACCAAGCCTTGAACTGAAGCCGGAGATTACAGCTCCAGGCGGAAAAATCATCTCTACCCTTAATGATAATCAATACGGGGAAATGAGTGGAACATCGATGGCAGCTCCACATGTTGCCGGAGGATCCGCGCTTGTTCAGCAATACCTTCAGAATGATGAGCGTTTTGAAGATTTGACTGCCGGTGAGAGAACCCGACTGGCTAAAGTCCTGTTAATGAACACTGCTGAAATGATCACGGACTTGGAAGGTCAGCCATTCTCGCCGCGACGCCAGGGAGCAGGTATGATGCAGACATATGCTGCAGTTGACACACCAGTATATGTTGTTAACAGTGAGACGAATGAATCAAAGGTAGAATTGAAGGATTTCAGTGATACTCAATTTGAAATGACCTTCACTGCGGTCAATATTTCTGATGAAGATGCGACTTATCAGGTGAACACGAGCGTCCTGACTGACACTATTGAAGAAAGTGAAGGATATGAGAACTATAATGCGCTTGTAGCGGGTGATATGGAAGGTGTCGAAATCGATGCTCCTGAAACAATTACCGTGCCAGCGGGGGAAACAGTAGATTTTACGGTAAGTGTAGATTTTACTGAAGCTGAACTTCCTTATAAAACCCTTGATGGTGAATTAACCACAACAGAGTTGATGGAAGATATATTCGTAGAAGGCTTTGTAACTTTAGAAGATGTTGAAGAAGTTGATGTGCTGCCAACTTTGAATGTCCCGTATGTAGGCTTCTACGGAGAGTGGGACCGTCCGGAAATCCTTGATGGTTTTAGTGATTTTGGTGAATCGAAATACTATGACCTGACAGGCATGTTCGATTATGAAGATGAAGAAGGAAATGTGTATGAAGAGCCTGTTCATGATGTCCTGATTGATGATTGGTTTGCAGCTCCTGCTGAACAAGGATATTATGCGATTTCTCCAAATGGAGACTATATGCGTGAGAATATCAATCCGTTCCCGGCATTCCTGCGCAATGCGGCAGAAGTTCAATTCAATATTTTAGATGAGAACGAGAAATTCCTGCGTCGTGTGAAATTAGAGAAAGATGTCGTAAAATCATACTTCGATGGCGGTTGGGGAATGCCGTTCTCTTATAATGAAAATCGCAGCTGGAATGGTAAAGTGAATTCTAAAAGTGTTAAAGACGGGCTTTACTATTATGAAATTAAATCAGTGATCGACTATGAGGGTGCTGACTATCAATCTAAATTAATACCAGTCTATGTTGATACAGTAGCTCCTGAAGTTGCTGCATCATTTGATTTGGAATCGCAAACAGTCAGCTGGGAAACAGTTGAAGAGGGCTCTGGAATCTTGTCATATGTGATTTTCGTAAACGGCGAATTTTACGATGAGGTATATGGTGAGGAATCCTCCTACCAGTTCGAAGAGCTTCCAGAAAGCGCGATTGTTGAAGTAATGGCTGTAGACAATGCTTATAACTTTGGTGCTGATACAGCTGAAGTTGGCGATGTCGTATCTGCTGATCCGTTTGTTATAGCATATAGCCCTGAACCTTATGGTGCGTACAATACGAAGACAATCCCGGTTGAAGGAGAAGTGATCGACGATAACGGACTTGCATCCATAACAGTCAATGGAAAGGAAACAAGTTTCACCCATGATGCTGGAGCGGGTTTATATCGTTTTAATACGAATGTTTCATTTGCTAAAGATGGATTTTACGATGTAATCATCAAAGCTGTTGATAAAAAGGGCCAAACGCATTCATTGTCCCGCAAGGTGTTCATCGATACGACAGCTGCACAGCTATCCGTCTCGGCACCATCAAGGGTCGACCTTGATGTAGAAGAAACTGTCATCAAGGTTACGATGAAGGATAACTTTAATTACTTGTCGCTGTTTGTCAATGACAGTCATGAATATGAAAAGTCGATCGTGAGTCCTGTAGATGTGCAGAAGGCAGCGAACGATACTATTGACATTACGGTTCCGCTGGCGTTAGGCGATAACAAAATTTCCTTAAGACTCATAGACCTCAGTGGTAATGAAACAGTGAAGAACCTGATCATCAAGCGAGCAGAGGAAATTAAGAATGGCTGGGTGAAAGAAAACGGGAAGTGGTATCATTATAAAAACAATAAGCCTACATCAGGCTGGCTTCTTGATAAAAATAAGTGGTACTATCTTCAAAAGAACTACGAAATGGCAACTGGCTGGCTGAAGATTGATAAGAAGTGGTATCTGTTTGACGAAGTTTCCGGTGCCATGAAAACGGGCTGGGTAAAAGACGATAATAAGTGGTACTACCTCACTGCCAAGGGATATATGAAAACTGGATGGCTAAATGATGGAGGCAAATGGTATTACCTCGATTCAATCAGCGGAGTCATGAAAACGGGTTGGATTAAGGTAGAAAATAAATGGTACTACCTTGCAGCTAATGGCCAGATGAAAACAGGCTGGCTAAAGGATGGAAGCAAGTGGTACTTCCTTGATCAGAATTCTGGGGTCATGAAAACGGGCTGGATTCAATCAGGCGGCAAATGGTATTACTTGTACAAAAATGGTTCTATGGCCGTTAACACAGTTATTGATGGATACAAACTAGGAAAAGACGGAGCATGGAAAAAATAAAATATGAATGGGAAGGGACAATCCTGATCAGGATTGTCCTTTTTTTATAGTCACATTAGTCCCTTGGAATCATTTTAGTGGGATTGGGTTTATTACACTCATAGCTAGGGGAAATAAACCGAAAGATATAATGGTAGGGTTTATTACCAAACGTTTTTGTCAATGTCAATAAGATATTTTTTCCAAAAAAGGTGATTTATAGGTCTAAAGACCCTTACAAAACTCGGGACAATTCGATATTTTGGAAGCATGACACATAGATCGTACGAAACGGCAAAGCCTTTGAAAAAGGGTGACGCAAAACTAGAGGGACTAAAGTTAATGAAGCATTAACTATGTCAGCCAGCTTCCGAATACGAATCTTCCTGCGGTTTATGTGCTAAAAGGAGGAATGAATGTGTTGTTGAAAATTAAGTATCACCTACATTTATTTTTGAAAAAGCACAATGAAGCTTTAATGCAAGATGCGTTATGCGAGAAACTCAGAGCCAAATTATATGAAAGAGCGAGATATCATAGTAACAGAGCAATGATCCTGACTGCGAAAACTGAATAGCATTTAAAAAAACTGCCATCTGGCAGTTTTTTTGGTTTCAAAAGCTGCTTCTTCTCATGAAAAAAGATTGTTTCAAGGAATTAGCAATCCCAGAGGATTCGACAGTTACACTACAAGATACCTTCCCAATGACACCTATTTCAGTCTCCTTATCCCTATAAAACCTCCATATATTTTACAGAAATATAATCCATATTCATCCTTTTTAAAAGAATATTTTGCAGAAACTGGGGATTTTTAGTAAGTAAAGTCGGATTTTGAAATATTCTTGTAACATACTTAAAAAGGAACTGTAACCTAAAACTAGTAACTTTTATGCCATACTATGTTTAGAAAATGAATTTTTGGATAAATTAGTAGGTTTACCTTTTTTATAGAAATTTTACATTTATTTGGGGGTCAGCATGAAAAAGTTATTAATGGCAGGTATGCTTTCTTGTTCTTTGTTGGTTAGCGGGTTAGTCGGTGGCGATAAGGCAGAAGCTTCAACTAGTGGATTGATTACGGACACTGCCCTTGATTATGTTGGTGTACCTTATGTATGGGGAGGTACAACTCCGAGTGGATTCGATTGTTCAGGTTTTATAACATATACTTTCAATAAGGCTGGAATTACTCTGCCACGGTCATCAGCAGATATGTACCAGGTTGGCAGCTCTGTATCCAAAAGTGAGTTACAGCCAGGAGATTTAGTTTTCTTTACAACTTATAAAGCAGGTCCTTCACATGTAGGGATTTATTTAGAAGGAGATCAGTTCGTTCACGCGGGAGGATCAGCGGTACAAGTTTCAAGTCTATCAAATTCTTATTGGAAAGAACGTTACATTGGCTCTAAAAGAGTAGTAGCTTCTACATCAGGCTGGAGCAAAGAAGATGGCAAATGGTTTTACTACCTTTCTGATGGCAGCAAGAAGACAGGCTGGCTGAAGTGGAATAGCGAATGGTATTTCCACGATATTAATGGTGTCATGAAGACAGGCTGGGTAAAATGGAGTGGAGACTGGTATTACCTGAATGGCAGCGGCTCCATGAAGACAGGCTGGCTAAAATGGAATAATAACTGGTACTACCTGAATTCTGGCGGAGACATGAAGACAGGATGGGTACTTTCCGGCGGCAAGTGGTACTACCTGTATCCAGGTGGAGAAATGGCATATAATACTACAATCGACGGATATAAACTTAATAGTGATGGTGCGTGGATCAAATAATTTAGACAGGCTTACAAAGCCTGTTTTTTTATTGTCATAAGATAATGATGACACTGAAAAAACATGGAGTAAATATACCTATACACGCATGAGAGATAAGTATATTAAACTTACAATAATATTGAAAAACTAACATTTTTAGCCTTAAACCTAGTAAATTTTAGAATTTTATAGTTAAATTCTACTAAAAACCAATTGACCATTATAACAAGAAAATATATAATTATAGCAATACTCTGACTTTTCGGAATAGGAACAGGAGGGATGGATCTTTACATAATCTAGCAATATCAATAATAGATTTGGGGGAATTAAGGAATGAAAAGAAAAAACACAGGGCGCAAAATTGCCTCTAGTGTACTTGCATCAGCATTGGTTCTTTCTAGCTTTAGCTTTCCATTGACAAGCGCATCTGCAGCAGAGAATGCATATTCTTCAAAAATCAAGCAGATTGAGCAATATAAAGCAAAGCAGCTGAAACAGCTTGATGGAAAGTACAAGAAGACAAAAGCTTCATTGAAAGCAGAAGATAAAGTTCGTGTAATCGTAGAAGTTGAAGGAGAAACACCGGTTGAGTATGCAACTAAACAGGGCAAACTTTACAAAGAATTATCAGAAGATACTAAATCTTCCATTGACTCAAAACTAAAAAGTGCGCAGAAGAGCGTAAAGGATAAGATCAAGTCTAAAAACATCCGTATGGATCATAAGAAGAGCTTCTCTACTGCTTTCAATGGTTTCAGCGGTGAAGTAACATACAAGGATATCGCGAAAATCGAAGGTATTGCTGGGGTAAAGAATGTTTACCTGGCTAATGAATATAACCGTCCTGAAGAAGCTCCGGATATGAAGACAAGCCATAATTATATTCAATCCCAAGCTACATGGGCAGATGCAGGTCTTAAAGGTGAAGGTATGATCGTTTCTGTCATCGATACAGGAGTGGATCCTTCCCACAAGGATTTCGTTTTGACAGACAAAGCTCAAGCGGAATTGTCTAAGGAAGAAACAGAGACTTTGGTAACTGAAGAGGGGCTGAAAGGAAAGTATTTTTCTGACAAGGTTCCTTATGGTTATAACTATTATGATGAGAATCAGACTATCCTTGACCTTGGTCCGGAAGCTTCCATGCATGGTATGCACGTTGCAGGAACGGTAGCAGCAAATGGTGATGAGGCAACAGGCGGAATCAAGGGGGTTGCTCCAGAAGCACAGGTACTTGGAATGAAGGTTTTCAGTAATGACCCTAATTATCCATCTACATGGTCTGATGTATATCTGGCTGCAATTGATGACTCTATTAAACTAGGTGCAGATGTTCTGAACATGAGCTTGGGATCCACAGCCTCTTTCTATGAAGAAAAGAGTGCTGAAAACCTTGCGATTACTCGTGCGGTAGATAATGGGATTGTCGCTGCTGTATCAGCAGGTAACTCCGGCCACATCGGCTATGGATGGGACAACCCTTATGCACAAAACCCTGATATCGGTTTGGTAGGTGCGCCAGGATTGAACACAAACACAATCCAGGTTGCTGCATCTGGTAATGATGCATACCTTTACCAGCACACTTTTACAGTTCAAGGAAATGAGTCCTTCTCTGCTGTAGGTTATGGAATCGATGATTGGGTCAAGCTTTCTGAGGAAAATGGCCCGCTAGAGATGGTTGCTGTTCCAGGAGTCGGAGCTGATGCTGATTATGCTGGCGTAGACGTAAAAGGAAAGGTAGCAGTCGTATCACGTGGTTCATTATCATTCTACGATAAGACTGTTAATGCTGCAGAAGCAGGCGCAATCGGAATCATTGTCTATAACAATGGGGGATCCACTTTCTTCAACAACCAGGGTGGCTGGGATGTACCATTCATGCTGATTCAGACTGGTGAAGGTGAAGCCCTTAAGCAGGCAATTGCTGCTGGCAATAATGTATTAAATGTAAGTCAGACTAAGAAGCAAGAAGATGTTGAAATGGGCCGCATGACTGAATTCACTTCATGGGGAACAACTCCAAGCCTTGACTTCAAGCCTGAAATCACGGCACCAGGCGGAAAGATTTACTCTACATTACAAGATGATAAGTACGGCGTAAAGAGTGGTACATCCATGGCCGCGCCGCACGTGGCTGGTGGATCGGCGCTTGTACAGCAATACCTGCAATCGGATGAGCGGTTCAGCGAGCTGACTGCTGGAGAAAGAACAAAATTGGCAAAAGTTCTGCTTATGAACACAGCGGATGCAATCGATGATCTATATGGACAGCCGTTCTCACCACGCCGTCAGGGGGCTGGAATGATGCAGACATTTGCAGCGGTCAACACTCCTGCGGTAGTTGTCGATAGCGCGACGGGTGAAGCGAAAGTTGGATTGAAAGATTTCACTTCCAAGCAGTTTGAAATGACCTTGACTGCAAGCAATCTGACTGATGAGGAAGTTACGTACAGTGTGGACACTAGCGTTCTGACGGACTACTTCTATCAAGTCAATGGCGATGAAGATTACAATGCTTTGATTGCTGCGGATATGCCAGGTGCTGTAGTGGATGCTCCTGAAACAGTGACTGTTCCAGCAGGTGAGTCTGTGGAATTTACTGTAAGCGTCGATTTGACAGATGCAAAGATCCCTGGTGAAGATAAAGATGGCAATGAAATGACTTATGATTTGAAGGAAGATATCTTTGTTGAAGGCTTCGTGACATTAACAGATGTTAATGGTGCAGAAGATGGACAGCTACTTCCGCAATTGAATGTACCTTACATGGGCTTCTATGGTGAGTGGGATCGTCCGGAAATCCTTGACGGCTTTACTAGTTTAGGAGAGTCAAGATACTATGATCTTAAGTATCTATTTAAGTCTCCAAGTGAAATGTTGTTTGGTGCTGATGGAAACTTCAGTTACCAGGTACCAGAGAAAGACTTCTTTGCAGTATCTCCAAATGGTGATGGGTATTTTGATGATGTCTATCCGCTTCCAGCATTCATGAGAAATGCGGCAGAAGTACAGTACAATGTACTGGATGAAAACGGCAAATTCCTTCGCCGAGTTCTTATGGAAAAGGATGTAAGGAAAAACTTCTATAACGGTGGAACTGGAAGTCCTTTCTCATTCAACCCAGCTCGTGCATGGAATGGAAAAGTTAAATCCGATATTGTTAAAGATGGATTATATTATTATGAAATCAAATCAGTGATCGATTATGAAGGTGCTGAGTGGCAGAGCAAGAAAATTCCTGTCTATATTGATACAACTGCACCTGAAGTAAAAGCTGCGTATGATGCTGAAACATCAACAGTCAGCTGGGAAGCAAAAGAAGATGGAACAGGCGTAGAGTTTTACGCAATCTTTGTTGATGGCAAGCTAGTAGATCAGGTTGCCGGAAATGTTACAAACTATCAGCTTACCGATGTACCTGAAAAGGCGCTTGTTGAAGTGGCTGCAGTAGACTATGGATTCAATATCGGATTCGATATAGCTGCTGTTGGAGATACTGATATGCCGCTTATCTACCTGGACGATGCTAGCCCAGAACCATATGGTGCATACAATACCTTAGAAGTTCCGGTAAAAGGTTATGTAGAGGATGACTATGTAATCGAGAAGATTACTGTGAATGGTAAAGATGTTGAATTCACATTTAATGAAGAAAAATCACGTTATGATTTCTCGACTACGACTTCCTTCGAAAAAGATGGAAAGTACGACGTCATTGTTACGGCATTAGACTATTCTGGTAAAGAGTTCTCAATCAACCGTAGAGTTTTTGTGGATACGACTGCACCTGAAATCATAGTAGATGCACCTGCGAAGGTTGGAAAAGCAACAGAAGAAGTTACCTTGAAGCTTAACCTAAAAGACAACTTCAACTATCTATCTCTATATGTAGACAATAATCATGAGTTTGTTAAAGAGTTCGACAGCCCTGTAGAGATTGTAAATGCTGCAGATGAGATGGTTGAAGTCACAGTTCCAGTTGCGATGGGCGAAAACACAATCGAGCTTAAGCTGACTGACCTAGGCGGAAACGAAACGGTCAAGGAAGTTAAAGTTGAACGTGCTGAACTCAAAAAAGGCTGGAAAAAAGAAGATAATAAGTGGTTCTACTACAATGAAGATGTTAAGCAAACTGGCTGGCTGAAAGATGGAACTAAGTGGTACTACCTGAACAAGGATGGCGTCATGCAGACTGGCTGGGTACAGGATGCTGGCAAATGGTACTTCCTAGAGAAATCTGGTGTCATGAAGACTGGCTGGGTAAAAGATGGCAGCAAGTGGTACTTCCTTGCTAAGAGCGGAGCTATGCAAACTGGCTGGGTTCAAGATGGAGGCCAATGGTACTTCCTTGAGAAGTCAGGCGCAATGAAGACAGGCTGGCTATTGGATGGCGGCGAATGGTACTACCTGAATACAAGTGGATCAATGCAAACTGGTTGGAAACTTGTTGGTTCTAAATGGTACTACTTCTACAAGAGTGGAAAGATGGCCAAGGATACTAAAATTGGCGCTTACAAGCTTGGAAAAGACGGAGCTTGGATCAAGTAATTAGCAGTAAAATGGCAAGCCAGGAACCATTGGTTCCTGGCCTTTTTTTTATGTTTTATTATGAGGCAAAACAAAAAACCGAAAATCATTTTCGGTCTTGAAATCCTTTCATATGTTTTAGTTTGCTAGCTTATAATCTTCCTTCTAGGCTTATTCCAGACTTTTATGTAGGTGAAACCCTCTTTGCATTTGAAGACTTTAATTCCCAGTAATAATAGAGGAGTCTTTATCTCTTTCATTTGGACCAAGGGCACAGAGAACCCTCCTTTTGTAAAGTTTTTGGATAATTCAATTATATCTTTAAATCGAACATAATAGAATAAATTGTTCTCGATAAGAAACGACAAAATATGCACAAGTCCTGATGTATCCCCATTTATTGTCTCATAACAGGAAATCTATCATTCCATTTACTTATTTTCCTATTTAAGGTAGAAAACCGCTTTGATAGATTGCTATAATTAAGGAGGCAAAAACAACATAAGGAGACAACGCAGAATGAAGAAATTGGCAGTATCGGTATTGTTATGCAATTCCTTGCTGTATCCTTTGAATGCTTTTGCGGAAACAAACTCTAGCAATCTTCAAGATTCGCAGGAGCTTTTTTTGCATCAGCAAGAGGACAAGCAGGAACAATCATCAAATGAAATGAATGCAGAAGAAGGAACGGAGAATCAGATTTCTGATGAAGAGTCAGAAGTCAGTCAGGAAACAACAGAGGATCCTTCGCAACCTGTGGAGGGTGACGATACTTCGGAACAACCTTCAGACCAGGAGCAAACTATAGAAGGTTGGGTCCAGGAAGGCGAAAATTGGTTTTACTATATCAATGGTGAAAAAGTGACAGGCTGGCAAGAAATTGAAGGGTTCCAGTTATATTTTGATCTAGAAACCGGAGCGCGTCAGCATGGCTGGATCGAAGTCGATGAGGAATTCTTTTATCTAGACAACGAGACAGGAGCAATGCAAACTGGCTGGCATGAGGAAGATGGCAATTGGTATTATCTGGACCCGGAAACTGGCGCAAAACAATTTGGCCATATTCAGTCCGAAGAGAAATGGTACTATTTAGACCCTGCTACCGGAGCGATGGAGCATGGCTGGCTGTTGCTTGAGAACAACTGGTATTACTTCCATTATAAGACTGGAGAAAGACATAGTGGCTGGCTTCAGGATGGAACGAAATGGTATTATCTTTTACCCGAAACTGGCGTAATGCAAACCAAATGGTTCAAAGTTGATGAAACTTGGTTTTATGCAGACGGTAAAACTGGTGAGAGGAAGACTGGCTGGCTAAAAGACGGAACGAAATGGTATTACCTCAATGATGATGGCTCGATGAGAATCGGCTGGGTTTATTATAAGTATAGATGGTATTACCTAAAGGATTCTGGTGCCATGGCGCTTGGATGGGCCAAGGATGAAGGGAAATGGTATTATCTAGACCCAGGTGCGGATGGGGCAATGGATACAGGATGGCTTAAGTGGAATAACAAGTGGTACTTCCTGAATAAAGATGGTTCAATGAAAATCGGCTGGCTAAAGTGGAATAGCAAGTGGTATTACTTGTATGATTCAGGAGCTATGGCCACCGGCTGGTATAAAGATGGAGATAAGTGGTACTATTCTTACAGCAGTGGTGTCATGGCAGCTGATACATATGTAGAAGGATATTACTTAGCGAAAAATGGTGCGTGGATTCCTGATATTGTCAATCCTCGTAAGGTATATACATATGATGAGATGGTCTCTGATATCATGGAATTCAAGAAGTATTATCCAGAATTAGTAACTGTACAGTCAATCGGCAAGTCTGTTGACGGTAGAGATCTATATGCATTCAAACTAGGTAATGGGCCGAAAGAGATTCTGCTGAATGGATCCCACCATGCCCGTGAGCACATGACTACGAACTTATTGATGGAAATGGCAGATCAGTACCTTCAGTCATATGAAAAGGGAACTACTTTTGCGGATTATAGTGTCAGGAATATCCTGAACAAAACTTCCATGTGGTTTGTACCAATGGTAAATCCTGATGGTGTAACCTTAGTTCAAAAAGGTGCTTACAGTACCAAGAACCCATCTTATGTCTTGATGTTGAACAACGGAAGCTATAATTTCTCCGAATGGAAGGCGAATGTACGGGGGGTTGATTTAAACCGTCAATATCCTGCTGATTGGGAGAATATCAGAGCAAATACCGGGAAGCCTGCACCATCCCATTTTAAGGGGTACAAGCCTTTGAGTGAACCAGAAGCATTGGCGTTATATGAATTCACTAAGGCACATAACTTTAAAATAGCCACGGCATACCATTCTTCAGGACAAATCTTGTACTGGAACTTTAAACAGACTGGCAGCCGATACACACGTGATTATAATATCGCCTTGAAATATCAAAGGATGACAGGATATAGCCTTGTTAAGCCAACAACCAACCCAAGCGGCGGGGGCTTCACGGACTGGTTTATCCAGGATATCAAGATGCCAGGCTTTACACCGGAAATCTCACCTTATACTTACGGTAAGCCAGTTCCGGTAAGCAGGTTTGACAGCATCTGGAACGAAAATAAAGCAGCAGGTTTAATGCTTGCGAATGAAGCACTTGGTTTATAGGTTAGGCAAAAAAAGCAGCTCAGGCTGCTTTTTTGTTTGGGCCGGTTAATAATAAATATCGAGTTCGTAAAGATTTTTTATAATTTTTCGCCTTTTTGAATGGGAGTTTTGGTAGATTTTCAATATTGTGGAATTAGAGTATAATATATTTACCTAATTATAGAAGGGTAGGCAAATAAGTGTTTCGTATTTTTATTGTTATTGTACTTACCGTCGGGGGATATTTAGGATTAGCGAATACGGACTTTGCAAGTGCTGCAGAAACAGAGATACCGAGGCTTCAGTTTCCGGTCATAAGTGATACCCATATTTGTGGGGAACCTCAGACTTTGGGGGGGATCCCAGTTTGCCAGGATTATAGCCGGGATTTAAAGTTCGGGAGGGCACTCGAGGATTATCAAGAAACAGCACCTAATTACAAAGCGATTGCTGTTGTCGGGGATCTAACGAACCAGGGGCTTGAACAGCAATATCTCGCTTTTGGTCAAATGCTGAATCAATATGTGCCTTCTTACATAGAGAAAGTCTTTGCAATCGGGAATCATGAATTTTTCGAGAAAAAGTATAATCGAGCTTTGACAGATGAGGATATGATTAAGAGATTCCTTGCCCTGGCTGGCAAAGAACGATTGTATTATGACACATGGATTTATGGCTATCATTTCATTGTGCTTGGAAGTGAATCAACGGCAAGTGGTGACTATAATTCTGCGTTTATTTCTGAAGAACAATACCAATGGCTGGTAGAGAAAATTGCAGTCAATACATCAGAAAGTAAACCCATTTTTGTGTTCCTGCACCAATCTATCAAGGATACGATTTACGGGAGTGAATACTGGAGCGGAATCAGTGATTCCAGGCTCGCAGATATTTTAAGGAAGTACCCGCAATCTATCCTTTTCACGGGTCACTCGCACTATCTGCTGGAACATCCAAGAACTGTTTACCAGGATGGGTTCACAATGGTCAATACTGGGGCAGTTGCATATGGCTATTATGATGGCGGGAATCTATTTGGCAAATCGCAGGGATTGTTGGTGAATGTCTTCAAGGACCGTGTAGAAATCAAGGCGAGGGACTTTGGTACTCAAGCTTGGATCAATCAATACTCGATTGAGGTACCCTATAAAAAGACCTATGAGGATATTGAATTGCCTGCTTTCTCGGAAGGGTCTAGCATAACCATAGATTCAGTAAATCATAAATCAGCGAGAGTTTCCTGGGATCCAGCTACAGATAATGGCATTATAGAAAAATATGAAATTTATTTGAATGGTAAACTATGGGACACAAAATATACTCGTTATTGGGAAGATGATGTATCCGTCGAAATGGTTATGTTAAATGGCCTTTTACAGCATACGGATTATAATATTGAAGTCATTGGCATTGATGGCTATGGAAACAAGACTCAAATTGGTTTGAAAACATCATTCCAGACTACTTGGACATATAGTGGCTGGGTTAATGAAGATGGTAACTGGTATTACTATGACCCTGAAACAGGAACGACTAGAACAGGATGGGTCGATTATGAAGGCAAGAGATTTTACATGAATGAAACTGGCATCATGCAAACAGGTTGGATATCAGTGGATGGCATGTGGTACTACCTGGATGATAAGGGTGTCATGCAAGTTGGATGGAATTTGTACAAAAACAAGTGGTATTACATGGATGAAACAGGCGCCATGCAAACAGGCTGGGAATTAGTGAATGGAAAGTGGTATTATCTATCCGAAAACGGCACGATGGTCAGCGGCTGGTTATTGGAGAAGGACAAATGGTATTATTTAGCTGCAGATGGCTCCATGAAGACCGGGTGGCTCAAGTCAGGAACAAAGTGGTATTATTTGTCGTCAAAGGGTATGGTGACGAATTGGCACCAAATTGGAGGCAAATGGTACTTCTTTGATCAGAACGGAGGAATGAAGACCGATTGGATTAAAGATGGTGAGAATTGGTATTATCTAGAATCCAGTGGTTCTATGAAGACAGGGTGGCTTAAATACAGTGACGCATGGTATTATCTCGATATGAGAAGCGGTGTCATGATCAATGGTTGGAAGTATATTGGCGAAAAATGGTACTATTTTTACAGAAACGGGAAAATGGCTGTAAATACTACTATAAATGGTTATAAAATTGGAGCAAATGGCGCGATGTATTGAGTTATAAGATCAGGACACTCTCCTTTCAAAGGGAGAGTGTTTTTTTATTCGACAAATTATTTAAATATTTAAAAAATACAGGACTGTTTATGCTATAATTTAAAAAGCCAATAATTACCACGGGGAGGTCGTCATAAATAACTAAAATTCTATAAATATATTAAACTGGGTGTCGATATATAGAGTAGATTTCATCAGAAAAAAGAGAGATAGAAATAACAGGGGGAAAAGGGTCTTGAAAAAATATGTGTTGCTTGCTGCCATGTCTCTGCTTCTTGTTTTTTCATCCAGTGCGAATGCGTATACAACAACAGGATGGAAGTTGAAAAATAATTACTGGTATTATTACCATAAGGATGGATCGCTCGCCAAAGGATGGGTCTCATACAATGGAAAGTGGTATTATCTTGCGAGCAATGGGGTAATGCAAACAGGCTGGGAACTTGTAAAGAATAAATGGTACTACCTTGAGAGCGGCGGTGCAATGAAGGAAGGCTGGCTGCTCTATAAAAACAAATGGTATTATCTTAAGCCAAAGTCCGGCGACATGAAAACCGGCTGGCTGCTGGATAAATATAAGTGGTATTACCTTGAGAGCAGCGGTGCGATGAAGGAGGGCTGGCTGCTCTATAAAAATGATTGGTATTATTTGAAACCGAAGTCGGGTATCATGGCAGAGGGCTGGATTGAGACTGGCGGCCATAAGTACTTTATGGATTCTTCAGGGAAGATGGTATCTGGAAGAGTGATGATAGAAGGGAAGCCATACATATTTGCCAAATCAGGTGAACTGATTGAAGACAAAGTGACAGGCTGGTTCCAGATTGGACAAGACCGGTACTATTATAATGAAGATTTTACCGCAGCTACAGGTTGGAAAACTATCGACCGCGACAATTACTTCTTTTTTGATAACGGAGTAATGAAAACCGGCTGGCATAAGGAAGCGGAAAAGACCTTCTATTTCGACCAGGATGGCAAAATGGCGGTAGGCTGGAGGACCATTGACGGTTATCGCTACTATTTTGATGAGAATGGATTAATGGCTACGACTGGCTGGATTGAAGATGGGACGAAGCGCTATTACCTGCAAGAGGATGGAAAAGCACTCGTCGGCTGGCTGGAAGAAGCCAACAATAAATATTACTTTAATGCTGACGGCAGCATGGCAAGAGGCTGGACCGTAATTGCGGATAAGCGTTACTTTTTCGGCGAAGATGGTTCGATGAAAACAGGCTGGATCATTGAAGGGAATGACCGCTATTACCTTAACAGCAAAGGTGAATCAGTGACCGGCTGGCTGCTTTACGAAAATCAATGGTATTATTTCAGTCCTGAGGGAAAAGCTGCGACGGGATGGGTGAACGTCAGCGGGAAGCTTTATTATTTGAACGCGGAAGGCATCATGCAGACTGGCTGGCTTGCTGTCGACGGAAAGAAATATTTCCTGAAAGACAGCGGTGCTGCTGCAATTGGCTGGATTGCTGTAGGAGAAAAGAAGTATTTCTTCAATAATGATGGATCTATGTACAACGGCTGGCAGGTTGAGGGAGCCAAACGCTACTACTTTGGCGTAGATGGACTTGTTGGACCAGGTTGGCTGCTGATTGACGGCCACTACTATTACTTTGGCAGCGATGGAGCTGCTATGACCGGCTGGCTCACAGACGCCGGGAAAAGGTATTACCTCGAAGCTGATGGGAAAAGAGCGATAGGCTGGAAGACCATTGATGCAAAACGCTACTACTTCAGCTCAGGCGGAGAGATGGCATCAAGCAAATGGATCAAGCTTGAAGGAACCTGGTATTATTTTAATCAGGATGGAACTGTGAAAACCGGCTGGCTATTATATCAGGGGTACTGGTACTACCTTGGAGCAGAAGGTGCCATGGTGACGGGCTGGCTGCAGGATAATGGCAAGACTTATTATCTGGATGCAGATGGAAAGATGGTAACCGGTGAGCAGACAATTGATGGCCGGGTATACTACTTTTATGAAAATGGCGCTCTAAATACCGGGCCAATCATTTCAAATACAGCATATGACCTGACATTTGCTGAAATGTTACAAAAACAAATGGCTGTTTCGCCACAGACTGATAAATACAGGAATGATAAGGCGTATGTCAGCGGAGATTTTGTCAATGTCAGCGCCAGCACTCCTAATGTAGGGACTGTGACTGCTAATAAGCTGAATGTAAGGGCTGGAATGGATACTACCCATCATATATTTGGATATGTCTATTATGGAACTACTGTTCAAATCGTAGCTAAAGTTGGAGACTGGTACGAAATCAAGTTCGGTGCATGGAGAAATGCTAAAGCAGAAGATGTAGCATATTACCTGAATCCGAATAACTTCAGCCAAACTGATGATTCGTATTATCAATTTCTTTCACTATCAAAGAACACCCAGGCAACTGCAGCGGAAATCAATGAGAAAATCCTTGTCAAAAAGGGAATCCTCACAGGGAAAGCAGAGGCCTTCATTAAGGCGAGCAAGGACTATAGTGTGAATGAGATTTATCTCATTTCGCATGCTTTGTTAGAAACGGGCCATGGAACATCCGAACTCGCTAACGGAGTAACCATTAATGGAAAGAAAGTATACAATATGTATGGTTACGGAGCATATGACAATTGCGCTTTATCATGCGGAGCACAGTTCGCTTATGATCAAGGATGGTTCACGCCTGAAGATGCAATTATTGGCGGAGCACAGCTCATCGCCAGCAAATACATCCATCAAGGCCAGGACACACTCTACAAAATGCGCTGGAACCCAGCCAACCCAGCAAGACACCAATACGCAACAGACATTGGCTGGGCCGCAAAACAAGTCAACAGCTTCAGTAAACTATACGCACTACTCAAATCACCAACACTGTACTTCGACGTACCACAGTATAAATAAAGAGGTGCCTGGGGAGGTGCCTGTCACCACCCGGAATTTGTCGAATCAAAAGCCTATATCCAGAAGCGTTGCTGTTTCTGGATATCAGGCTTTTTTATTTTGGTGTTTTGAGATTCGACGAGTTTGACGAGTTCGACGGGTGCCTGTCACCACCCGAAATTTGTCGAAGGGGCTATTTGGTGATATCTGTTGAAATTTGTAATTAGTTTGTTTATCATTAATAGGAAAACATTTTATGACTACATGCCTATAGCGATGATAGATGAAGCGATATTTATGGAAGCAATATCGCTTTTATTATGTTATAGGTCAAGGATAGGCAGGAATTCTACGATGAAGCAATTGATCAAGAAGCTGTACCAGTTTATTTTCTATAAAGTATTGTACAATCTCTTCAAGTTGCTGCCGGTAAATGAGAGGAAGATCATTTACATTTCTCATTATGGGAATCGATTTGGCTGTAATTCTAAGAGTATGTACGATCACATTAAGGTACATTATCCCGAGTACACGAATGTCATTGTCCTGAACAAGGCAGATGTGAAAAATGAGCATGCTGGGGATAAGGGTGTCGGCTACTATTCAGTCTCGTTCCTGCATGAACTCGCTACTTCGAAGTACTGGGTAGTCAATACGAATCTTCACCCGGACTTGTCGCCACGTAAGGAAACGGTATACCTGCAGACATGGCATGCTGCTGGCGCATTCAAGAAGTTCGGACTTGACCTTCCGGAGAGCAGGGGGCAAGAGAAGGAAAGCTGGAAGCGGGATACATCCCACTGGACAAAGCTGATTTCAAGCTCAGAGAGCATCGTCGAAACATACGCGAGCGCTTGCGGCATTGATCAAAGGAAGATTTATCCGATCGGACTGCCGCGTAATGATATCTTCTTCAAGAAGAATGATATCGCCAAAATGAAAAAAGACTTTTACAAAGACTACAATATACCTGATGACAAGAAAATCATCCTGTACGCACCAACCTACAGGGACACTGATAATGATAACCCAATCAACCTGGATTTTAGCAAACTCCAGAAAGAGCTCGGCCAGGAATACGTTTTTGTCCTGAAATTGCATCCGTTCCTTGCGAACTATAAATTTAAAGCAGCGACAAAGGAAGAAGAACAATTCGTCCTGAACTTGTCATCCATCGATGATATCCAGGATCTGCTGCTGATTGCTGATGTCCTGATCACAGATTATTCTTCGGTCATTTTTGACTTCGCCATCACAGGCCGTCCGATGATTTTTTATTCATATGATTTGGGTGCTTATGAGAGAGGCTTTTACTTTGACTATAGAACTAAGCTTCCTGGACCGATTGTTTTTAACCAGGAAGAGCTTGAAGTTGAATTAAAGGATTACCGGAAGCTGTCCGAGACATATCACGAAGCAGTCCTACAATTTGCGAAAGAATACAATGCAGGGTTCGATGGGAAATCGACCGAAAAAGCAGTCAAGCTGCTGCTGGAACAATAACACCTAAAAACGATGAAACGAGGTATGAATCATGATATACGCAGAAATCCTTGCAGGCGGAAAAGGAACACGAATGGGCAATATCAATATGCCGAAACAGTTTCTTACATTGAATAACAAACCGATTATTATTCATACTATTGAAAAGTTCATCTTGAATGACCGATTTGATAAAATCCTTGTCGTAACACCAAGCGAGTGGATCAATTACACAAAGGATATTATTCGCAAGCACATCGGCGAAAACCATCCGATCATTGTAGTCGAAGGCGGCAGGGACCGTAATGAATCAATCATGAGCGGAATTCGCCACATATCCGAAAATTTCGGACTGAATGATGATGATATTATCGTTACCCATGATGCTGTTCGCCCTTTCCTGACTCACAGGATTATCGAGGAGAACATTGATGCCGCATTAGAGAGTGGTGCTGTTGACACAGTAGTGAGCGCGGTGGATACAATCATTGAATCTGAGGATGGAGTCTATATTTCCAATATCCCGAAGCGTGACAATATGTATCAGGGACAAACACCACAAAGCTTCAGTATTAAAAAGCTTGTTGAGTTATATAATTCTCTGTCAGAAGACCAAAAGAGCATTTTGACTGATGCTTGTAAAATCTTCACTCTATATGGAGAAAAAGTGAAAATCGTTAAAGGCGAAGTTTTCAATATCAAAATCACTACTCCGTTTGATCTTAAGGTGGCAAACGCCATGATACAGGAGAAGATGTAAAATGATAAATCAAGTATACCGTCTTGTGTCGGCAAGGCAATTTGAGATTAGTTACAATGACCATTCGATTAACTCAGAACATATTGCCATTCGTCCAACACATTTGTCGATTTGCAATGCTGACCAGCGATATTATACTGGAACCCGTGGAAAAGAAGCGATGGCCAAAAAATTGCCGATGGCTTTGATTCATGAAGGGATCGGGAAAGTCGTCTATGACCCGAAAGGCGAGCTCAAGCCTGGCACTAGTGTGGTAATGGTGCCGAATACTCCGGTAGAGAACGATGAAATCATTGCTGAAAATTATCTTAGGTCGTCTAAGTTCCGTTCTAGCGGATTTGACGGTTTTATGCAGGACTATGTGTTTATGGACCGAGATCGGGTCGTAATCCTGCCGGAATCCATCAATCCGCATGTCGCGGCTTTCATAGAATTAATCACCATCAGCATGCACGCCTTAAAGCGTTTCGAGGCAAAAGCGCACTCCCGAAGGAATTCATTCGGCATCTGGGGTGACGGTAATTTAGGGTTTATCACTGCATTAATCCTGAAAAAGCATTATAAGGATAGCAAAGTATATGTTTTTGGAAAGACTCAGTGGAAACTTGATAACTTCTCATTTGCTGATGAAACCTATTTGATTGATGATATCCCTGAAAATGTCCGGATTGACCATGGTTTTGAATGTGCAGGCGGGAAAGGCAGTCAATATGCTATCGACCAGATCATCGATCATATTCATCCGGAAGGTTCTATAGCCATTCTTGGTGTTTCAGAGTATCCTGTTGAAATCAATACGAGAATGGTACTGGAAAAGGGACTGACGATTATCGGAAGCAGCAGAAGCGGAAGGATAGACTTCGAGGATACAGTGAACTTCTTGGACGAGCATAAAGAAGTAGTTGATTATTTGACTACAATCGTCGGTTCAGTTAATGAAGTTAAGTCCATCCAGGATGCTATCAAGGCCTTCGAGTTCGACCTGTCTACTTCATGGGGAAAGACGATCATGGAGTGGAAGATTTAACCTGGAATCTAATGCATTCAAAATATCAAATATCACGTTATAGTAGTTTCGAAAGGTTTCTAGCTACTAAATTATCTTACATCTGATTAAAAGGGGGATAGGCCAATGGAAAAGGAAATAGATCAACAAAACCCTCTTTTGGCAGCTCAGAGTGTAATGACTGATATGCTTTATGTGATACACCAGATTTGTGAGAAGCATGATATCAAGTACTGGCTAACGGACGGTTCATTGCTTGGATCGATTAGGCATAAGGGCTTTATACCTTGGGATGACGATGCTGATATAGGAATGATGAGAGAAGATTACAATAAGTTTCTGCGAATTATCCAAGAGGAACTGCCTTCTCCCTATAAAGTACAGTCTAAAGTTAACCAAACCCATGGGCTGCATAACTGGTTGAAAATTATGTATATGGAAGATTTCGAGTGGGTTGATTGGTGGGGGAACTGGACGAAAGGTTTGTCCATCGATGTGTTCCCGTTTGATTTTGTTCCGGAAAAGTATGAAAACAAGAAGTCTTTGAAGGAAAAACTGATCAACAGGGTAGCAACCATTCGATATCCATTGAGTGGGAACCCGTTGAAAACAACGATTCAACGGACAATTAATAAAGTCAAAATCCACAATATTTACAGCAAGTACAATAAACAAACAAATATTGTGACATACGGTATCGAACTGCCCTATTACGGCTGGGCATACTTCCATGTAGATGAAATCTTCCCATTGAAAAAAGGACAATTCGGGAAACATGAATTTTATATACCAAATAACTATGAACGATACCTTGAAAAACTCTACGGAAACTACATGGAACTCCCAAAACCAGAAGACCGGGTAAGCCACATGGCAAACCTCAAATTTTCAAGACCACAGCCGCCCGACAACAAACCGCAAAAATAAAACGGTCCTACGATCGTTTTATTTTTTGTATTTCGAGCGGTGCCTGTCACCACCCGAAATTTGTCGAATACCGTGTTTTGTAGGTTGGGCGTCTGTCTCCGTATGAAGTTATCATTGGGGTGGTGCCTGTCACCACCCGAAATTTGTCGAAAGTTAGGGGTTTTGTTTGTGCGTGATTTAGTTGATATTTTAGGTGTTAAGTTTGTTAGGCTTTCGCGGGGGGAGATTCTTTCTCAGGTTGAGGGGAGTATTGATAGCAACGGGAAGATGTTTGTTGTTACGGCGAACCCTGAGATTGTGATGCATGCGAAGGATCATCCTGATTATATGAGGACGGTTTCTAATGCGGATATGGTGATTGCGGATGGGATTGGCGTTATAATCGGGTCTAAGATCCTTAACACCCCTCTGCCTGAAAGGGTTGCTGGTTTCGATCTGCTCACTGAGCTCCTCAAGCGAGGAAACGAGAAGAACTGGCGTGTGTTTTTCCTTGGTGCTAAGGATGAAGTGCTTCAGGAAGCTGTCGGGAACGTGAAAAAGGACTATCCGAACCTGGTCATAGCGGGTTCGCACCATGGGTATTTCAAGGATGATGACACGAAAGTCGCTGATCTAGTCAGGGAAGCGCAGGCGGATATGGTGTTCGTAGCACTCGGCTTCCCAAGGCAGGAAAAATGGATTGAGGCGTATATGCCGTCATTCGATAAAGGTTTATTCATGGGCGTTGGCGGCAGCTTTGATGTCCTCGCAGGACATGTTCAGAGAGCGCCGGAAATCTGGCAAAAGCTAAACCTTGAATGGCTGTACCGGCTTCTGAAGCAGCCCTCTAGATGGAAAAGAATGCTGACACTGCCTATGTTTATTTTAGAGGTCGTAAAAGAAAAGAATAGGCGGAAACGCTAATCGAAGGGAATCTGTTCTATGAAAGTTCTTCATTTAAATGCGGGAAATGAAACGGGCGGAGGAATGCATCATATTCTTCTGCTCTTGAAGCATATGAAACGGGAAGAGGTAATTCTCGGTGTTTTCGAGGAAGGTGAGATGTCACGAAGGGCTGAAAAGCTGGGCATCACAGTAAAACTCTTCACGCAATCGTCTAGGCTGGATTTTTCAGTGGTCGCCGCTGTTTCTGAATACGTAAACGAGAATCATGTTGATATCATTCATACACACGGTCCGAGGGCGAATCTGTTTGGCACTTTCCTGAAAAAGAAAACGAGCGCTAAGTGGGTGACGACCATCCACAGCGACCCACGTGATGACTTTATGGGGCAAGGCACCAAGGGGAAGGTGTTCACCTTCCTTAATACTTGGTCCATCAAAAAAGCAGATCATTTATTGGCCATCTCTGAAAAATTCCATGATATTCTTCATGAAGAATATAAAATCAGCAAAGATAAAATCACGACGATCCTCAACGGCATCGAGTTCGACGCCGTATCCGGAAAGCCTTATAATAGACAGCAGTTCGGACTGAATGATGACGAACTTGTGGTCATCATGGTGGCAAGGCTCGAAAAAGTAAAGGATCATCTGACTGCTTTTAAAGCAGTGAAGCATGCAATTGACCATGGAGAGAAGGTCAAACTGTTATTGGTAGGCGATGGAAATGAAAAAAATGTTTTAGTCTCTCATGTTGAGCAGCTTGGACTAAAAAAAGAGATTCTCTTCCTTGGCCACCGTGACGATGTAATTGATCTATACCCAATGGCTGATTTGGGCATCCTCACTTCCAAAAGCGAGAGCTTCCCATTGGTACTGCTCGAGGCAGCTAGGGCAGGTGTTCCGGCTATCAGCACAGATGTAGGAGGAGTCCGCAGAATGATTCCATCAGCTGAGCATGGCTGGGTACATGATGGTGGAGACTACAAAGGAATTGGAGACTCACTAATTAAGGCTGCCGAACTGAAGAAAGTGAAGCAATTATCACGCATTGGAGAGGCTTTCCGTGAGCATTGCCGCTCAAACTTTTCAATCATGAACCAAGTCGCAGATGTCAACAAGGCCTATACTAAAATCTTAAGTTAACATACTTACTTAAGACTGGATTGGATATGAAACGAAATATGGAAAAATCTCTTTTTAAAAATGCCATCTATAAGATAGCGTTAAATTTCTTTAACTTAATCGTCCCGATCCTGATCGGCCCTTATGTGTACCGTGCTTTAGGCGCTGACTCCATTGGTAAAGTGAAATATGGAGAGTCCATTTTCAATTACTTCTTCATTTTTGCGACATTCGGGATTTACCAGTACGGGCTTCGGGAAATCAGCAGGATCAAAAAGGATAAGACTAAGGTAGCCCAGCTTTTCACGACGCTGTTCACGTTCAGCTTGATTACGAACGCCGTTACGATGGCCGCTTACTTGTTAGTGACTTTCCTGGGGTATGGTGACCATTACCTGTTCCCGATTCTCCTTATCTTCTCATTCAGCTTCGTCATGAATATCTTTTATGTTGAATGGCTGAATGAGGCATTTGAAAACTATGATTTCATCACAATCAAAACGATCATCGTAAAAATCATCTATGTCGTCCTGTTGATTGCTCTCGTAAAAAGCTCGGCAGATTATTTGATTTTCACATCACTTCTAGTAATGACGACAAGCCTGAACAATATCATCAGTTTTGTTTATATAAAAAGACAAGTGAAGTTTGATTTTTCTCATATGAAATTCAAGCCTCACATTAAACCGTTATTTTTAGTAGTTATCTTCATGAACGGGAATATCCTTTATTCCCAGTTGGATATCTTCATGCTAGGTCGTTATGTCAGCGATGCGGCCGTATCATTCTACGTCATGTCGAAGCAGATTACAACGATAATAAGCGCACTGATGCTCAGCGTCGTACAGGTGACAATACCAAGGCTTTCCTATATACTCGGTTCATCCAATGACGAGGAATCCTATGTGAATCTCGTACAAAGAGTTGCAAGGATATATTATGCTGTCCTTTTCCCTGCAGCTGTAGGCCTGCTGGCTATATCTGACCTGGGGGTAATCGCTTATGGAGGCGGTGAGTTTGCCGGAGCTGGTTCGGTCCTTGCTGTCTACTCCATCTACATGATTTTCGTCGGTACAGACAATGTCCTCGCCAACCAGGTCATGTATGTGAAAAAGAAAGAGAATATCCTCGTCAGGTTCATAGTGGTTGGCGGTATTTTTAACCTGATGTTAAATGCTATCTTTGTGTACTTGGATCTATTCAGTGCAGCGGTGGCCATTGGGACAACAGCTGCATCAACGGTATTGCTAGTTGCGATGGAATATTACTATATCCGAAAAAAGCTGGATATACCTTTATTCCTGTTTAACAAAACCAACATGAAATACCTGCTATTCTCACTGACATTCTTCCCGATTTCGTATATTCTGAGGAGTTTCATCTCAGGTACTTATGTTCTTTTCACTGTCATCGTAGTAGCATGTATCGCCGTCTATGGTGCCCTGATGTGGCTGACCAAAGACGAAATGCTGTACTTGCTGCTTGATAAAGTGAAGAACAAATTGCCTGGTTTCAAGAAATGACCATAACAAAAGGCTGAGGGAAGTCCTCAGCCTTTTTCTTATTCCATCATCATCTTCTTCCCATTCGATTCAGCTATGCTATTTTCCTTATCGTCGAGGACCTTGACAATAACTTCTAGTTCTTTACCTTTGAATTTTTCTGGTACTGAAGCGATTAATGTTTTCTCGTCATTGAAGATGGTTGTTTGCTGCTCTCCGTTCACGAAGACTTTAGCGTTTGAGACAAAATGCTTACCGGTGACTTTGAGGTTATCCTTTTCCGTCATTTTTAGCTTCGTGATTTTCATTTTCTCGCTGCCCAGGAAGTAATCATCATGTGGCTTCACTGGATTCTTCTTGTAGCTGTACTGTTCGCCAAACAAGGTGTCATATTGCAGGAGCTGATACTCTTTGAGTTTGTTCTCATCGATTTTCTCATCAGCGTAAAAGGGCTTTTTAGGAATGACGTGTGTGCCTTCCTCGTAAACTTTTTCAGCCATCGCAAACATCGGCGACTTGTCCCTTTTGGCGTGGGAAAGGATGTAGGAGCCCAGGAAATTAGGCGTCATCCGCAAGTCTTCTTTCTTGCCTTCGGAGTAATTATCCCAAACGAGCAATGGTGTGGTCTGAAGCTTTAAATAATCTTCGTAGGCATGAATGCTCTTGAAGTAGTCGGCTTCACGATACACGGCATAATCATAGCCAAGCATTGGGAGGTGGTCCCCGTAAATCACGACCATTGTTGGTTCATCGAGTTCTTTAACACCTTCAATCAAGACCCTGATCGAATCATCCGTTTCCTTTAGCACCTGGCAGTATAGGTCAAGGACGTATTGAGGCACCTTGGTTAGCTGAGGTGTGTTTTTACAGCTAGGAAGCGGGTCGTAACGAATATCATCGTATGGACCGTGGCTAGAGACGGTAACCGTATTGATAAAGTCAGGGCCTTCCGTTTTCTTAAGTTCTTCGACTGTCTGTTCCATCAGCTCTCGGTCATCGATATATGGACCAATCATCTTCGGATTGGAGAAGAACTCCATGCTGACGAATTTTTCATAGCCAAGCCATTTATACGTAAGGTTACGGTCATAGAACCAGTTCTTGAATGTGTGGACTGCTGTAGTATTATAGCCCTGGTTCCTGAAAACGTGAGGAAGGGCATCAATCGGCCGGTTGACTTGAGCGTTATAACTTTCCTTACCCTCTGGAAGGAAGCGGGTTGACATTCCTGTCATGATCTCCAGCTCCGTGTTGATGGTCCCTCCGCCAAAAATATGAGTAAGAAGCTCGCCTGACGAATGTTCCTTTGTCAGAGATCTGAAATAAGGAATCGGATCCTCTTCAAATGATAGATTCTTCAGCAGTAAAGGATCCCAGAATGCTTCCGCGAGAACGACAATCACATTTGGTTTGAAGTCCTCGTCCACACCTTCCGTTTCAGGCAGGGATTCCACGATCTTATTGATTTCTCGCTTGCTGTATTCAGTCGGATGGACCACTTTGGATTCTTCCTTCAGGTTCAGGAAACCGCCAACCAGTCCAAGTTTCTGGTATTCCTCCACATTGCCGACAGCCGAAGCCCTGATTGAGAAAACCGTGGGGTTCAACAATATTGCTGCTATTCCAGCAATGGCGAAAACAGAGAGAATTAGACGGATTTTCCATTTTAACGGCTCTGTGATTTTCATTAGATAATAGACGATCCCAAAGATGAAAGCCAATATGATAATAGCCATCATGGCCATTTTCACTGATAAAAAGCCGTTAAGGACGTTTGCGAAGGCTGCACCTTCCTTGACAAGGCCGAGGTCAGTCGGTGTAAGATAATCCCCTCTAAGCTTGAACTTCTGGTAGCTGCCAAACGCAACGATAGAAAAGAAGGCTAGCTGCAGAATGATGAATGGAATGAATAATTTCTTCGGAATAAACAATACTGTTGAGATAAACAGCAGGAAGAATAAATAGGATATGACAAATGCTGCGCTGCTTTCCTGGATCCATTTTAACGCCGCTGTAAAAGATCCGCGGTGGATCGATTCGATCGCCAATAATGATACGAGCGGGGCGAGCAGCAATAAAAGGATGTACCATATTTTCGCTTTATTAAGATTGAGTCGGTCAAATACTTTTTTCATAGAAGGGTAATCCTTTCTCTCATTTTTGTATTCTATTAAATCGATGATAAGAGCAAAACTATATATATTTATCCAAACAGCAACTGGATAAACCGAAAGGACGATAAATATCTATCGTCCTTTGGATGTCTTAATGTTTCAGTTGTTTAAGCCTGTGGAAGGCAAATCCTAATGCCAGGAAGTAATAGAGCATGAACGTATCATTTTCAAGGATGTTGTAGACTAGACCCCCGACCATCATTGTCACGAAGAAGAAGACAAGGGTGATCGCCAATGGGCGGTCAGACTGCTTATAAATTTTAATAGTAATTAGCAATAGATAAACAATAAAGACAGTCAGGATCAATACGCCGACAATGCCAGTTTCAGCAAGTGTCAGGATATATTGATTATCTGAGTAAAAATTGAAGCCAATCTCATATTCATCATAGATTGGTGAAGAGTAAGCAAGTGTAGCAGCTCCTCCGAATGTTCCAAAGCCTGTCCCGATGATTGGATGGTCCTTGAAGACTTCAATCGCCTTTGTCACATAATAAATCCTGCCGTCAGCGCTGCTTTTGCCGATTGTATCCTCAGAAAAAGCCTCCTTATAACGGTTGTAGCCTGTTTCCTCTTTATTCTTGTTAGATGAAGGGTCGTCCTCCTCATCGGAACCATCGACGTTATCGACTGCATACAGGACATTGTCTTGATAGAAATCTGCTGTAGCTGTTACTGCATAGAACAAGCCAGCCGATACAAATGTCACCATCAAAATAGGCACTAATCTCTTCAGGTTACGGAAAAAGACGAAATAAGCAATAACGAATACAAAGAGTGCAAGGAAAGCTCCACGTGAATAAGTCAGCAGGAAGGTTGCGCCAATCGTGGACAAGCCAGCTAAAAACAGCCATCTTTTGTTTCCTTTAAAATGATTGAATAAAGCAAGTGAGATCAAGAATGCGATTGCCAGATATAGAGCTAATTCGTTCGGCCCTTTTAGCAAACCGTAAACCCGGATATGGTTTGTATTCGAAAGGCTCCAATTCTGCCATGCTTCTGGCATGAAAGCAGTCTTATCAGATATCTTTTCAACAAACCCATGAATAGACAGGATGACAGCAGTGACGAATGTCAGCAGGATTCCTCTTTTCTTGAATGCTTCCGTAAGGTCCATTCTCTTGACAACATAGTAGACCAGGTAAAACAGGATGTAAGCACGAACCTGCAGGATGATTGCCATCAGTTCGACACCGGTAATCAAAGCGGAAATGATTCCCACCGCCAGGAAGGCGAAGAACGCCAGCTCGAACACCTGGAATTGGAACAGGTTTTTCAGGTTTTTCCGGTTGTCATAAGCTGTCCAAATCAAGAGGGCAAATATAATTAAGTCACCCGTGATCTTTAGCCCGGAATTCATTTCGATTAAAAAGGGCCTCAATGATACAAATAGAATGAGGAGCAGAAGTCCCGCCTGCCTGTTCATCAAAGTGAAGAGGGCGAGGATGACAGATGCAGCCAACGCAATGTAGGTGTTGCCAACCAAGATGCTAAAAGTAACAAGTAAGACAGACAGCAGCAAAATCATGCTGTCTTTGCGTAGTATATTCATCATTTACCAACCTCTATATTTATTTAAATATCTGGCTGCGCTGATTGTTCGCTAAGATGTTCACTGACCCCTTACTGCCTTGTCAAACCGCTTTTAGAGGAATTTATCAGCCCGGGAAGTGATGGCCATCTGCTGCAATCTTGCATTTTTATACACAGGCAAATATTTTTGAATTTTTCATTTAAACCAGCATCTATGATAACTTTTTTTGTCGAATTAATCAAGATTGGATGACTTCCAATTTTGTGGCAGATTATTTATTCTTTATTATGTGATTTACATTTAAAAGGTAATCATATAGAATTTATCCGTTGATAACATCATTACTGAAGGGAAGCATAATCGAATGCTGTTTAATTCATATACTTTTATTTTCTTTTTCCTTCCTATTGTATTTATCGGTTATTTTGCGTTGTTGCGGATCAAGCCAGTCATAGGGAAAGCATTCCTTGTTTTGAGTTCATTCTTTTTTTATGGATATTGGAATGAATCCTACCTCATACTGATCATTGGTTCTATTCTTGTAAACTTCTTCTTCGGCAAGATTCTGTCCCGGGAAAAGGTCAGTCACATCATCAGGAAGCTTGTTGTTAGTGTCGGAATTGCAATCAATATCGCGCTTCTTGGATATTATAAGTACTCTGACTTTTTTATCGAAAATTTCAATGCGCTTTTCAGCCTTGACCAAAACCTGCTGAACCTGGCGCTGCCGCTTGCAATCAGTTTCTTCACTTTCCAGCAGATTGCCTTCCTTGTGGATAGCTACCGATTGGAAACGAAGGATTACAATATTCTTGATTATTCTTTGTTCGTTACCTTTTTCCCGCAGTTGATTGCCGGGCCGATTGTCCACCATAGCGAGGTCATGCCCCAATTCAACGATAAGAAAAATTGGAAGATGAATTATGCGAACATCTCCCGCGGGCTTTATATATTCGGGATTGGTTTGTTCAAGAAAGTCATCATTGCGGACACCTTTGCTCTATGGGCAAATGACGGTTACAACAATATGGCATCACTGTCACTGTATGACAGCTGGGTTACAACGCTGTCCTACACCTTCCAGCTGTATTTTGATTTCAGCGCTTATTGTGATATGGCAATCGGAATCGGCCTTCTTTTCAATATCGTGCTGCCAATCAATTTCAATTCACCATATAAGTCTTTGAACATCCAGGAATTTTGGAAAAGATGGCATATCACTCTGGGAAGGTTCTTTACTCAATATGTCTATATCCCTCTAGGTGGAAATCGGAAGGGACAGGCTAGGACCTATTTCAATCTGTTTTTGATCTTTTTCATAAGCGGCTTTTGGCATGGGGCAGGCTGGACATTCATTGTCTGGGGAGCGATGCATGGGTTTGCAAGCATTCTGTACAGATGGTGGAGCCGGACAGGTTTTTCTTTCCCAAAAGTGGTATCCTGGTTCATCACCTTCATGTTCGTCCACGTTGCATGGGTGTATTTCAGAGCAATCAGCATTGACCAGGCGAATGTCATGATCAAGAAGATGTTCAGCTTCCATACGTTGACCCTGCCAGAAGGATTGGCCCAATCTGTCCTTACATTTACTGGGCGGTCTTACCCTGTTGCAACCTACTTCTTCAGCCTGGATCTGGCTATTGTGCTTGCAATCGGATTGCTTGTCGTTTTCTTTGCAAAAAATTCAATCGAAAAGATGAACTTGTTCCAGCCATCCATTAAACATGCAGTGGCAACAGCATTTTTCTTTGTCGTATCAGTACTATACTTGAACAGGGTAAGTGAATTCTATTTCAACTTCTAAATTGCACGAGGTGCGAATCATGCGCGAGAAATCTTTTATTAAGCTATTTGTCCTTTTTTCCATACTGTTAGCCGGAATCATTGCCGTTTTCATTTATATAGTAGACCCTTTATTCTATTATCGGGAGCAATCCCTTTATAGGCCGCAATACCTGGCAACCGAGAGGTACCAGATGCCTGGATTGCTGAAAAATAGGGAGTACGAAACATTGTTCACATCTACTTCGATGGGCCGGAACTTTGTCGAAAGTCATGCAGATGAAAAAATGAAAACTGTCTCTTTCAACGGTGCCTTGCCTGCATCTACGGCAAGGGAACAGGCGATGGTCGCCGACCTCGCCATCAGGCACCAGGATTTAAAGACGATCATTTGGGAAATCAATTATTATTCTTTTGCCGAAGAACCGGACTGGACTCTGGAACCTGAGAAAAATACCTTCCCGCATTTTTTATATGATGATTCCAAATGGAACGACATCAAATATCTGTTCAACTCCTATTCCTTTGAGGTGATGTATGATAACATTTTAGCCAACAAGGAAGGTGACGAACGGAAGAGGGATGTGGAAACATTATATAAATTCGGTGGCGGGGTGCCGCCGCAATCAATTGAAAGCATGGCGGCCAAGCTCGATGGTTTGGAGCAAAGCAGCCAACTGCCGAAATATGAACATGTGGAATATATGATGAAATCTTTTGAGGCGAATTTGATCCCTCTCGTAAAAAATAACCCTGATATCAAATTCAAGCTGTTTTATGCGCCGTATCCAATCGTCAACCATGTTTCATTTTACCGGAAAAATCCTCAGTATCTTGAGGAGAGGGCAAAGTTCAAAGAGGCAGTATACGAAAAATTAAGCCAGTATGACAACGTCCAGCTCTATGATTTCCAAACAGAATCATCCATTACGTATGTTGCGAAGAACTATATGGACAGCGTCCATTATTACCGCTATATTAACGACTGGATGATTGATTACATGGCTGAATACAAAGGTATTTCCTCTAAGGAAGAGAATGATAAAATCATTGAGGAATTCCGGAATCAAATCATCAACTTCAATGTTGCACAGCTGAAGTAAGGTTTTTCAAAGGTCAGTAAATTTTTGCTGACCTTTTTCTGTGCCAAATTGACTGTATCTCTGTGTCTGATGATGAGAGCATTCCTAGTATCGGCTGAAAAGATTGAGTAAGAGATTCAATATTTTTACAGAAAATGACCATTTTCGAGTTTACTTTCAAATTTTGAACTGATATGATTATATCGTTCAAAAAATGAATGATTAATAAATGGTTATATAAATATTAAATTGAGAGGACGATTCGTTTGTATAACTTCTATATTTTAGAAACTATATCCAAATTCCCGGATTTAAGCCAAAAAGCGATAGCGGAAAAATGCAATATTTCAGCTGGGAAGGTAAATTATACGATCAATAAGCTTCTTGCTAACGGATTATTAGACATAAACAAGAACGGCAAGAAGTTTCAATATACAGTCACTGAATCTGGCAAAGAGTATCTTAAACAGGAGCTGGAAGAGTTTCAGTCTACTAAGGTCACTCTTCATACTAGCGGAAAAAAGCGCATCAAAAATGCAGTGATCCTTGCTGCTGGAGCTAAAAATGATTTCCAGGAGCCTGTTTGCCTGGTTCCTATTGATGAGATCACCTTGATTAACAGAACGCTGGATATCCTATCAAGGAATGGTATTGAAAAAATTGTCATAGTCACGGGTTACAAAGCCTGGGCATTTGACGCACATCCTTCAATTGCTAATCGCCCTGGTATTCACTTCGTTCATAATGCGGATTATTTATGGACAGGCTCGATGGCTTCTCTTGCTGCGGCAAGGGAATTTTTAAACGATGATTTTATATTAATTGAGGATGATATTTTAATAGAAGAAAACGCGATCATTGAGTTGCTAGACCAAAAAGAGAGGGATTGTATCCTCGTAACAAAAGAAAGTGGGTCTGGTGACGAAGCATATATTGAAATCAGGAACGGCTATTTATATAAGATTTCAAAGGACATCCATCAAATGAACCGTATAGATGGAGAGATGATTGGAGTTACGAAGGTCTCAATCGATGTTTACAGGGAAATGCTGCGACAGTTTGAATTTAATAAGAATCCTTTCATGAATTACGAATATATGCTCCTTGATATCTCTAGAAAAATAAATATTGGCTTCTTAAAAATCTCAGATATGATCTGGGCTGAGGTTGATAATACAGCTCAGCTGCAAGCTGTGATTGATAAGACTTATCCAATGTTAATAAGGAAGGAAGCACTGTTTAAAGAATACGAACTACGGCAAACAATTGCTTCAGCACTTGATATTGATGAGAATATCATCACAGAAGTAAAGCCCTTTGGAGGAATGACCAACAAAAACTTCAAAGCCACCATTGGTGATGAAGATTATGTTGTCAGGGTTTCTGGCGCAGGCACACAGGATATGATAAACAGGATCGAGGAAAAGAAAAATACAGAATTGGTAGCCGCACTCGGAATCAATCCTGAACAGCTATATTTTGATGAAACAACCGGATTGAAGATTGCACGATTCATTACAGATGCTGAGACGTTGAATCCGAAGACTGCGAAACGGCCTGAAAATATCAGGAAGGTAGCAATGACCTTAAAGAAGCTGCATTCTTCAGGCATTGAAATGATTAATGAATTTGATACATTCAAAACACTGGCGGTATATGAACTGCTGACTGATAAAGCTGGCGGAACTTATTTCGAGGATTATGAAGAAGTAAAGGACCAGGTTATTGAGCTTAAAAATTATTATGAAAAAATGCATGTGCAACCTGCACCATGCCATAATGACACGGTTCCAGAGAACTTTGTCAGAAGCACGAATGACACCCTTTATTTAATTGATTGGGAATATAGTGGAATGAATGACCCGCTGTGGGATCTCGCTGCTTTCTCATTGGAGTGCGGCTTTGATGAGAAAGAGGAAGAGCTATTTCTGAAGCAGTATTTTGACGGAACGCCAACCATCCAGGAAAGAGAACGAATTATAATCAGCAAGATATTCCAGGATTTCCTGTGGAGTGTTTGGACATTATTGAAGGAAGCCTGCGGTGACGATTTTGGGCCGTATGGACTAAACCGTTACAACCGTGCGAAAGAGAACATTCAGCTATTTAAACAAAAGTTCGGGGAGGCAGCCAAAATTGAACAGTAAAACCATCAAGGGAGCTTCGCTCGGTCTATCGTCTGGTCTTTTTTGGGCTATTGATACAATTTTAATCGGATACATCCTGGCATCGGCGACATTTATGTCTTTTGCAGAAATCGCACTTGCAGCGCCATTGATCAGTACCTTCCTACATGATTTAATGTCGTCCATCTGGATGATGATCCTGCTAGGGGTGAAAGGGGAGCTTGGGTTAACATTCAAGAAACTTAAAACGAGAAGCGGCCTTTTCGTCGTCCTTGCAGCAACTCTTGGCGGACCGGTCGGAATGACCTTTTATGTGCTGTCTGTCCAAAGTATCGGTGCTTCATTCACTGCCACGATTTCATCGATTTACCCGGCAATCGGCGCATTCTTTGCCTTTATCTTGCTGAAGGATAAATTATCCCTGAAGAATTGGGCAGGCTTATTAACAAGTATCTTGTCCATTACCTTGCTAAGTTACTCAGGAAACCTGATCAGCGGCAGCACCGTGTCCATTGGCTTGGTTTTTATACTGCTCTGCGTTTTTGGCTGGGGAATGGAATCCGTAATTGTAGCTTATGGAATGAAGGATGACCAGGTTTCTCCAATTCAGGCTCTATTGATCAGACAATTCACTTCTGCGGTCATATTTGGTCTCTTGATTATTCCGATTTTCGTCGGTCATTCAGTGACTGTGCAAGTACTCAGCACGAATGCTACTTGGCTGATTGCTTTAATTGCCTTAGCTGGTACGCTTTCTTACATCTTTTATTATCAGGCAATCAATCTTGTCGGGCCTGTACGCGCAATGGGCTTGAATATTTCCTACGCTGCCTGGGCGATCCTGATCGATGTGCTGTTCCTTGGCGGAGACTTCTCATTCAAGAACATGGTTTTTGCTGCATTAATCATGGTCGGCTCGATCTTCACGGTTATGGAGAATAAAAAGAAGCTCATTCGTGATGATGGAGATTTAATGCGGGGAAATCCTGCCTCGGCTTTTAATAAATAGTAGTTTCGGAGTCTCTTTCCATAATATACAGAAACTTTCCATGGATAAAAACATATTGATTCGAGAAGATAGACCTATTGACTGTTTAGGTCTATCTTTATTTTTGAATTTTTAGATAATTAACCTAAAAGTTTTATCTTCTCGAAAACGGGAATTCTATTTGCAATGGATATAACCTGTGTTATAATTCCTCATGATACATTTGTCGATATTAGTCTATTAAAAATTTAATCTATAAAATTAGAAACTTATTTTGTGTTTCATCGTCGAATACTTTGTTGGATTGAATTTACTTGTTTTCTTTATTACGTCTATGGGCAAGATACATTTGAGGAGGATCTTCATGGTTTATGTAACCTTAATAGTATGTTTTATCGCTTCCATCCTTATAACTCCTTTAGTTAAAAAATTGGCTTTGAAAATTGGTGCGACTGATGCACCTAATCAGCGTAAAGTACACGCAAAAGTAATGCCGCGCCTAGGCGGAC
Source organism: Mesobacillus sp. S13 (assembly GCF_020422885.1). NCBI lineage: Bacteria > Bacillati > Bacillota > Bacilli > Caryophanales > Bacillaceae > Mesobacillus > Mesobacillus sp. S13. The sequence continues at coordinate 4,272,827 of NZ_CP084622.1, read as the reverse complement.
TTGCCATATATATAAGCTTTGTAATCGGTCTTTTGATACTTCGTCCAGAGGCCGAGTATAATACAGCCATTATTTTAGGAAGCTTGATCATCATCATCACTGGCGTACTGGATGACATGATGGAACTATCTGCAAAAATCAAGATGCTTGGACAACTTGCCGCAGCAGGCCTTGTAGTAGTCTGGGGCGGAGTCCAGGTTACATTCATCAACATTCCATTCATCGATTCACAAATCCAATTTGGATTTTTGAGCATACCGATCACTATTTTCTGGATTGTTGGTATTACGAATGCGATTAACCTGATTGATGGGTTGGATGGACTGGCAGCTGGAGTTTCATCTATTGCCTTGATCACCATTTCTGGAATGGCGATTATCATGGGTGACCAGTATACAGTCATGCTTGCATCCATTGTTTTAGCATCAACGCTTGGCTTCTTGATTTATAACTTCCACCCGGCAAAAATATTCATGGGTGATACAGGTGCTTTGTTTCTTGGATACATGATTGCAGTCTTATCATTACTGGGATTCAAAAACGTAACATTCATTTCATTCATTGTCCCGGTTATTATACTCGGAGTACCAATTTCTGATACATTTTTTGCGATCATCCGCAGGATTGTCAATAAACAGCCGCTTTCTGCGCCAGATAAATCACATTTGCACCACTGCTTGCTTCGCCTTGGTTATACACATAGACAAACAGTGCTAATGATTTATGCAATGGCTGCATTCTTCGGATTAGCAGCAGTCATCTTTTCACAAGCAAAGCTTTGGGGATCTTTTGTACTGATTGCGATTCTCCTTCTGCTTATTGAGATCATTGCTGAAAGCATTGGACTTGTCGGTAAAAACTACAGACCATTATTAAAAATATTCAGGACAGTGAAATATTCACAAGCGAGAGACCGCTAAATATGGAATAACCCTTTGCCTCAAGGCAAAGGGTTATTTTTTAGGTTTGGAATACTAATACAGTGGTAAATGGATTAGAAAGGAGTCACTATTTTTTTATGTATCAGTCCAATAAAAAAACCCTTCTTAATTAGAAGGGTCTTGTGAAGCAGTTTCGTTTGTATTGATTGATGTCGATTCAATTGATGATGAATCATTACCAGCAAGGTTAAGGTGGGTTTGCAGTTTAAGCTTCGTTTCCTGGAGAGCAGCTTCATCAAGTTGATAGTAGTAAGCTCCGCCGAGGGTTAAATCAGAACCTGCAAGTGTTAATGTTTCAGTGTTAAGATTTTTTCCTGCAGTAGCAAACTCAATGAAGGACTTCATTTCATCAAAACTTAAATCGGTGGTCATATTGTCGCCAACTGCCTCGATAACATTCGCATATTTTGTAACAGATCCAGCAGATGCAGCTTTAGAGATAATCGCTTTGATAATTTCCTGCTGACGTTTGCCGCGTTCAATATCATTGTCATAGTGTCTAGTTCTTGCAAGTGCCAATGCTTCTTCGCCGTCTAAAGTTTGTAATCCTTCCGTAAGCCTGATTGCTCCGGCACGGTCGTTTGAATCCTGTTCAACGAGGTTGTAAGGAACATTCACTTCAATACCGTTTAATGCATCAATAACATCAATGAATGCATTAAAATTCATTTTCACATAATAATCAATAGGTACATCCAATAAATCTTCCACTGTTTCAAGGGTCAATTCAACTCCCCCATAAGCATGGGCATGGTTGATTCTCGTTTTGTTTGTTCGGCCAGGAATGGATACGTAGGAATCACGTGGAATGCTCAACAGTTTAATCGACTTGTCATTTTGGTTGAAAGTCGCAAGCATCAATGCATCTGTTCTTGAGCCTTTCTCGAACTTCCTAGTCTCGCTGTCATCTACTCCGATAAAGAGAACAGAAATATTCTCTTCGAATGGATCCACATCTGGACGAGTCTTTTCACGTTCAATTGGTTTGTACGATTTTTCCATAACGGTTTCGGCTTTTGTATATAAGAATGCTCCATATCCAGCAGCAGCCACAAAAATCAATAGTATAGGCATCAAAATCCAACGGACAAGTCTTTTTCTCTTCCTTCTCTTGCTATTAAGAGAAGAGCGTCGTTCAGAAACCATGATATTCTCCTTTTCCTTAAATAGGTATATGTGTCTAAAAACTTTGGGAATTATTAATTCGCCTAAACTTCATTTTACAATTTATTTCTTCTATAGTAAATTCAAATTTTTGTCAGAGGTCTTCCTCCATATAAATAACCTCTCCATCATGGATTTCTGCCTGACCATTAGATAGTTCGACCATCCATTCGGTAAACTCGTTTTTCTTTGCTTCCTCAACATAGGTTTCCAATGTTACCTTATCGAGATAATGGATATGTTTTAATTGATAAACTGATGATCGTAGTTCATTTTCTACTTTTCCAAGCAGAGTATAATCAATCGTCGTGTGCATCACCTGCATCAGCTTCCGTTCAACAATACCCGTTGCTGAAAGTCCTTCAGAGGTTGCTTTCCCATAAGCACGAATCAGCCCGCCTGCCCCAAGTTTTATACCGCCGAAATATCTAGTTACGACAACGACCGTATCTTTTAATTGTTTCTTTTTAAGGACTTCGAGAATGGGAACGCCGGCAGTGCCGCTTGGTTCGCCATCATCATTCGCTTTCTGGATTTGATCATTCTCTCCGATCAGATAGGCTGAGCAGTTATGGGTTGCATTCCAGTTCTTCTTTTTTATGTCCATGATAAACTGCTGTGCTTGTTCCTCTGTTTCGGCCCTAGAGATATACGCAATGAACCGAGACTTTTGAATCTCTATTTCGTTGATTCCATGTCCTTTTACAGTAAAGTAGCTAGGAAGCATGTCTCCTGCTCCTCTCTATTAAAAATTTTCCCAATAGATTGCGGCCACCTTCACATCGATTTCTATTTTCCCGAAACGGTGTTAATGCTACAATTCATATAATCATTATAAGTATCAAGTTAGCCACAAACAACATGTCTTATGATTGTAATATAACTTTAATACAGGGCAAGTGTTTGAATGTTATAATAGTTAGTGGTCTGACAGCCTTTCATTGTTGCGGAAACATTATTTGGAAGAAAGTTTTTTGTATGCAATTGGAGGTTTATCTCCTAGAATTATAGGATATAAGACTTAGAATGAAAAATCAAAACTATGTCTTTATGACGATTTTTGTTAAAAATGGCATGATTTTCTTGTTGATATTAGTAACAAATAACTTTTCACGCTAAAATATCATTAAGTGCCACCCGTGGGGGAGTTATTCATGGTAATTAAACAATTCGACAGCAAAACACTGGATATCATTTTGGAAAAAATGATAGAGACTGTCGGTAACAGCAAAGATGAAATCTTCCGAATTGGAGAAGAATGCAGGAATGACTTTGAATCTATCACGCAGGAGCTCCAGGAAATCAAGCGAAAAGTCGCACAGATCATTAATGAGGGCGATAAGCTTGAAATGCAGGTAAGGTCTGCGAGGAAGCGGCTTTCTGAAGTGAGCAAGCATTTTAAAGATTACACTGAAATACAAGTCAGGGAAGCATATGAAGTTGCTCATAAGCTTCAGATGGACCTGACATTGAACCGACAGACAGAAAAACAGCTCCGTGAAAAACGCGACGATCTAGAGCGGAGATTGATTGGTCTAAACGAAACGATTGAACGGGCAGAACATCTTGTTTCCCAAATCTCAGTAGTCATGAACTATATGATGAGTGATATAAGGAAAATGGGTGAAGCGCTTGAAACGGCAAAAGAAAAACAGGACTTCGGACTAAAAATCATACAAGCTCAGGAAGAAGAGCGTAAACGCCTTTCACGTGAGATTCATGACGGTCCAGCACAGATGCTGGCAAATGTGATGATGCGCTCGGATTTGATTGAAAAGGTTTATAAAGAGCGAAGCGCAAACGAAGCAATCAAAGAAATCAAGGATATGAAAAAAATGGTGCGAAGCGCACTATATGAGGTCCGAAGAATCATTTATGACTTAAGGCCAATGGCTCTTGACGACCTCGGTCTTGTTCCTACCCTCAAAAAATATTTACAGACAATCGAAGAGTATCATAGTTCCACAAAAATTGAATTCATTAATATTGGGACCGATCATCGACTCCCTGCTAAGTATGAAGTTGCGCTGTTCCGAATGGTTCAGGAATCGGTTCAAAATGCGCTCAAGCATGCGAATGCTCATTTGATCCAGGTGAAGCTGGAGATTAAAAAAGACAATGTTATGGTAGTCATAAAAGACGATGGAAATGGTTTCGATATCAACGACAGGAAGCCTGAGTCTTTTGGCATCCTTGGAATCAAGGAAAGAGTCGAACTGCTTGAAGGTGAGCTCGCCATTCATTCAAAAATTAGTGCAGGGACGCTGGTTATTATCCAAATACCATTGAATCATTAAAAAGAGCAATTGCGGCTATAGCCGCCACTAGAGATAAAAAATAGAGACAGAAGCCGTAAGGGAGGGCGAATGTATGACAACCAAGATTGTCATTATTGACGACCATCAATTATTCAGAGAAGGGGTAAAACGGATCCTGGATTTTGAACCGTCTTTTGAAGTAGTTGCTGAAGGAGACGATGGCAGCGAAGCAATCCAGCTAGTTGATCAGCATCAGCCAGACGTTGTCATTATGGATATCAACATGCCTAATACAAATGGTGTGGAAGCGACAGCTAACCTGATTGAAAAGTATCCAGAGTCAAAGGTTATCATTCTATCCATCCATGATGATGAAAATTATGTAACCCATGCACTTAGAACTGGCGCAACAGGTTATCTATTAAAAGAAATGGATGCCGATGCATTAGTCGAAGCTGTAAAAGTAGTTGCAGATGGGGGCTCATATCTGCACCCGCGTGTAACCCACAACCTGGTAAAAGAATACCGACGTCTTTCTGAGGATGAAAATGGACAAGATAAGTATGTTTCCCCTGTGGAAATACGACGTCCGCTTCACCTGCTGACTCGCCGCGAATGTGAAGTCCTCCAGCTTTTAGCCGATGGCAAGAGCAACAGAGGAATTGGTGAAGCGCTGTTTATCAGTGAGAAGACAGTCAAGAACCACGTAAGCAATATTTTGCAAAAAATGAATGTTAACGACCGTACCCAGGCAGTAGTAGTTGCCATAAAGAATGGATGGGTAGAAGTTCGATAACAAAAGAAACCACATTTGTCGACATGATGAATGTGGTTTTTTGTCGTTTTTTGTTGGAAAAATACGACAAAAAAACCGCCAGAGATTTACAAAATCTTAATAAATTCCGATATAATTAGGGAACAGTAAATCGAAGGGGTGGTCAAAATATCTACGCTATTGGACTTAACAGATGAAAAATTACTAGAAGCTTACCAAAAGGCTACTCTGTTAAATTTAGATGTAACCTTTATTGAAATGCTGGAAGAAGAAATTAATAATAGAGGATTGGAAAGTTCAAATTGTTCATACGTCTCTTAAATTTGTAACGCTGTGCAATCGATTGCCAGCGTTTTTTAATTTTATCAGATACAGATTCGGGTGATTGGCCGGTGGAAGGTGATATAGAAACCTATAATCCTGAAATTTGGTGCAGAACTACTTGGATTTTGGCTGGGAAAAATCAGCTGTTTTTTCCAGTTCGCTATATAAACGAAAAAGTCGCTATATAAATGACGAAATCGCTATAAAAACAAGAAAGTCGCTATATAAGTGATAAACTCGCTATAAAAACAAAAATGTCGCTGTAAAAATTATTTTTCTTTGATAAAAGTTTTCTGCCACTACTTTTCGTGCAAAACTAATCAAGGTCAAACCGCAGGGAAATGAGTGCAAACCCAAAAAGGTCTTATAAGAAACAATATGAGACACGAAAACTGTACTATCCAACCAGTTTCCGCACTTCCAAAATTCTTTACCCAAATAGTTTTCCTGAAAGAATGCATTTTGCAGGAAGTTCATATAAAATGGGATTGTACATACTGTAGAGAAAAACATAAGGATGGTAATATTATAATGAAAACGGCAGTTATCACGGATAGCACTGCTTACATCCCGAAAGAGTTGCGGGAGAAATGGAATATCCACATGATTCCGTTGAGCGTGATTTTCGATCATGAGACATATAGAGAAGATATAGATATAAGTGCAGAAGAGTTTTACGAGGAAGTGAAGCATCGTGAGCTTCCGACGACTTCTATGCCTCCGATTGGCGAGTTCGTCGAGCTTTTTGAAAAATTGGCCAAGGATTACGACTCGGTAATAAGTATCCATTTGTCGAGCGGGATTAGCGGCACGTACCAGGGCGCAGTGAGTGCAGGGGAAATGGTAGATGGTATAAAGGTATATCCATTTGATTCTGAAATCAGCGCCATGGTCCAAGGTTTTTATGCGCTGGAAGCTGCAGAGTTGGCAAAGCAGGGTGTTGAGCCTGAGAAGATCATCGAGCGCTTGAATGAAGTGAAGAAATCCATTTGTGCATACTTCATGGTGGACGATTTAAGCCACCTTCAGCGCGGCGGCCGGTTATCCAGTGCCCAGGCGTTGATCGGAAGCTTATTGCAGGTGAAGCCTTTGCTTCATTTTGAGGACAAGAAGATTGTGCCGTATGAAAAGGTCCGTACTCGTAAGAAGGCGATGAACCGTGTCGTTGAATTGTTAGCGGAAGATGCCAACAGCGGCGATGAGTACCGGGCGGTTGTCATCCATGCCAATCGTGAAGCACAAGCACTAGAATGGAAAAGCGAGCTAGAGGCTCAGTTCCCGAATGTTGAATTCATGTTAAGCTACTTTGGCCCAGTCATCGGAACCCATCTTGGAGAAGGATCAATGGGGATGGGCTGGTACAAGAAATAACTACGGAAAAGTTCTTACAACTATGATGAAGCGCCAGATCCGTGTAGGGGGATTTGGCGTTTTTTTCTTTGTCCAGCTCCAGCGCCTATCCCCTCGATTCGCTTCGGTCCGCCCAATGAAGTCAAAGAACTACTTCACCGGTCGGCCCTCCAGCGCTTGTCGGGGCTGACCAAGGCGCTTGCGCTTTTCTGATTGTCCACATAAAAACAGTAGTTATCAACAAAAAAATCCACTTACTAACAGATATTTTACATACTACCTTTACTTATCCACAGTAATAACCGCTTACATTAACTCGAACAGACACTTACCAACAAAATAACCCACATTATCCACATAAAAACCGTGTTATCCACATGAAAATCCACAAAAGGCTGTGATTAACTTTGATAAAAGAAGAAAATTTAATTCCCAACACTGAATATTCTGTTGATGAATGGGTATTCACCGACATGGAACTTCCGCAGTTGCCCCCGTTATCCACAAATCGCTCTTTCCACTACAATCCTGAACTACAAAGATTGCTGACTGGAAAACAGCTGCTATTGGAGGATTTGCCTTTTTTGATGGAAGAAATACAGAAGCACCATGAACTAAGTTATTTAGCATACCGCAAGGGAGTTAAGCAGAAGCCACTTTCCTGTACAAGATGCGGTACGACAGATCCTTCATGGTTTGCGGAGTTTCCCTGTTCGCGTTGTGGAAAAGCAGATTTCTATTGCCGCAAGTGTTTGATGATGGGGAGGGTGAGTGAATGCACGTCGCTTGTCAGCTGGGCTGGACCGGAACCGGGGTTTGATCAAGTGACGGAGCCACTTCAGTGGAGAGGTGAATTGTCAGAAGGGCAGAAGGCTGCTTCTCTAAGAGTTGTGGAAGCTGTGGAAAACTCATCAGAGCTGCTTGTCTGGGCAGTTGCAGGGGCAGGTAAAACGGAAGTGTTATTTGCCGGGATTGCACAGGCTTTATCCACAGGCAAACGGGTATGTGTGGCTACTCCTAGGACGGATGTGGTTTTGGAATTGGCACCTCGATTGAAAAAAGTGTTTCCAAATATAAAGATTGCTGCTCTCTATGGCGGCAGTGAAGACCGTCATGAGTATGCCCAGCTTACCATCGCCACAACGCATCAGCTGCTTCGCTTTTACAGGTCGTTCGACGTGATGATTGTGGATGAAGTCGATGCCTTTCCTTATTCAATTGACGAAACTCTCCAATATGCCGTTCAGCAATCCAGAAAACCAACTTCCTCGTTGATTTACTTAACTGCCACCCCTAAAAGACAATGGCAGAAGGAATGTCGTTTAGGAAAAAGAAATTATGTTACGATTCCTGCCCGCTTTCATAGGCATCCGCTGCCGGTACCACAGTTTGTGTGGTCCGGGAACTGGGAGAAAAAACTGTCTAAAGGGAAACTTCCTCCAAATATTATGAAATGGATAGAAGCTAGATTAGCCAGAGGCAAACAAGCACTGATTTTTGCTCCAAAAATCAAATCCATAGACAAAATCCTCACCCTCTTTCGTCAATTGCATCCTCTCATTGAAATGGTCCATGCAGAAGATCCTGACAGAAAAGAAAAAGTCATGAAGTTTCGAAACAAAGAAATCCCCATCTTGCTTACCACAACCATCCTTGAACGAGGTGTTACGATCCCTAATATCGATGTTGCCGTGATCGGGTCGGAGGACAGGGTTTTTACCGAGAGCGCTCTCGTTCAGATTGCCGGGCGGGCAGGAAGGAGTGCTGAGTATCCGACAGGGAGTGTTACGTTTTTTCATTATGGTAAAACCGAAGCGATGCTCAGTGCCAGAAGCCAGATTATGATGATGAATAAAGAAGGAATCAAGAAAGGGCTGATTGATGTATGAAAGGGGATCACTGTCTGATTTGCCATGCGGAGGTTGAAGCTATTCTGTCTTGGAACACTCTTCTTGGCATAAAAGAAGTCTCAAAGGTTTGCAGAGAATGCAAAGAGAACTTTGCTCCGATCACAGGTGAAGTATGCGAGATGTGCGGCAGGCCATTTGCCTTTTTGGAAGCGGAGTATAGATTGGGTAATCTATGCTTCGATTGCAAGCGATGGGAGGAAGATGAGCACTGGAGTGGGAGCCTAGATCGAAACCGCTCACTTTATCGGTATACCGATTTTACAAAAGATGTGCTGGCCCAATTCAAATTCCGCGGGGACTATGTACTTGCGGAGATTTTTTCGGAAGATCTCCGACAGGCTTTGCAAGCTTTGCAATATGATTATGTTGTTCCCATCCCGCTCAGTGAAGAACGACTATATGAAAGAGGTTTCAACCAGGCGGAAGCCATAATTACCACAGCTGGCTTTGAATCAACCCAACTGTTATCCAGAGTCCATACCGAAAAACAGTCAAAAAAATCGCGTTCAGATCGAATTCATCTACAGCAGGTCTTCAAATTCGATTCAGACCTAAATCTAAACAGTAAAACAATTGTGCTGATTGACGATATATATACTACAGGCTCAACGCTGAGGCATGCGGCCAAAATACTAAGGGAAAATGGAGCGGCGAAGGTGTATTCATTCACTTTGGCACGCTGATTGAGATAAAATTGAAGGAGGAAGGGACCTTGGACCTTCAAAATTGCCAAAAATGTGATTCGCTATATGTGAAAAATAAATTTCGTGATGTTTGTGAAAAATGCTGGAAAGAAGAAGAGGCAGCGTATGATACAGTGGCTAAGTTCATGAGAAAGCGTGAAAATAGAGCTGCGACAATCATACAAGTTGTAGAAGCTACAGGTGTCTCTGAAGAGTTGATTTTAAAGTTCATTAAAGCAGGCAGGTTCCAACTTACACAATTTCCGAACTTTGGCTATCCATGTGATAAATGTGGAAGCATTATACGTGAAGGAAGACTCTGCGCATCCTGTTCAAGCAGTCTAAGAGCTGATTTGAAAACGGTTGAATATGAGGAACAAAGAAAGCGAGAACTGGCAAAACGTGCGACTTTTTTCACGCACAGAGATTAGGTGAAAAGAATCATTAAATATCGGCGGATGATTGCCGATAATAAAAGTAGAAATCGTTCTGAAAGTGAGGTTTAGACGATGAAAATAAATAATAACTTTGGCCCATCGGGGATCAATCCATATAAACGCCAGATGAACAAACTGGATGCAGCAGCATCTTCGCAAAATAAAAAGGCTGATAAGGTGGAGATTTCTTCGACTGCAAAAGAAATGCAGCAGCTTTCCCAGATTTCTGTGGATCGCAAGCAAAAGGTTGAGGAATTGAAAATCCAGGTGGAAAACGGAACGTATAAACTGGATTCAAAAGAAACAGCAAAGAGTATCATCAATTTCTATCGTAATAAATAAGGAAAATACTCGTCTCGCAGCGAGTGTTTCTTTATGCCTAATAAGGAGGGCAGTCTATGTCTGCTGAATCACTTACTGTCATCATGAATAAAATGCTTAAATTGCATAAAAGCCTTTACGAATTGACGGTTAAGAAAACCGGTATCGTGAAAAAAGGAGACACAGCTGCCCTCGATCAGCTCTTGAAGGATGAGCAAGCACATATGGCTGCGATCAATAAGCTGGAGCAAGAGCGGCAGGCTGTATCTAGAAGTATTTCCCCCGATGCGTCTTTACAGGAAATAGCAGAGGCAAATCCAGTGGAGAAGAATCAGCTTCTAAAAATTAAAGCAGATCTAGTAGAGGTCATTTCAGAAATAAAGGCTCGGAATGAATTAAACCAGCAAATGATCCATCAGTCATTGCAATTCATCAATTTTTCAAAAAGTCTTGTGATGCCGCAGGAAAAGGAAATCAATTACGGACCACCAGCCGGCAAAAAAGCAAAGCCTGGTCAATCACCGGGAATGTTCAACTCAAAAGCATAATATTTGGAGGAACGAAAATGCGTTCAACCTTTATGGGATTAGAAACAGCGCGCCGCGGAATGTTCACGCAACAGAGCGCTTTACATACAACCGGACACAATATTTCAAATGCGAACACACCTGGTTATACACGTCAGCGCATTAACTTTGAGCAAACAGAACCTTACCCAAATGCGTCGCTTAACCGCCCGCAGATTCCTGGGCAGGTAGGAACAGGCGTCAAGGCTGGATCGATCCAGCGTGTGAGGGAAAGCTTTCTGGATATCCAGTACCGCAGTGAAAATAATAAGCTGGGCTACTGGGAAACTAGGGCTGAGGCGTACACAAAACTTGAGGAAGTATTGAATGAGCCTTCTGAATCTGGCCTTGCGAAGACGATGGACCAGTTTTGGCAGTCGCTGCAGGACTTAGCGGTGAACCCGACAAATCCGGGGGCGCGATCCGTTGTTCGCCAGCGTGGGATTGCTGTTGCAGAAACGTTCAACTATCTTCACAATTCTCTTTCTTCCATTCAACGAGATTTGAAGAATGAGGTCTCTGTTACCGAAAAAGAAATTAATTCGTTAACTTATCAGATTAGTAAAATTAACGGTCAGATAGCAGATGTCGAACCACATGGTTATTTGCCAAACGATTTATATGATGAGCGCGACCGTTTGATCGATCAATTAGCGTCACTGGTGAATATTAAAGTTGATTACACAAACTCAGGTGGCGGCTCACTTAAAATGGCTGATGGACAGGCAGTCATCAAGATGGTCAGTGACAGCGGGAAAGAGCTAGGGATCCTTGTCAGCGGTGACCGTAATAACAATCTGACTGTAAACTTTGATGGCGCAGATGAATCGGTTAAGACGTTATCTATTGGCGATTCTAAGTTTAACTTTACAGAATTAAATTCAACAGGAAAGCTTAAAGCTTTAGTAGATTCATATGGGTATGAAGCAAATGGCAAGGTGGCTGGAGTTTATCCTGAAATGATCACCGAGTTGGATAACCTTGCATTTACCTTTGCGACGGAGTTTAACAATGTGCACAAGGAAGGAATGAGCCCTAATGACATTGCTAACAAGACGAAGGCTGGTAATGCATTTTTTGCTGATTCCGAGAATGCTGATCTTCAACGTAAAGGGTTTGCAAGCAGGATTCAGTTGGCAGATGCAATCAATCAGAGCTTGGATAACATCGCAACTGCTGATGGGTCAGACATTGCGAATGCGACAATCGGTGATTCTACGAATATCTTAAAGCTTGCAAATATCATTAATGATAAGTTTGATTATGCCGGAGATAACGAACAAGCCAACTTCCGTAATTACTATGAAGGTGTAATCGGCGGCATGGCAGTTAAGTCGCAAGAAGCTGTCCGGCTTACTCAAAATAGCGGCTCACTGAGAGAGTCGGTGGAAAATCGCCGGAAGTCAGTTAGCTCAGTATCATTAGACGAAGAAATGACAAATATGATCCAGTTCCAGCATGCCTACAACGCATCAGCCCGAATGATTACCCTCCAGGACGAAATGCTCGATAAAATCATCAACGGCATGGGAACCGTAGGAAGATAGGTGAAATGAAATGCGCATAACACAATCAATGCTTTCTTCCAATTCATTAAGAAACCTAAGCGAAAGCTACCGCCGTATGGGACAGTACCAAGATCAGCTTTCTACAGGTAAAAAAATTACTAAGCCTTCCGATGATCCGGTTGTAGCGATGAAAGGGATGTTTTACCGCTCAGGATTGACGGAAGTTGAGCAGTATAAGAGGAACCTTTCTGAACTTTATTTGTGGATGGAGAATTCTGAGGCTGGTTTGGAGCAAGCAAATAACGGACTACAGCGTGTCCGGGAATTAGTGATACAAGCGAAAAATGGAACTCTCAGTTCGACTGATAGAGAAGCAGTAGCTCGAGAAATCGAACAGATTAAGAGCGATTTAGTGCAAGTTGCAAATACCCAGGTGTCTGGCCGATATATATTCCATGGAACGGACACCGAGCATCCGCCGGTACCAATTGAAAATCCTCCAACAGTAGCGGCAAACCTATCAGACCCATCAATAAATAACTATAAGGTGGAGATATCGCACGGAGTCTCATTAAGAGCGAATGTTAATCCTGCTAATGTATTTAACCAAGAGCTATTTAGTGTGGTACAAAATATACAAACTGCCTTTGAAAATAATACCCCTGCTGATTTAAATGGGGTATTAGTTGAACTTGATAAAAAGATTGATAGTCTGATCGCCGAACGATCAGAGTTAGGGGCACGCTATAATCGTCTTGAAATGGTTGATTACCGTATCAGCCAGCAAGAAGTAATTGCAAATAGGGTCTTGTCAGATAATGAAGATGCTGATATTGAAAAAGTCATTACTGATTTAAAGACCCAGGAGAGTGTCCACCGGGCAGCACTAGGAGTTGGTGCACGAATATTGCAGCCTACGCTTTTAGACTTTTTAAGATAAGCTATTCTCATTGGGAATAGCTTTTTTTTCTAGGAGGGAATGTTCATGCGACTACCGCAGATTCGTTTGCATTCTACATCGGGACAAATACAAATAAAGACAGTAAATTCGCAGTTGGCAATTGAGCAGCCTAAAGCAGAATTAAATATTCAACAGCCTAAAGCCGAGCTTGATATTGAGCGTACGGCATCAAAGTTAACAATCGATCAAACAAAAGCAAGGGAAGATATGGATTTAAAGAATATTTCAAGACGAATTGAAGAAGCTGCTGAACAAGGGTATCAAGATTGGCTTGCTGGACTTGCGCGTGTTGCCCAAGATGGTGATGAATTAATGATGATTGAAAACGGTGGTCATCCCCTTGCTTCCCAGGCAAAAAGAAACAGCGAGCCAACGAATTTAGAATTTAATATAGGATGGATTCCTTCAGCAGGCAGTGTAAAGATTGAATATGAACCGACGAAACTTGATATTAATTGGAGGGTAAATAAGCCGATTATTGAAACTCAAGTAAATAAGCCGATTTTTTCCTCGACACCAGGTTTGGTTGAAATTTCGCTCAAGCAGTATCCAGCTTTAAAAATAGACTTTGAAATGTAAAGCATGTAGGCATAAGTTATGAACAATTTATAATAAGGGAATGATGAAAAATGAAGATCTTTACCAAGTATCACGGTGATGTTGAAATAAATCCCAATGAAGTTTTATCCTTTGACAAAGGAATCCCTGGTTTCCCGGATGAAAAGGAGTTTGTTATACTTCCACTTTCGGATGATAACTACTTCTATATTATGCAATCACTAACAATACCAAGCGTAGCATTTGTAGTAACCAATCCCTTTACCTTTTTTAAGGAATATGAATTTAAAATGGAAGATTCTTTCGTAGAGGATCTCGGACTTAAATCTCAAGAAGATGTGAGTGTATATTCTATTCTTACTGTAGAAGATCCATTTGAAAAAACAACAGCGAACCTGCAAGCTCCAATAATCATTAATTCAAAGAATAATAAGGCGAAACAATTAATATTACATGAAGAAGGTTATAAAACAAAACACCCAATCTTTAAGAAGGATGTAGTAAAGGGGGGATAGAAGATGCTTGTATTGACTAGGAAGAATGGGGAAAGCATTAAAATTGGAGAGGACATTGAAATAACAGTGATTTCCTCAAAAAATGATCAAGTTAAACTAGGTATAAAAGCCCCCAGAAATATAGAAATATTTCGTAAAGAAATTCTTGAATTAATTCAGGAGGAAAACCAGCAAGCTTCTAAAGACATTTCTAACCTGATTATTAATTTTAAGGCACAAAAATAAAAAAAGATTTAAAAACTATTAAACAAATATATTTGTTCGACGATAATAATAGTGTAAAGGGAAATGGGCGGCCGACATTATTTCCCTGAGCTAATCATTTCGGTTCACATGGATGTGGACCAAACATTCAAGGAGGAAAAAAATAATGAGAATCAACCACAATATCGCAGCGTTAAACACGCACCGCCAGTTAGGTAATGCTAACAACGCTCAAATGAAGTCGATGGAAAAGCTATCTTCAGGTCTTCGTATCAATCGTGCAGCTGATGATGCAGCTGGTCTATCCATCTCTGAAAAAATGCGCGGTCAGGTTCGTGGATTAGAACAAGCTTCTAAGAATGCTCAAGATGGTATTTCTTACATCCAAACTGCTGAAGGTGCATTGAACGAAGTTAGTGACATGCTAGTACGTTTGAAAGAATTATCAGTACAGAAAGCTAACGGCACATACAACACTGAAGATATTGCGAACCTCGATCTTGAAATGACCCAATTGGGAACTCAAATTGATAAGATCATTTCTGATACAGAGTTTAATGGAACTAACGTATTTGCTGGTACGATTGATATTGTAATTAGTGATGATGACACCGATGTATTTGCAGTAGGTCTCACTGTTGCAGCACAAACTTTATCATCTGCCTCTGCTACATCAGCCATTGAAACTTCTATTGATACTATCAATACTGCAAGGTCCACTTTCGGTGCGCATCAGAATCGATTAGAGCACACTATCAATAACCTAAACACTACTGCAGAAAACTTAACTTCTGCAGAATCACGTATCCGAGACGTTGATATGGCAAAAGAGATGATGAACCAAACTAAGAACTCTATCCTTGCTCAAGCTTCTCAAGCTATGCTTGCTCAAGCTAACCAACAGCCGCAGGGAGTTCTTCAACTTCTTCGTTAATTTTAAACTTATGAGGTTTGTCCAATGGACAAACCTCTTTTTCTGTTGATTAATAATTGAAGAGTAACTTCTTATAAATTTCTTAAAAATAAAACTTATGGGTATAAATACCTTTTAATATTGGGTCTATTGTATTATGATAAAGTGAAATACAAGTGAAAAAGGCAAACTATGGGAAACTATAGGACGCAAAGCCACGGGCCTGTTCTACCTTACTAGTTATTTTGGTGGATGGCAGCCGGTTGCCACAAGGATACATAGCGTATTTTCTATGGACCTTGTTAAGGTCTTTTTGTTTGCCCTTTTTTCGCAAAAGGAGAGAAATATGTTTAAGAGATTATTTAAATTCCCGTCTCTAGTAGTAGTTATGCTGCTAATCGCTCAATTGGTTTTGCCAATTGGATCAGCATTCGCTAACAATGCAAGCAGTATGCTACCCCCTACGGATCTCGCTTACGTGAATCCATCCCCTGAAGATGTAAAACTCACATGGAATACTGTATATGGAGCAACTGGCTATAATGTTTATGAAATTAAAGAAGGCCAGTTGATATTGCTTGGTACGGCCAAAACAAATATTTATAGCTTGAATGATCTTCCAGAAGGCAGTTATACCTATACAATATCCACTTTGAGCGGTGAGTTCGAATCTGGGCCATCGGCTCCGATAACTTTGGATGTTGTTTATCCTTCAATGGAAGCCCCGGCAAATCTGTCTTATAAAATCCAAAATGGTAATGATATTGTCCTTGATTGGAAATCATCTCAATATGCTCAAGAGTATTCTATTTTTGAAGTCTTGGAAAATGGTGAAAATAAGCTGCTTACGACCACGACTTCAAATAGTTACAAGTTTACGAACTCAGCAGCAGGCACATATACATATTCAGTATCTGCAGCTAACCCTTATTTCGGGGAATCGGTGCTTACAGATGCTATATCAGTTGAACTTATTCACCCGGTAATGACAAAGCCGGATAATCCGACTTTCACTATTTCTAACGGAACGGATGTAACCTTAAAATGGAGCAGTGTTCCTTTTGCGAAAGGCTATAATGTCTATCAGGTAATAGAAGGACAAAAGGTATTAAAAGAAACGGTTACAACAACAAACATAAAGTTAGTGAATAAGCCTGAGGGTGATTACAAATATATCGTTCATTCCTTCAGCGACCGCTTTGGTGAATCACAAGAAGGCAGTGAAATCTCACTAACGGTTAGTCCGGTAGTAATGCAGGCCCCTAATGCTACTGCAAAAGTGCAGAACTTTAATGATATTTATATTAGCTGGGATCGAGTTGACTATGCCGACAGCTACAAAGTCTATCAAATTGTTGATGGAGAAAAAGTGCTGAAGGATACAGTTACAAGAAATTATATAAACTATCAAAAACAAGAGAGTGGCGACTATCAATTTGAAATCCACTCATATAGCGACCGTTTTGGTGAATCAGAAGATAGTGCCAAGTTAACAGTTACAGTGGAAACATATGAACTTGATGCACCGCAAAATGGTGCTGTTAATGTTAAAAATGGTAATGATTTAACCCTGACTTGGGATTCTGTTGTCAATGCCAGCAATTATAATGTCTACCAAATCATAGACGGTGTTAAGGTTTTAAAAGATTCAATTACAGGAACAACTAAAACT
Source organism: Mesobacillus sp. S13 (assembly GCF_020422885.1). Taxonomy (NCBI): domain Bacteria; kingdom Bacillati; phylum Bacillota; class Bacilli; order Caryophanales; family Bacillaceae; genus Mesobacillus; species Mesobacillus sp. S13. The sequence continues at coordinate 4,255,767 of NZ_CP084622.1, read as the reverse complement.
TTCACTAATCTCCCAGAAGGGAATTATCATTATGAAATCTTTGCTTATAATGCTCGAATCGGAGAATCAAAAGAAGGGCTTGAAATCAGTACTGCTCTTGAACATCCAGATGTTGCCCCACCTACCAATGTAGAGTATTCTGTGACCAACCCAACTAGTTTCACATTGAGCTGGGATAAGGCTGAATATGCCAACAGCTATTATGTATATCAGATTCTTGATGGAGAAAAAGTCCTGAAAAGATTTGTTTCTGGTACAAGTATCTCTTATAGCAATTTGGAAGCTGGCCAATACAAGTATGAAGTATATTCGTATTCTTCCAGATTTGGTGAATCAAAAATCGGCAGCCCAGTAGAGGTTACCCTGGACGGATATGTGATGCCGGCTCCTGAAAATATAACATATTCAATTTCGAGTGGTAATGACATCAAGCTGCAGTGGGATGCTGTAGACTATGCAGCAAGCTACAAAGTTTATCAGGTTGTTGATGGAGAAAAAATTCTGAAGTCTTCGCCAAGATCAACATATGTTTATTTATCTAACCAGCCAGAAGGAGAACTAGAGTTTGTCGTTTATTCTTATTCCTATTTCTCTAGTCAATCCCCTGAAGGAACTGCTATAAAGATTTCTGTAGTTCACCCTGAAATGGTGAAACCTGAAAATGTAAATGCTGCAATTTTAAATGGAAATGATGTTTCTCTAACATGGGATTCTGTAAGTTATGCTACTGGTTACAATATTTACGAACAGATAGATGGCGAGGAAGTTTTTGCAGGTTCATTGTCTTCTTCATCTTCTCCTAGGAAAATTCTTTCCAATGTGTCTGAAGGAGAGCATGTCTATTTCATTCGTTCTGTCAGCAGCCGCTTTGGTGAATCCAGTGAAGGAACTCAAGTGAATGTGACCGTTAATTTCCCGGAAATGCAAAAACCAGAAAATATTAGCAAAACTATTAATAATGGGAATGATATTTACTTGAAGTGGGACGCTGCCGAATTTGCAAAATCCTATAATATCTATCAAGTTAAAAACGGTGAAAGAGAGTTATTGAGAACAGCAACCAGTACGTCAGCTGTGTTATCAAACATGCCAGAAGGTGATTACAAAATACAGGTAACATCATTTAGTGACCGATTCGGGGAGTCTGCTGAGGCAAGTACAGTAGAATTCACTTTAGTCTTCCCAATTATGCAAGCACCAGAAGATGCTTACTATACTATTAATAACGGAAATGACATCATTTTAAGATGGGATAAGTCAGAGTATGCAAAAACCTATAATATCTATCAAGTTACAGACGGTGGAAAAGAGTTTTTAAGGACGGTTAGCGGTACTTCGGTTTCCTTCACGAATATGCCGGAAGGGGACTATCAATACGAAGTCCACTCTTATAGTGATCGATTTGGAGAATCCCCGTTATCTAGTTCAATAGAGTTAACCATGGTATGGCCTGAAATGCAGCCGGCAGTATTGACCGGAAAAGTAGTTAATGCAAACAATATGAACCTTTCATGGCCGCAGGTAACATGGGCAAACGGCTACCAGGTTTATAAAGTTGTTGGTGAAAATCGAGAATTACTTTATAAAGGTAAAGCTCTGAAATACGATGTGTACAATCTTACAGAAGAGACTCATTCATTCGAAGTTGTCGCTTACAGTGACCGATTTGGAGAGTCGCCAGTGTCTAATACCTGGACTGAAAACATCATTTACCCAGAAATGCAGGCTCCGGTCGCTAACCTGAAGCTTACTAGTGAGACAAGTGCGACAATCACTTGGAATTTTGTCACCTATGCAAATGGTTACAATATTTATGAGTTGATTGATGGAGAACCAGTTTTAATTGCGGAGAAAGTAAATAACCTTTCGTATCAGTTGAAAAACTTAACCTATGCCAACCATCTATACTATGTAACATCCTACAGTAACTCGTTTGGTGAATCTGATCCATCCGAAACGGTATTGGCAAAGTTAATCATTGATGAAGAAGCACCGGTGACTACGTCTGATGTTTCAACAGATTGGATTAATGGTGAGGTTAAAGTTTCATTGTCAGCAACAGATAATGAAACCGGAGTTGCAGCAACTTATTATTCAGTAAATGGTTCAGAATTCGTTGAAGGCACATCTTTTACAGTTGAGGGTGAAGGTGTCCATCAGGTATCTTTCTACTCGATTGACAAAGTCGGCAATAAAGAAGAAGTGCAGACCACCGAAGTTAAAATCGATATGACAAAGCCGCAAACTGCTTCAGATATGACTGAAGATTGGGCAACGGCAGATGTGGAAGTGAAGTTATCAGTTGCAGATCAATTAAGCGGAGTTGCCAACACATTCTATTCTGTGGATGGCAAAGATTTTGCTGAAGGAACGACATTCACTGTTGCTGGAGATGGTGAGCATCAGGTGGAATTCTACAGTGTTGACCATGCCGGGAATGTGGAAGACATTCAATCTGAGATAGTAAAAATCGACAGTAAAGCACCAGTTACTACATCCAATATTGAAGGTAAGTGGTATCAAGAGGCTGTGAAGATTGAACTTGCTGCAACTGATGAGACAAGTGGTGTTGCCAAGACATTCTACTCAGTGAATGGATTGGAATACATTGAAGCGTCAGAGTTCACTCTGGAAGAAGACGGGGTGTACGAAGTTTCTTTTTACAGTGTGGATGCCGCAGGTAATGTAGAAGCTGCACAATCACAAAAAGTGAAAATCGACAGTTACGCACCAGTTACTACATCAAACGTAGAAGATAAGTGGTATCAAGAGGCTCTGACAGTCGTTCTTGCTGCAAACGATGAGACAAGTAGAGTTGTGGCAACATTCTATTCGGTAAATGGATCAGAATACATTGAAGGAACAGAGATTTTGCTTGAAGCGGACGGCGTTTACGAGGTTTCTTATTATAGTGCCGACAAAGCAGGAAACATAGAGGAAGTTCAAACCCAGAAAGTTAAAATCGACAGCCAGGCCCCGGTTACAACTGACAATGTTTCGGATCTCTGGTACACCACTGACAAAGAGGTTGTGTTGGCTGCAAAAGACAATTTAAGTGGAGTGGCTAAGACATATTATTCAATCAATGGCTCAGAGTTCATTGAAGGTGCAAGCTTCGAGGTATCTGAGGAAGGTAAGAATGAAGTTGTTTATTACAGCGAAGATGCCGCTGGAAACAAGGAAGAAGCAAAGTTAATTACGGTAAAGGTCGACAAGACTGCTCCTGAAGTGACTGCTGACATGAACGAAGAGTATATGCTTGGTTCAGAATTCACCATCGCATATAACGCTTTTGACCAGCATTCTGGTGTTGCGACTGAAGAAGTGACAGTCAATGGAGTTGTATACAAGAATGGTGATGTGATTAAACTCGACCAGCCGGGAGTATACAAATTAAAAATCAAGGTAACTGACAACGCAGGATTAGTGACTACAGTTGAAAAAGAGTTTGTAGTTTATATCCCAGCAACAATTCAAGTGCTGCCAAAAGTGATTAAGGGCAATAAAGGAATTTTCACAGTCAAGGCAGATCTGCCAGGTGAATTTGCTCGCTCTACATTTGATGTATCGACAGTATTACTTAACGGAGTAGCACCGAAAGTTGATAACAAAGGTTTGTTAAAGCAAGCAGAAAAAGGCCATTTCAAATTCGAGCGTGAAGACTTCAACTGGAAAACAGGAAAAGTGGAATTAGGATTCTGCGCTTATCTTGATAATGGATATTTAGTAAAAGGCACAAGGATAGTTAATGTAAAGTGAAGCTTATGTGGCTCCTCAATTGAGGAGCCTTTTCTGTTATTTAAAAATGTGACTAACTCAAAACTGGATTATAACCTGCCATAGATTCTAAGTTTTCATCGTTTTAAAATGTGGTAATTATTTTTATTTCATAATAGTTAAAGAGAGATATGGTTGTACCGATATAATAAATATAATGCGCTTTAGAGGAGGCAATGGCATGATTAACCGTCTCTCTTCAGATACACCAAGTACATACATCTACGAAACGATTAAGACGAAAATTGACAACATCGGTGCGCAAGGTGACACCGAAATGAATAAGCTTGTTACTGCAGAAGAAGCATCTCAGGTCGTTCAAAGAGAGAAAATTGAAGGTGTAGTTGAGGGACTGAATAAATACCTCCAGCAATCCCAAACATCTTTGAAATTCCAATATCATGAGAAGTTGCAGGAATACTATGTAGCATTAGTTGATGAAAAAACAAAGGAAGTTGTCAGGGAAATCCCACCGAAAAAAATGCTAGACTTTTACGCAGCGATGACAGAATTCCTTGGTTTGATTGTAGATAAGAAAATATAGAAGGCAGGTGCAGAAAAATGGTAAGGATAGGCGGTCTCGCCAGCGGAATGGATATTGATACGCTTGTAGGCGACTTAATGAAAGCTGAAAGAATTCCACTGAATAAACTGCATCAAAAAAAGCAGTTAATGGAATGGCAGCGTGATGATTATCGAACAATGAACAAGTTGCTAGCAGATTTGGATGAATTAATTAAGAATGGTTTGTACCGTTCTTCCACGTTTACTAAAAAGATTGTAACAACCTCAGATGAAAGTGCAGTGTCAGTTAGGAGTATTAGTGCAACATCCAATATGAATTCTAGCCTTCAAGTTCATACACTTGCAGAAGCGGCAAATATGACAAGCAATGGAAGTGTAGTTACGAACCTTGAAGGTTTTGATCCGAACAAGACCCTGGATAGTCAGAGGGGATTGTTCTCTCAACCTTTTTCAGATACCCAAATAACCATTCAATCTATAGGGAAGGATGGGAAATTAGGGGTCATGACTCCTATACCAATTGATCCTTCTGTCGATTCATTAAACACGGTTATTGATAAAATAAATAATTCTAATGCAGGGGTTATTGCATTTTTTGATTCAGTTACAGGGAAGTTTTCTATATCAGCAAAAAATACTGGAGATATTATAGGAGATGCAGAAATACACTTGGGTGGCGACTTTTTGACAAGTGCATTAAAAATGGACGATAACAATCAGCTTGCAGTGGACGCTGGTAACATACCTCCAAGGGGGAAGGCTGGTGTTAATGCTGACTTTACTATAAATGGTTTAAGAACAACACGTTCATCAAACATTTTTGTTATAAATGGATTTGAGTACACACTTAAGAAAACTACTGCATCAAGTGTTAAAGTTAGTTCTGCTACAGATGAAGAGACTGTTTTTAAATCTGTTAAAGAGTTTGTGGATAAGTATAATGAAACTATTTCAAAAATTAGCAGTGAAGTTAAGGAAGAGCGATACCGCAAATATCAACCTTTAACCGATGAAGATAGAGAGGGCATGACTGAAAAGCAGGCGGAATTGTGGGATGAGAAAGCTAAGAGCGGTATGCTTCGTGGCGACTCCATTTTGATTGGTGCTTTAAATAAAATGCGCAGTGACCTTGGTGGTACTTTTGGAGTACCTGGCATAGATGGTATTAATGATAATTACGATCAACTGGCCGACATTGGAATAAAAACATCGAGTAATTATCGAGATGGTGGCAAGCTTATCATTGATGATAACAAATTACGTGAAGCAATTAAAAATGACCCTAATGCAATTTATCAGCTATTTAATAATAATGGCGCTGGAGATTCTCAAGGACTTGTTTTAAGGTTGAGGTCAACAATTGAAAATACAGTTAAAAATATTGAAGCGCGTGCAGGAAATGTATTCCGGACGAATTCGCAATTTACACTAGGTAGAAATCTTAACAATATTGATAAACAAATCAATCGTTTTGAAAATCGATTGATAAAAGTTGAAGATCGGTATTGGCGTCAATTCACCGCTATGGAAAAAGCGATATACAAAGCGAATGAACAATCAGCCCAACTGATGTCTCAATTTAGTGGCATGTAAGGAAGGAAGTGCTTTCATGGCGATTTTAAATCCCTATCAATCCTATAAACAAAATTCCGTCAATACTGCCTCACCGGGCGAATTGACTTTGATGCTTTATAACGGATGTTTGAAGTTTATACACCAGGCAAAAAAAGCAATTGGTGAAAAGAACATTCAAGATAAAAATAATAGTATTTTACGAGCTCAGGACATTATCCGCGAGCTGATGGTCACGCTTAATCCCGATATTGAGGTTGGAAAACAAATGATGAGCATGTATGACTACATGCTTAGAAGGCTTGTGGAAGCAAATATTAAGAATGACCTTGAAATCCTGGATGAAGTGGAAGGCCTGGTAACGGAATTTCGTGATACTTGGAAGCAGGTCATCCAAATTAACAGACAAAAGCAATTCTCCCCGGACGGAAGAGTATAATGAGCCCGCTGGAAAGGTTTTACGAAACAACAGCTAAGCTAGTCCAAGTGCTTGAAGGCACATTTGATCGGGATGAGAAAATCCTGCTCCTGGATAAGCTGCTCGCTGAGCGGGATATTTTTTTGAAAGAAATTAAACGGCCGAATCCTGAAGAAGCCGAGCTGGCTGAAAAAGTTATCAAACTCAACCAAAAGCTCGATGTGCTTTTAGCAAAAGAAAAAACACTGATCCAAAAGGATTTGAAAGATCTGAAGAACCGTAAGGAAAAATCAGATATGTACCAAAACCCATATGCTTCCGTATCCGTTGACGGAATGTTCTACGATAAACGCAACTAAACCGCCTAATCGGGCGGTTTTTTCGTATTAGGACAAGTTCCTACAAATTATCCACTATTCCGACGGTAAAAACAGACATAAAAATGTCAAATCTTCAGACTGTTTTTGCAGGAGTTCTTTGGGGTAAAATAGAATTAGTAATACATAGTCATATCCCAAAGGAGGAGTCCACTATGAACTACAACATTCGTGGAGAAAACATTGAGGTAACGCCAGCAATCAGAGAGTATGTAGAGAAGAAGGTTGCGAAGCTTGACCGGTATTTTACCGAGTCACCCAATGCCAATGTGAACGTTAACCTGAAAGTTTACCAGGATAAAAAAGCAAAAGTTGAAATTACGATTCCGATGAAGGACCTTGTGCTTCGCGCCGAGGAGCTTCATGAAGATATGTATGCTGCGATCGATTTGATCACGGATAAGCTTGAGCGTCAAATCCGCAAGCATAAAACAAAGGTCAACCGCAAGTTCCGTGAAAAGGATAGCTTGAAGGATTACGCTCCAATTTTCACAGAAGTTGAGCAGGTTGAAGAAGATGAGGACCTTGAAGTTGTCCGTACTAAGAGCTTCGACCTGAAGCCAATGGACAGCGAAGAGGCCATCCTGCAAATGAACATGCTGGGCCACAGCTTCTACGTCTTCACAAACGCTGAAACAAACCAAACAAACGTTGTTTACAAGCGTAACGACGGACGATATGGTTTGATTGAAGCTCAATAAAACCAAAAAACCATAAACTCTACCCACAGTCAGAAATTGGCTGTGGGTTTTAATATGTTCTTTTGAAGGAAATATTATGCCGAGTGCCGAAATGTTTTTACAGGAGGCGATACATATGACATTTTCTATCGTAGGTTATGACCCACAGGAAAAAGAGTGGGGGATTGCCGTTCAATCTAAATTTCTTGGAGTAGGGGCGGTTGTTCCGTTTGCGAAGGCTGGAGTTGGAGCTGTGGCGACACAGTCATACGCAAATACGGCATATGGACCACAGGCACTTGAGTTGATGGCCCAGGGGAAATCAGCTGAGGAAGTGATGGAGCTGATCACGAAGGATGATCCTGACAAGGAGATGCGCCAGGTTGGCTTGATTGACGCCGAAGGAAACGGTGCAACTTTTACAGGTACATATTGTTATGACTGGGCAGGCGGAGTGACAGGTAAGCACTTTGCGGCGCAGGGGAATATTTTAGTAGATGAAAATACAGTGAAGGCGATGGCTGAAACGTTTGAATCGACGGAGGGGCCGCTCGCGCATCGGCTGCTTCAGGCACTAGACGCCGGACAGCAAGCTGGCGGTGACAGCAGGGGCCAGCAGTCGGCGGCTCTCCTTGTCGTCAAGGAGAAGGGCGGCTATGGCGGCTACAACGATCGTTACATCGATCTCCGTGTCGACGACCATCCGGAGCCAATCACTGAATTGATTCGCATTTACGGCTTGCAGCAGCTTTATTTTGCAAAAGCAAAGCCTCAGAACATAGTGGCAATTGAAGGTGAAATCAGGGAAACAATCGTCCAGCACCTCAAGCGTCTTGATTACCTAAAGGCCAATCCATCTGACGACGAAGAGCTCTACAAAGCGCTCACTGCCTACATCCACACTGAAAACTTCGAAGAACGAGAGCAGGAGAAGGGCAAAATCGACCTCGAAGTTTTGGAGTTTATGAAAAATCAATAATACATGGTCCCACTGTCAGCCGACAGTGGGACTTTTCACCTTTTTCGATTGGTTGTCACCCCCATTTGTAAGTGGTAGAATAGTAAGAAGAAATAAATCGAATTTTTCTAAAAGGGATTCGGTGCGTTTACAGCGAATCTTTTTTCTTTGGGACAATTTTTAACAATCGAAATCAACTAGATTCAATAGATAAAAGGAGCGTCTGTATGGGGATTTTAACGAAAATTTTCGACCAGAATAAACGCGATATCAAGAAATTGACGAAAATGGCAGACCAAATCGATGCGCTTGCAGGCGATATGGAAAAGCTGTCTGATGACCAGCTTAGGGAAAAGACGGAGGAATTCAAGAACCGTTACCAGAACGGCGCATCTACTGATGACTTGCTGATTGAAGCTTTTGCTGTCGTACGTGAAGGTGCCAAGCGTGTCCTGGGCCTTTACCCTTATAAAGTTCAACTGATGGGTGGTATCGCTCTTCACGAGGGAAATATCTCCGAGATGAAGACTGGTGAAGGTAAAACCCTTACAGCGACAATGCCGGTTTATCTGAACGCGATCACTGGACGTGGCGTGCACGTTATCACGGTCAACGAATATCTTGCAAGCCGTGACGCTGTTGAGATGGGCAAGCTGTATGAGTTCCTTGGCCTGACAGTCGGATTGAACCTGAACAGCATGACGAAGGAAGAGAAGCAGGAAGCGTACCGTGCTGATATCACTTATGGTACGAACAATGAGTTCGGCTTCGATTATTTGCGCGATAACATGGTGCTTTACAGTGATCAGAAGGTTCAGCGTCCATTGCACTTCTGTGTAATCGATGAAGTTGACTCCATCTTGATCGATGAAGCGCGTACGCCATTGATCATTTCCGGCTCTGCGCAAAAGTCTGCGGCGTTGTACATTCAGGCGAATGCATTCGTTCGCACGCTAAAGCGTGAAGAGGACTACACATATGATGAAAAAACGAAGGGTGTCCAGTTGACGGAGGAAGGGATTACGAAGTCCGAGAAGGCTTTTGGCATCGAGAACCTTTTTGACATCAAGCATGTGACATTGCTTCACCATATCAACCAGGCGATGAAAGCCCAGGCGAGCATGCACAAGGATGTGGATTATGTCGTCCAGGACGGCGAAATCGTCATCGTTGACCAGTTCACTGGCCGTCTAATGAAGGGCCGCCGTTACAGCGAAGGCTTGCACCAGGCAATCGAGGCAAAAGAGGGCCTTGAGATCCAGAACGAAAGCATGACGCTTGCGACAATTACATTCCAGAACTACTTCCGTATGTATGAAAAACTGTCTGGTATGACGGGTACGGCGAAGACAGAGGAAGAGGAATTCCGCAATATTTACAATATGAACGTTGTCGTCATTCCGACGAACCGTCCAATCGCCCGTGACGACCGTCCGGATTTAATTTACGCATCAATGCAAGGCAAGTTTAAGGCAGTGGCCGATGACATCGCCGAGCGTCACCAGGCTGGCCAGCCAGTTCTTGTTGGTACGGTTGCGATTGAAACGTCGGAAATCATTTCTGCGTTTTTAACGAAAAAGGGAATTAAGCATAATGTATTGAACGCGAAAAACCATGAGCGTGAAGCGGAAATCATTGCTGAAGCCGGTCATCAGGGCTCGGTTACGATTGCGACAAACATGGCAGGCCGTGGTACGGACATCAAGCTTGGCGAAGGCGTAAAAGAGATTGGCGGTCTTGCTGTTATTGGTACGGAGCGTCACGAGAGCCGTCGTATCGACAACCAGCTACGCGGACGTTCCGGACGTCAGGGGGACCCAGGTGTGACGCAGTTCTATCTTTCCATGGAAGATGAACTGATGCGCCGCTTCGGTTCTGACAATATGAAAACAATGATGGAGCGCCTTGGTATGGATGATACCCAGCCGATCCAAAGCAAAATGGTTTCAAGAGCCGTTGAATCCGCGCAAAAACGTGTTGAGGGCAACAACTTCGATGCACGTAAGCAGTTGCTTCAGTACGATGATGTTCTTCGCCAGCAGCGCGAAATCATCTACAAGCAGCGCGATGAGGTTCTTGAATCTGAAAACCTCCGTGAAATCGTAGAAAGAATGATTAGATCTGCATTGGAGCGCAACGTCTCTGCCCATACTCCGGCAGGCGAGGATATGGAAAAATGGGATCTGAACAGCATCATCGACTACGTGAACGGTAACCTGCTACACGAAGGCGACATCACTGCAGAAGTTCTTCGCGGCAAAGAGCAGGATGAAATCATTGAAGCCATCATGGCGAAGGTTAAAGAACGCTATAATGAAAAAGAAGAAATGTTGACAGACGAGCAAATGCGCGAATTTGAAAAAGTTATCGTGCTTCGTTCGGTTGACTCAAAGTGGATGGACCATATCGACCAGATGGACCAGCTGCGCCAGGGTATCCACCTGCGTGCGTACGGCCAGATCGATCCACTGCGCGAATACCAGCATGAAGGCTTCGCAATGTTCGAAAACATGGTCCTTTCCATTGAAGACGACGTTGCGAAATATATCATGAAAGCTGAAATCCGCAGCAACCTTGAGCGCCAGGAAGTAGCAAAAGGCCATGCGGTGAATCCGAAGGAAGACGAAGGCGGCAAAGTGAAGAAAAAGCCTGTCGTCAAATCAATGGATGTCGGCCGTAATGACCCATGTATCTGTGGCAGCGGCAAGAAATACAAGAACTGCTGTGGCAAAGCAGAGTAAGTTCTAGCGCAGAATAATTTTTCAATCAAGAGGGCCGGATTTCGGCTCTCTTTTTCCTTGGAACATACAATACGGTATAATGGAAAGTAACTAATTTATGAGGTGAATGATATGGAATTAGCAGATATCAGGAATGAGCTTGAGAAAACAGCTAAGAAATTAGCGGACTTCAGGGGGTCTCTTTGACCTCGAAAATAAAGAAGCGCGGATCGCAGAGCTAGAAGATGGCATGCTTGCACCAGACTTCTGGGATGACCAGCAGAAGGCACAGGTTGTCATCAATGAAGCCAATGCGCTTAAAGAACAGGTGAATGTTTTTAACGAGCTGAACGAGACTTACGAAAATCTTGATTTGACTTATGAGCTTGTAAAAGAGGAAGACGACGCGGATCTTCGTGAGGACTTGGAGAAGGAGCTTGTTGAGTTCAAAGAGCGCATGAGTGAGTTCGAGCTTCAACTATTGTTGAGTGAAGAACATGATAAAAATAATGCCATTCTTGAATTGCACCCAGGCGCTGGCGGAACGGAATCCCAGGACTGGGGCTCTATGCTGTTGCGCATGTACACTCGCTGGGCTGAAAAACGCGGCTTCAAGGTTGAGACGCTGGATTACCTGCCAGGAGACGAAGCAGGAATCAAGAGTGTCACTTTAAAGATTAACGGCCACAATGCATACGGCTATTTGAAGGCAGAAAAAGGCGTACACCGTCTCGTACGTATATCACCGTTCGATTCTTCAGGACGCCGTCATACTTCATTCGTATCTTGCGAAGTTATGCCGGAGTTCAATAACGAAATCGAGATCGAAATCCGTACGGAAGACCTGAAAATCGATACGTACCGTGCAAGCGGCGCCGGCGGTCAGCACATTAACACGACTGACTCCGCCGTTCGTATCACCCACTTGCCGACAGGTGTCGTTGTATCATCACAGGCTGAACGCTCACAGATTAAGAACCGTGAAACGTCAATGAAGATGCTGAAAGCAAAGCTTTATCAGCGCGAAATCGAACAGCAGCAAGCCGAGCTGGACGAAATCCGCGGTGAGCAAAAAGAAATAGGATGGGGCAGCCAAATTCGTTCTTATGTATTCCACCCGTACTCCATGGTCAAGGATCACCGCACCGGTGCCGAATCCGGCAATGTGCAAGGCGTCATGGATGGGGATATCGATATGTTTATTGATGCTTATTTGCGATCTAAGTTGAGTTTGAGTGAGTAAACCGAACTCCATATGAGTTTTAAGAGTCCCCCGCCGGGTTGGCGGGGGATTTTTGTGCTTAATGGGCTGCTAGTTTGTTTGATTATGAGTTAATTGCACGGTCAAACGCCATAATTGCGCGGTGAGCTAAGCTAATTGCATCGTCAATTAGTGTAATTGCACGTTCATCCCTTATTATTGCACGCTTAACTGCCTGGATTGCACCTTCATCCTAATAATGGAAAAACCTCCTCGCCCAAAGGGAAGAGGAGGTTATAATCATGCTTGATAATATACTCTATTTTTCGTACTACCTGTATGCTGTAGGCTCATATTCCTCAACAAGATTGTCGAAGTACTCCGTGACGGCAGGCGTAAGAAACCTCTCAATTGCTTATTTGTCATCGTCGGCCCAATCAGTAAAAAATAATCAAGAATAGCCTGTTCATGAGCATAAGTTGAAGAAGTTCCACAATTCGAACAGTACCATTTCCTTGAGATTCTCTCCATATGAAATTGCTCGCACGTTGGACATTGAATACCGGGGATGATGTCAGACGGGGATAGATTATACTTGCTAATATCAGCTTTCTCTGGCTCGTGGTTTTTCATCAGAAGTTTTGATAACTTTTTTACATCCTTGCTAGAAAGAACTTCTCCTTGATGACGATTTTGAAACTCGTCTACTTTAAAGACCAATTGTCCTCCTTTGCAAACTCGATTATAAACCTCTTGGTTTTTACTGGGATTTTGAAGGATGGAGCCATGATTGCTGTAGGTGACGAGGAATTCTAGAGGAAGAGAGTTGCTATTGTTTTTCTTCAGCCAGTTCCTGAATTGATAGACTTGTCTTTTTACCTGGTCAACCGGGCAGTCGTATACCTCCGTATTGTCATTATACGTTCGGAAAACTTGTTTGAAGGCAGGATCAAACTCTATTATTCCAGGCATATTCTTATTTTCGATCAGCAGGGCAAATTTGGTTGATAAAAGAAGGAAATCAATTTGGAAGTAGTTAGTGCCAAGTGGAATGCGGAGATCCTGGAGGATGGTAAAATCGTTTTCGTTCAAGAGGCTGAGGTAATAATCCATATCCTGTTCGCCTTTGAATCCCGCTTTTTTAATCAGCAAATCTTTAAGAATATCTGGCCTCTTTGGATGGTTTGGAGGAAGTCTGCGCAGCAGTGCTTCATTAACGAGGATTCTCCTTGGGGTCGTTCTGCGTTTCACTATCAAAAATTGTCACTCCTTTAGGTTGATGAGTGTATATTCGACATATATCGGTAAAAACCCTGTTAAAGAGTGAGATGTTTTTCCTCGTTTAGTTTTTTTTATAAAATTTTCCCTACAATTCAAGTTCTCAATTACCTATTTACAACACCCCCAGGCACCCGGAGAGATGACTGATTCAGTAAAGGGAAAGAACTAGTAGGCTAGTACGAAACTGATAGGGAGTAAATAAGGTAACTTTTAATTAGTATCTCGATGTTTCCTCTAAAAAACTCTTGAAAACCTACAAAGAGCAGTACGCAATTCGTTTTTGTGCAGGGCGAAGGTAGAAACAAGGTCCAAAAAGTAAACTTACTAGTGAAATAGCTGTTTATTGGAGTCAACTTTGCTACTGGAAAAATTATTCTGTTAGTAAAATGAGATAATTGCACCGTTGTTTAAGGTAATTGCACCGTGTTTTGAAATAATTGCACGGTCCTCCTAATTAATTGCACCATTAATCGAGATAATTGCACCGTCTTCCTAAATAAGGAAAAACAAGAAAGCAGCCCTCCTAAGAAGGCTGCTCCCACATATTAGATAAACAAATTCAACCCAGAATCCTCTGCATCACCGAGGTAAGCTGCTACGCCGCCGATTTCGACTCCTTCGATGAGTTCTTCTTTTGCGATGCCCATGATGTCCATGCTCATGCCGCAGGCTACTAGCTTGACGCCGGCGTCCATGGCATTTTTCATCAGGGTATCAAGGCTGTCGACGTTTTTATTGGACATGACGGTCTTGATCATCTTGGAACCCATGCCGCCCATGTTCATTTTGGATAGCGGCAGGTCGTTAGCGCCCTTAGGCATCATCATGCTGAACATCTTCGCCATCATGTCTTTCTCGGTGGCAGGTGCGTCACTGCGCTTTAAGATGTTCAGTCCCCAGAAGGTGAAGAACAAAGTTACTTCTTTACCCATCGCCGCGGCACCGGATGCGATGATGAAGGTTGCGATGGCCTTGTCGAGGTCACCGCTGAACACGACCATCGTCGCACCATTTTTAGCCGGAGCAGCAGTTGGAGCCTCAACTGGAGCTGCCATTGTGTTCATAGGCACGACCACATTGCCTTTCATGATCTGTGCTTTGAACTTCTTATCCTTAAATTTGTTGCTGATCAGCTTGTTGCCTGTCTTCTCACACCATGCTTTGATGTCTTTCGCGAAGCCAGGATCTGTTGCGTGGACTTCCATCACCTCGCCGTCTTGCATGTCACCGATTGTTTTATACACCTTCATGATCGGACCAGGGCAAGACAGGCCGCAAGCGTCAAGCGTAGTCTTCACAGTCGGTGGGGCAGCTTCTACGGCAGAAGCAGCAGAAGCAGGAGCGGTAGGTGCCTGAGCAACAGGAGCCGCCTCAACTGCCAATCCCACACTAGACTGGGCAGCACCTGCAGCAATCTCTTCCATCGCAGCATTTCTCTGTGCCACGCCATTGTCACTGATGGGTGTACCGCAGTTCTCACTCGCATCTGGCTCGAACACACAAGAGTAAGTCTTGTATCCACCGTCCAGATTGCGAACCTTAAAGCCAGCCTGAATCAGGATACGAGAAGCTAGGTAACCGCGAAGGCCCACCTGGCAGTAGACATACACTTCTTTTGTCGGTAATTCATCAAGACGATCGCGAAGCTCACCAAGCGGGATGTTTACAGAGCCCTCAATCATGCCCATATCGCGCTCGATTGGCTCACGGACGTCGATCAGGTAGCCACCATCAGCCAAAATGTCGTTGATTTCATGCCATTGAACAGTTTCCACGAGACCTTCCGCGATATTTTTAGCTGCATAACCAGCCATGTTTACTGGGTCTTTTGCAGAAGAGTAAGGTGGTGCATATGCCAGTTCAAGGTCTGGCAGGTCAAAAATTGTCATGCCGCCTTTAATCGCAGTTGCCAGAACGTCGATGCGCTTGTCCGCACCATCATAAGATACAGCCTGTGCACCGAAGATTTTTCCTGTTTCGCGGTCAAAGATCAACTTTAGTGCAATTGGGAATGCGCCTGGATAATAGCCAGCGTGTGAGCTTGGGTGAACGTGCACGACATCGTAAGAGATGCCAAGGCGTTTCAATGTTTTTTCATTATTTCCGGTTGCTGCAACGGTCATGTCGAACACTTTCGCAATCGATGTGCCAAGCGTACCCTGGTACTTGGAATCGATGCCGTTGATATGGTCAGCGACGATGCGTCCCTGGCGGTTGGCCGGCCATGCAAGCGGAATATGGGTCGCCTGTTCGTTGATATAGTCTTTCACTTCAATTGCATCGCCGATGGCGTAGATGCTTTCGTCAGCTGTCTGCAGGCGCTCGTTGACATGGATGGCACCGCGAAGGCCAAGCTCAAGCCCAGCTTCCTTAACTAATTTATTTTCAGGAGCCACACCAATGGCAAGGATGACCATGTCAGTGTCGATTTGCTTGCCGCTATTCAGGTTGATCAGCTTGCCGTTCTTCTCAAAAGATTTAACACCATCTTCAAGAACCAGGTTCACACCTTTTTCGCGGAGATGCTGATGTAAAATAGAAGCCATCTCGAAGTCGATTGGCGCCATGATCTGGTCAGCCATCTCGACCAGTGTCACTTCTACACCGCGTTCCCAAAGGTTTTCGGCCATTTCGACGCCGATGAAGCCACCGCCGATAACAGTCGCTTTCTTAGGCTGTTGCTCATCAACATAAGCTTTGATTTTATCAGTATCAGGAATGTTGCGAAGCGTGAACAATGCTTCAGCTTCATTAATGCCAGGAATCGGAGGCTTGATCGGGCTTGCTCCTGGTGATAAAACAAGCACATCATAGCTTTCCTCATAAGTTTCGCCAGTTTTCAGGTTCTTGATCTCCACCACTTTGCGTTCACGGTCAATGCGTGTGACTTCGCTAAGGTTGCGGATATCCATGTTGAATTTCTTAGACATGCCTTCAACCGTCTGCACAAGCAATGCGTCGCGTTCCTGAATTGCACCGCCAATATAATAAGGAAGGCCGCAGTTTGCAAAAGAAATGTATTCACCGCGCTCGACCATCACGATTTCAGTTTGTTCATCCAATCTTCTTAAACGAGCAGCTGTTGTAGCTCCGCCAGCAACTCCACCTACGATTACCACTTTTTTAGCCATATTCATTACCCTCTTTCTTAAAAATTTATATCGTTTCGATTTAGTGTTTAGTGCAGGCTCCTTTGTGAAAATCCGTAACTATCCAGTCTGGCCAGATGATAGGCACGGATTTTGTGTAATGGTGAGCATGCGAGATATTAAAAAAAATATATATTTCTTTTCTACAGGAAAGACTAATCATGTGATCGCCTCCTTATACGTGAAATATATCACAAAGTACGACTAGGGGTAAGGGTATTTGGTAAAGCGTCAAAAACTGTTCATAATTTGTCATACTTAAAAAACCTTTATAAAATTTTGCTTGCAAAATGAACGAAATCAATTGTTTCTATAATATAGGCTAGGTTTTATAGTAACTAGTTGTATAAGTGAGATAATATTCCTTTTTTACATCAGATCAACTTTTACCCTTTAACACGGCGCACTGCTAGCGTTTACAGGAAATTCGACACGTGCTATACTCACTGACGGCATTAAAGGAAAAAGGGGATAGGACTGTGAAAAAACGGCGAAATCATACGATAAATCCAACTTTAGAAAAGCTGATTGAATATGTGTATGTGTTGATAGGTTCTGGGATTGTGGCCATCTCGTTCAATGTGTTCTTGCTGCCAAACCGGGTTGCTTCTGGCGGGGTCAGTGGGATCAGTACGATTTTGGATGCAACGCTCGGCTGGGAACCTGCATATGTGCAGTGGGCATTTAATATACCTTTGTTCATCGCAGGGGTTGTTTTACTGGGGCGTCAATATGGGTATAAAACTCTTGCAGGGACCATTTTTCTTCCATTTATAGTCTTCCTGACTAATGATGTGAAGCCATGGACTCTTGATCCTTTGCTCGGATCGTTGTTCGGCGGTATTGGTGTCGGTCTGGGCCTTGGCATTGTTTTCAGAGGAAATGCATCGACTGGTGGAACCGATTTGGCTGCGCAGATCATCCATAAGTATACGGGGCTCTCACTTGGCACCTGTGTGGCGCTCATTGATGGACTGATTGTATTATCTGCAGCGATTGTATTCGATATTGAACGCGGTCTTTACGCTTTGATTGGGCTATATGTCACTAGTAAAACCATCGACCTTGTGCAGGTCGGTATCGGGCGCTCAAAGATGGCAATGGTCATTACGAACCGCCAGGATGAAGTTCGTGAAGCCATTTTGAATAAAATAGACCGCGGAGTGACAAAACTATCAGCATACGGCGGCTATACCGACCAAGAACGGCCAATTATCATGTGTGTTGTGGATCAAACGGAGTTCACAAAATTGAAACAATTGGTCCAATCCATTGACCCTGCTGCATTTGTCATTGTCATGGATGCTTCAGAGGTATTGGGCGAGGGTTTTAAAAGAGCTTGATATTGGTATAAAATAGTCGTGTATGCAAAATTTTCTTAGGGGGAGTTAAGTTGAAGAAGAAATTATTAGCTCTATTAATGGGAACCTCCTTGGCACTGGCAGCTTGCGGTGGCGGCGGCGATGAAGCTGGCGGCGGAGACACAGCTGGTGCGGATCCGGAAAAGCTTTTTAACCAGAAATGTTCAAGTTGCCATGGCGGCAATCTTGAAGGCGGCGTAGGACCGAAATTAAGTGATGTGGGTTCTCGTTTATCTCAAGATGAAATTGAAAGTGTAATTGCGAACGGCCAGGGTTCAATGCCTCCGAAACTGCTTGAAGGCGACGATGCATCAGCAGTAGCTGAATGGCTGGCAAACAAAAAATAATACTTATAAGGAAACGCCCTGAATCTCAGGGCGTTTTTTTGTCCCTTTTTTTCCAATATAACTTCAGTAGAATTGCTGTCTTTATGCATTTCTGTAAAATCGCCAAATTATTTAGCAATTCAGCAAGCTTCACAATTTGTACATACAAGTTATGTCAAACTCTTGTTACACCACAGTAATAAAACTAAAAATTCTACTAAATGAAAAACAAGATAATATCAGGATTTTCCTTGGTAAATAGCTAGCTTGGAATGTTATCACACATTCGAATATCTTGATAGAATACCCTCTTAAGGAAATTAGTGGAATAAAAATTTGCATTTGAAAAGAAACTGTAATATATAAAAGGGTTTTTTTGATAGATTGAGATGCTATAATAGGTTTGTTACAAATTGTCGAAGTTTAGCCATGTGTTTTAAGACAAACTATCTAAGGTGATACAAAAATGATAGATATGCAAGATGTGTATAAGACCTATTCCAATGGCATCGTAGCTGCTAATGGGATTAATGTTCATATAGATGCAGGTGAATTTTTATACGTAGTAGGGCCTAGCGGCGCTGGAAAATCTACTTTTATCAAAATGATGTACCGTGAAGTAAAACCTTCTCAAGGTTCAATCATTATAAATGGTGTTAATCTGGCAAAGCTAAAGGACAGCAAAGTACCATTGCTGCGTCGAAATATTGGCGTAGTGTTCCAGGACTTCAAATTGCTGAACACTCTTTCAGTCTATGAAAATGTTGCTTTTGCAATGGAAGTTATCGAGGAATCGCCTCAATATATCAAAAAGCGAGTCATGGAAACCCTGGAACTGGTAGGGCTGAAACACAAAGCAAGAGCACTTCCTACTGAGCTGTCAGGCGGGGAGCAGCAACGTGTTGCCATCGCTCGTTCAATCGTGAACGCACCAAAAGTGGTGATTGCTGATGAGCCAACTGGTAACCTTGATCCGGATACTTCATGGGAAATCATGAACATATTTGAAGAAATCAATATGAGGGGAACCACAATCGTCATGGCCACCCATAACAAAGAAATCGTCAACACAATCAAGCATCGCGTCATCGCGATCGAGAACGGCAGAATTGCCCGTGACGAAATGAAAGGTGAATACGGATATGAAAGCTAGAACATTCCGCCGCCACGTTCGTGAGAGCTTTAAAAGCTTGGGCCGAAACGGCTGGATGACATTCGCATCCGTAAGCGCCGTTACAGTTACCTTGCTTTTGGTCGGTGTCTTTTTCGTCATTATGATGAATTTAAATAAAGTTGCAACCACAATCGAGGAGGATGTAGAAATCCGAGTCCATGTGGATGTAGCTGCGAACGACAAAGATAAAGAGGTATTGGAGCAGCAAATAAACCAGGTTTCCAGGATCAAAAGTGTGACCTATTCTTCCAAGGAACAGGAGCTTAAGAACTTGATAGAAAGCCTGGGAGATGAAGGGGAAGCCTTTCAATTGTTTGAGCAAGACAATCCTTTGAACGATGTGTTCGTCGTAAAGACGAAAAATCCTACTGACACAATGAGAGTTGCCAAGCAAATTGAGAAATTTAATTTTGTCACTTCTGTAAAGTATGGACAAGGCAAGGTTGAAAAATTATTCAGTTTTATAAAAGTAAGCCGTAATGTCGGGCTCGTCTTGATTGTCGGATTGCTTTTCACCGCCATGTTCTTAATCTCTAATACAATAAAAATCACGATCATGGCACGCAGACGGGAAATTGAGATTATGAGACTTGTAGGTGCTACGAACGGTTTCATCAGATGGCCATTTTTCCTTGAAGGCCTCTGGCTTGGAATCCTTGGGGCAGTGGTGCCGATCGGAGTAGTTTCCGCAGCCTATTATTATGCTTACGACTTTATTAACGATAAGTTGAAAGACCATTTTATCAAACTTCTTGAATTTAATCCGTTTGTTTACCAGTTATCAGCAATCCTGATCATAATGGGAGCAGCAATTGGAATCTGGGGAAGTCTCATGTCCGTCCGTAAATTCTTGAAAGTGTAAGGAAGATTGCAGTTCTTCCTTAACACTACATAGCCAATAGACGATAGATAGAAAGACAAAGTTACGAAACTATCATGAGTAAGAGAGGGGAACAGATCTAGTGAAAAAGCAGATACTCTCACTAGCAGTAGTCAGTACTTTAAGCCTGGGTTCTTTGCTTAGCCCATTATCAATAAACCAAGCAACAGCAGCAAGCATTTCGGAAATGCAAAAACAGAAAAATGAACTGAAAAATCAACGTTCTGGAATTAATGCTGAAATAAATGAGAAAAAGTCTCAAATCGGCGAGCTGCAGAACGAGCAGCAGGCACTGAATGACCAAATCAAGAAGCTTGATTTTGCCGTTAATGATGCCGAAGAGAAAATCGCAGCAAAGAATGCTGAAATTGCGCAGACAACTGAAGAAATTGAGCTACTAAAGGGCGAAATTGCTGAATTGGTAAAGCGTATTGATCAACGTAATGAACTGTTAAAGGACAAGGCACGCTCCCTTCAGGAAAATGGAAGTACAGTAAACTATATTGACGTATTGCTCGGAGCAAATAGCTTCAGTGACTTCATTGACCGGGTGAGCGCTGTCACGACAATTGTACAAGCTGACAAGGGCATTCTTGAACAGCATGCAAGGGATAAAGAAGAACTTGAAACGAAGCAACAAGAAGTAGAAACCAAGCTTAATAACCTTAAAGAAATGAAAAAAGATCTTGAGGCTTTGACGGTTAAGCTGAATGCACAAATCAAGCAAAAGAATGAGCTTATGAGCACTCTTAAGCATGAAGAAGAGCAGATGCATGCGGAAGCAATGGAGATGGAAGAAGAAGCAAAGCTTCTAAAAGAACAGGAAGCTGCAATGGTTCAGGCTATTGAGTTGGAGAAAAAGCGTCAAGCTGAAAAAGCAAGACAAGCAGAACTTGAAAGACAAAGGAAAGCAGCAGCAGCAGCGGCAGCTAAGAGCAGTGGAGGAAGCAGTTCAACTCCAGATCCAGAACCAGTTGTATCAGAACCACCGTCTTCAGGCGGGATGATTATCATGCCGGCAAGCGGTCGCGTCACTTCTGGAATTGGCCAGCGCTGGGGTACTTTCCATGCGGGAGTCGATATTGCCAACCGAGGAGCTAATGTACCTATTTATGCAGCGGCAGACGGAGTTGTCATTCGTTCTTATTACTCTTCCAGCTATGGAAATGCTATATTTGTCGCGCACTCAATCAATGGACAAACATGGACGACTGTATATGCACATATGAGCAATCGTCAAGTAAGCAATGGGCAAGTAGTATCAAGAGGTCAGCGTATAGGAACAATGGGTAACACAGGACAATCATACGGCCAGCACTTGCACTTCGAGCTTCATAAAGGCTCTTGGAATGCGTCTAAATCAAACGCTGTTAATCCAGCTGCATACTGGTAATGCACTAAGGAAGAGACCCACGTCTCTTCCTTTTTCTTTTTCCCGATTAAAACTCTCAGAAACTTGTAAAATATAACCAGAGTGTCCATGCCTCCAAAATTAATCCTTCATACCCTGTCCCTCTTCGTCATATAATGGGAATCATAGAAATTTTTACGGCAGAGGAGCAGTTGATGCGGTAAACGGGGAGGAGTTTGGCAATGGAACGTAAGTGGATTCCCATTTTGATGGCGGGCTCGCTGCTGACTGGAGCGGGGAGTACATACGCCGGCATGCAATGGTATGAAAGCAAGGCGGGGGTTCTGGAACGCCAAATCGTGCCTCTGAAAAATCAGGTGGGTGCACATGCTGGCGATGCTAGCAGTCTCGAAAAAGTCGAGCAGGCATACAGTTTAATTTTTAACAGTTACGTTGAAAAGGTGGAAGAAGATGAGCTGATAGAAGGCGCAATCCAGGGCATGCTTTCAAAGCTGGAGGATCCTTATTCTGTCTATATGGACAAGGAGACGGCCAAACAATTCAACGAGACGCTGGAGTCGTCTTTTGAAGGGATTGGTGCAGAGGTCAGTACGGTCGATGGAAAAATTGTGATCGTTTCTCCTTTTAAAAATTCACCCGCAGAGAAGGCGGGGCTGAAGCCGAATGATCAAATTTTAAAGGTCGATGGCGAGAGTATAGAGGGATTGGATTTATATGAAGCGACGTTGAAGATTCGTGGTAAAAAAGGGACTCCTGTTATGCTGGAAATTGAGCGTAAAGGCTTGAAAGATCCGCTTCAGGTGAAAGTGATTCGCGACGAAATCCCGCAGATTACCGTCCATGCCGACATGAAAAAGGTGAATGGCGAGAAGATTGGCTATATGGAGATTACCTCTTTTTCGGAGGATACATCCAAGGAATTCAATAAGGAACTTAAGGCCTTTGAAAAAGAAGGAATGGATGCGCTGCTGATCGATGTGCGCGGCAATCCTGGGGGGCTGCTCTCCAGTGTCGAAGAAATTCTGCGTGAGCTTATTCCTAAAACGAAACCACTTTACCAAATCGAGGAACGCAGCGGGGATAAGACTCGTTATTTCTCCAATCTGGAAAAAGCGAAACAATATCGTGTTGCGGTGTTAACAGACGATGGCAGTGCATCTGCATCGGAAATTCTGGCTGGGGCATTGAAGGAAGCAGGCGGCTATCCAGTCATTGGCGAAAAGACCTTCGGCAAAGGGACAGTCCAGCAGGCTGTGCCGATGGGGGATGGCAGCAATATCAAGCTGACGCTGTTCAAATGGCTGACGCCGGATGGCAATTGGATCCATAAAAAAGGCATCGAGCCAACTGTCGAGGTCAATCAGCCGGCACTGTATGATACCCATCCCATCCAGGCTGAAAAGCCGCTCAAGCTCGATATGAATAACGAGCAGGTCAAAAACGCCCAGGAAATCCTCGCTGGTCTCGGATTTGAGCCGGGCCGTACTGATGGCTACTACAGCGGCATGACCGAAATGGCCGTCAAAGCATTCCAGCGGAAAAATGACATGACCGTAACAGGTGTCATTGATGCAAAAACAGCCACCTCACTCGAGGATGCAGCGAGAGAAGCGATGAAACAAGAAGAAAACGACTTACAGCTGCAGACCGCATTGAGGCTGCTGGCGAAATGAGCAAAAGAAGCTGTACTCGAGATTATATCGGGTGCAGCTTTTCCTTATTTTGGATGAAGGTGCAATTAATGAAGGTGAAGCCGCAATTACGGTTAGTGAACGCGCAATTATCAGTCGTCTCTGTGCAATTATTAATGATGAGCGTGCAATTATCGGGTTGAACGAACAGAAAAATTTTTCCAGTGCATCTTTAAACCCAAATAACACCCTAATCTGATGAGTTTTCGTGAAATCAATGCACTCAAATAAGCGAATTAGACCGAATCTACACCAACAGAACCTGAATCTACAGCAAAATCACCCGCAATAGATCCACAAGAAAAAAATCCCATCAATATTCCTCAACTATTGATAGGTTTTGCCACCTAGATTTGATAGAATAAGCTTAATATCATGTAATTTTTGAAGGCTGGTGACATAGGGGTGGCACAGGATTGGTTCATTGAACTTTTGAAAGGGACGGGCAGGCTTCTGCTTCACCCTGTGTTCTATTATTCTTTTATTATAGCGGCGGTCCTTGGTGTTTCGCGTGTGAGGCGGGAACGGAAGAACTTCACGGTGCGGGCGCAGGATGCTTATTTTGAACTCAGGCAGCTGGTTTCGTTGGGATTGCTGGTGGGTCTCGTTATCTCCATCATTGTCATAGCGGCGGGAATTGCAATTCCATTTGCGGCCATTGTTTTGGTTGCCACAGCAACACTCCTGTTGAGTCTGCTAACAAAAGTCAGGCTGCTTACACCTGCCTATACGATCGGAGCGGCGTTTTTCGCATTAATCTTCCTATCAGGAAAGGAAATCGACCTTCCATTAGCAGGCGACTTATTCTCAACCCTTGATGAAAAAATCTATCCATCGATTGCAATTTTATTAGCATTATTGACGATTGGCGAAGGGTTCCTTATTTTACGAAATGGGAAAAAGGGGACTTCACCTAAATTGAAGAAGAGCAAGCGCGGCCAAACGGTTGGTGTTCATGAGGTTAAACGCCTGTGGGTGGTTCCGGCATTCATGCTTGTGCCGGGCAGTGTGCTGACGCTGCCATTCGAGTGGTGGCCAGTGTTCGCCCTTGGAGACAATACATATTCATTGATTCTTGTGCCGTTTGCGATCGGTATGCATCAGCAAGTCCAGGGGATGCTGCCTAAAGAAGCGGTCCAACAGCTGGGCAGCCGTGTAACAGGCCTCGGAATCCTGATTACACTGATAGCGGCAGCGGGTTACTGGTATCCAATCGCTTCCGTGGCTGCTGTGTCGCTCGCCATCATCGGGCGAGAAGCCCTGACTTTGACCCAGCGAATGCAAGAAGAGGGCAGGCCGTTCTATTTTTCGAAAAAGAACCATGGTGTGATGATTCTCGGTATCCTGCCAGAATCTCCTGCCGATAAAATGGCTCTTGGTGTAGGCGAGCTTGTCACAAAGGTCAATGGCACGAATGTTCATGATGAACAATCATTTTACGAGGTTTTGTCTCGGAATAGGGCGCATTGCAAGCTGGAAGTCCTCGATACGAACGGGCAGATTCGCTTCGTGCAAAGAGCGTTGTATGAAGGCGACCATCACGAATTAGGCATCCTTTTTGTACAGGATGAAAAGAAGTGGGACAGTGAAGTCGTGTAAAGCGGGAGACCTATTAAAGGCCTCCCGCTTTTGCTTTGCCTGAATATTCTACTCCACTACCCCGGTCCTAACAATCTCCAAATCAATCTTCACATTGACTTTGCTTTCGGGATACATCTCGTGCCATTTCTCGGCCGTCATGTTTGAATCTCTGACGCTTTTACGATAAATTTCTCCAAAGCCGAAGGGGTCTGTACCGAGTTCTCTTGTTTTTGCGATGAATTTTCCTAAATCATCTTCCATTTTTTTGCTCAGTTCTTTATCGATTTGCTTCAGATTGGCTGGATTCTTGAGGTCCACCGCCTGGTTGATTTCCATTAGCCTTGTGTTCAGCTTTATTTTTAAATCAAATTCAAGCTTTTCTTTGTTAATGAGATTGATATGGCTGTTGCTTCTTATCGTGTCTAAAACAACGACTAACTTATCAGTTCCTTCCGGTTGCTGAAGATATTTTATTCCCTCATTGCTGATTGACATTTCAATCGAACCAGCAGTATAGCGGTCGTTGATCAATTTTAAATAAAATGAATCTTCGATGCCGATTTTACCGACCATCTTGTCTCTTTTAATCAAGGCCATGCCGGTGATTTGAATTTCCCCATTGCTCACTTTTAAGATCGGCATAGATGGATCGATACCATCAGAATAGTAATCATGCATGACTTCCTGCAGTGTTGCTGAAGGAATGGTTTCGCCTTTGATGTTTTGGTCCAATTCTTTATAAATCAGCTGGCTTATATCTGAAAACTTCTTATTTTCCATATTTAGCATTTTATTCACATTTCCTTCAACAACAGCTAAATAAGTAAGATCACTGATGGCAGGATCCCTTGCAAGGGTGTCAGCCAGAGTGACAAGTCCTTTCTTGACGATTTCATCACTGAAAAGGGCAACCCGCAGCTGGCCGGATTGCAACTTTTTTGGGCTCTTCAGGTCAGCCTTGATTCTTGCCCCTTTGGTGGTATCCGCTTTCGTGGTAAGGACAGCAAAATTTTGTGGAGCTTCGGGATCGATCTGGAGCAACACCATTGTAGTTAGGATTTTCCCATCCTCCGTAAGGTCATAACCAATGGTTGTAATCAATCCCATTCGCTCAAGTGTCTTTGGATCAGCACAACCGATGAGCAAAATGGGCACTAGCAGCAAAATTGTAAGTCTAGTGATGGTTTTCTGCATTGGCTCCACCCTTTTTTCTTAAAAATTTCTTCTTGATTAAAACAGCAGCATAAAGGAGAAATGGATAACCAAAGATGAGATAAAATGCTCCTTTGGCAAAATAATCATTCATCATGTTGATTTGGGTCCTGTTCAATGGATATACCAGGGTTAAATAGATAATGGCCAGCAGTATCCAGCCGACCTTCTTCTCCTTTTTATTCAGCATTCTTGACACTCCGCGTGTTGCTGCCCACAAATACAGCATGAGGTTAGGGAGAACCAGCAAGATCCAGAAGGTGATCGCAACATACTCGAATCGTTCAATAAAAGGAAATCGGACGATTTTAAAAAGTGAAAGTGTGCCCCATATCGTCCTTTCCAGCTGGCCTCCGCTGAAATAAGCCAGGGAGACGACCATCAGCGCAAGATATAAAACGGTGGTGAATAGTAAGCCCAGCTGCATATGTTTATGGACCTTCTCCTTTTCTTTTAAAAAAGGAAAAATCACCAGGATAATCTCAAAACCGATTGCCGTAAAGGTCATTTGTTTTGCTCCCATTGCGATTTCTGTCAGGCTGGATTCCAGTATCGGAAATAAATAATTCCAATTGGCAAACTGAAATGGATAGGCGAGCATGAGGATCAGCCATAAAGATAAAACCACGCTGAAGAAACTGACGCCAACAATTGTCCGCAGCCCGCCGTTCAGGCCGTAGTACACAAGGTAGACAAGTGTAAGGGCCAGAAGCCAGTTAGGTACCTCTGGAAAAATCCATGCCTGTATCACTTCGATATAGTTGCGGACGATAATATGGAAGGCGCCAAGAAAGTACAGGACGAAAAGGAAATTCAGGAAATTGCCAATCCATCTCCCCATTACATCGTATTGAATCCCAAAAAGGTCTGAGGATTCATAGGCATCCATCGTTTTCACCATGACAAAGCCGACTATGGCAGTGGCGATTCCGCCGAGGATAACGGAGATCCAGGCGTCATGCTTTGCTTCCAGATAGATGATTCGCTGGTAGCCTTGAATGCCTACACCTATCTGCATGGAATGGACAATAAAAAACAGCAGGAAAGTATTGACCATTGTATGAGGTTTTGGCTCGATTAACACCTTCATCTGTAACACCACAACTTTACTTTTTCTCAGATTTGCGAGCATTGTATTTCAGTTTGTCCTGTGGCCTCGATTGTGCTGGTCTTGTATTTGTCCATCCTATTGGCATGCGGATGATGCTATCCCGCCAATCGGCAAGCCGGGGCGGATAAAATGGTGCGAGAAATGGACTGCCTAAGCTTGATTGCCTGATTAAGTGGATCAGAAGGAAGCAGAAGCCGACCATAAGGCCATAAAAGCCCCAAAATCCTGCAAGGATAATCAATGGGAATCGTAATACCCTGATGACATTGCCCATCATATAACTTGGAGTCGTAAAGGATGCAAGCGCACTAACGGCTATGATGATAATCAGAATATTACTCGTGAATCCAGCGTCCACGGCAGCTGTACCAACAACGATACCACCTACGATACCCATTGTCTGGCCGACTTTTGTCGGCAAGCGGGCTCCAGCTTCCCTCAAGAGCTCAATCATCGTTTCCAGCAGTAATGCCTCGATTATAGGCGGGAAAGGAACCTTGGACCTTGATTCACCCAGAGGGATGAGCAGGGTCTGAGGGATGATTTCGTAATGGAACGTCAATGAAGCTACATAAATTGGCGTGAAGAAAATGGACACAACCATCGAAAAAATCCTTAATCCTCGAAGGAAAGTAGCGATTTGCCACCGTACACTTTGATCTTCCATGCTTTGGAAAAATTCAATGAAAGTATGCGGCGCACCGATTACCTGTACGCTTCCGTCTACAAGGACAACCAATTTTCCGTTAAGCAGCCATGCACAGGCACGGTCAGGCCTTTCTGTCATCAGCATTTGCGGAAAAATGGCCAATGAATTATCCTCTATCAATTGAACCAGGATCGAACTATCAAGAATGCTGTCAATTTGAATGTTTTTGATTCTTTCTCGCATCCTGTCAACCATCTCTTCATCAGCAATTCCTTTCATATAAAGGAGCGAAACTCCTGACCTCGTTTGCTTTCCTATAGTAAAGCTTTCATTGCAAATATTGGGGTTGGTGAGATACCTGCGGATAAGGGAAATATTCGTTGCCATGCTCTCATTAAAGGCTATTTGAGATCCCAATACCTGTGACTCATTCTCCGGTCGGGTCAATGAACGGTTTTCCTGTGTGCCCACCATTGCGGTGATGATGACGGGGTGTCCTGGCGAATGGACGGCTACTGCTCCGTGTAAAATCGAATCAATCACATCTTCGATATATTTCAGTTTAGAAGTGCTGGAAACGGTAATATGCTTGATCGCATCGTTTGGTGAAGCTTGTGCATTCTCGAGACGAGCGAGTACATCTTCATTCATCATCTTCTTATCTGTTAAAGTATCGAAAAAAATTAAAGTAAATCCATTTGGGAGTTCCTTAACATTTAAATCCGCACTATCATGAAAGTGCTCCTTCATCTTTTGGGTGAATTCAGCCCCATTTACAGGGATTAATTCCTTGTCTTCGAGGTTTTTTTGATTCATGCTGGTGCTGGCTTCGGCTTTCTTTTTCTTGAAGAACATCAAAAATCCCTCCGGTGCAGTCATCTACTCAAAAGCTTTTGCCTTAATGGGAAAAATTATACTTCTGCTAGTTTGAATGGCTGCTTGAAGAAAACGTGAACAACACAAGGTGTTCAGATGGAGGTAGACCCAAATCCAAAATGAAAAAAGAAGCTGACGTTTTGTCAGCTTCCTATTTTAATACTCCTAATGAATCAAGGAATACGATGATGATCACCACAGGCACGATGAATCTCATCACATTGTACCAAAGGTTGAAAAGCAGACTGCCTCCTTTTGAATCTTTTAGCAGCTCCTGCCGCAATACTTCTTTTTTGATTTTCAGCGGTACGAAAATCGAAATCAACAAGACTCCTAGTGGCATCAGGATGTTGCTTACAAGGAAGTCGGCCGTGTCAAAGATGTTTTTCTCGAAAATGGTTGCTTCCGCCAAGGTCCCGAATGACAGGGCTGAAGGAATGCCAAGCAGGAAAATCAAGCCGCCGGCAATCCAGGCAAATCTGGTGCGCTGCTTCGGGTCGCCTTTCGCAAGGGTGGCGACGACAATTTCCAGCATCGAAAATGCCGAAGTGAGGGTCGCGAACAGGAATAAGGCCAAGAACAGCAGCAGGAAAAGTTCACCTAGGAACATTTTTTCAAAAACAGCTGGAAGGACGACGAATAGCAATCCAGGTCCTTCTGCTGGTTCAAATCCGAGTGAGAAAACCGCAGGGAAGATTGCCAGCCCGGCAAGCAGTGCAATAAACAGGTTCATCCCGACAACTGACAGTGCAGGCTGTACAATGCTGCCTTTCTTAGGCAGGTATGAGCTATAGGTGACCATGACCGATACGCCGACACTCAGGGAGAAAAATGATTGTCCCATCGCGAACAGGATGCTTTCCGACGTGATGCTTGAAAAATCTGGCGCAAGGAAAAATTTCACGCCTTGAAGCGCGTTTTCCAGCGTCAGTGAGCGGATGATCAAGATGATGAAAAGCAGGAACAACGCCGGCATCAGGATTTTGCTTGCTTTTTCAATTCCGGATTGAATTCCTTTGGCGACGACAATAATCGTAATCAATAAGAAGGCAGCCTGGGCAGCGAGCACGCTCCATGGACTGCTGATCGTCTGTCCGAACAAGTCCCCATAATTTGTTCCATCTTCAACCACTTTGCCAGCCAGTCCTTTTATGAAATAAAGGCTGATCCAGCCGCCGACTACGCTATAGAAGCTAAGCAGCACGAAGCTGGTGACGACACCGAGTATCCCAATCAAATACCATTGGCTTTTCGGCGCGATTTCCAGGTAGGCACGGATCGCTTCCTTCCCAGTGCTGCGGCCGATGACAAACTCCGCAAGCAATAATGGCAACCCGATGAATAATGAAAATAAGATAAACATCAGGAAAAACGCTCCGCCGCCGCTTACTCCCGTTACATAGGGCAGCTTCCAGATCGCTCCGATGCCAATTGCTGACCCTGCTGCGGCCAGAATGAACCCGATTTTCGATGACCATTGTTCTTTCTCCATGTGTATTCTCCCTTTTTCTCTCTATTTCAGCTGATGATGATAGAGGATCAGGCAAAATAAAAAGCCACGCCTCTATCCATCAATCTGGATAGGGACGTGGCTGAACACGCGGTACCACCCTATTTGGAAGCATGCTGCTTCCCGCTCAAGTTACTGGATAACGGCCAAAA
Source organism: Mesobacillus sp. S13 (assembly GCF_020422885.1). Taxonomy (NCBI): domain Bacteria; kingdom Bacillati; phylum Bacillota; class Bacilli; order Caryophanales; family Bacillaceae; genus Mesobacillus; species Mesobacillus sp. S13. The sequence goes on along the minus strand of NZ_CP084622.1, from coordinate 4,225,214 downwards.
CCGTTCCTTTTTTAATGCTCTTTTCACCGATGCGAAAACAGCTATTTTTAAAAGGAAAAGCTCCAAGAACGAAATTCACCAGGACTTTGTATCAGTTTCCACCAACCACTGATTCTCTATTAACAGGGAGACCGGCTTAATAGACTCTCTTCAACGCTTCAACTTATTAAAATATATTACTAGAAATTATAGTGTGATAATGAAGGGGTGTCAAGAATAGTTTTTTTTCTTTATGCTATCCAACAAAAAGAATGCCTGGTCCTATAGGAAGTAACTGAAAAATGCCCAGGCCATGGCCGTGAATAAACCTATGAATCCGGACGTGTAACCAAGCATCTTCAGGGACGTTTGTTTTTTTTCAAGAAGGTACTGTCTGTAACTCAGGTCTCCATTAGCAAATTGAAGGCCCAATTCATCGGGCTCCACAGTGAATTGTTGTCCAGCTTTTGTTTGTAAAATAACCTCCTTGATCAATGGGATATTCTCAACTTCTTGAATCTTGGTTCTTAAGGAGGTCTTCAGGTCACTTTCAATAAAAGTGCCGCCGACAAAATCGACGCGCACAACTTTGTATGTGGGGCAATCCAGGATCTTTTTGAAAAAATGGTAGGCCTGAAGTTCAATTGCATTATTTGATACACACATAATATCCGTCTCCTCACCTTCGCCTTGCTGTTCATTATATGCTAAAAGTGTTGTGATGCTGCTGTTCCAATTCCTCCATTCCTTTCTGGGTGATCATGGTTCCGCTTCTGCCTCGGCGGACGGTGACCAAGCCTTGTTGTTCGAGTTCTTTTAAGCGCAGCCGAATTTGCTGTTGAGTAAGCGGGCTGCTCGTGTTCGACATCATAAGGCTCAGCTGCGGCCTCCCAGCGCTTTTTCCAGCCGAGTTCAATTCTTTTATGAACTGAAGAAGTGTTTTGTATTCTTCGTCTTTCTTATAACCGGTGAGTCCTGTCTCGCCAGTCGTGTTCTTTTTCTGCTGATCGACAGGGAGGTCTTCTATAGAGATGATGTCGCCTTCGGACACAGCGAGCATGTAGAGCAAAGTATTTTTCAGTTCGCGGATATTGCCCTTCCATTCCAATCCTGTCAATCTTAAAATGGCATCTCTTTCGATTTGCGCCTTAGGCTTATGGCTTTCATAGATGAAATGCTGAACCAATAATGGAATGTCTTCCTTTCGTTCCCGGAGAGGAGGCAGGCTGAGTGACAAAACCTTCAAGCGGTGATAGAGGTCCTCACGGAATTCACCTTTCTCGATCATTTCCTTGAGGTTCTTGTTCGTGGCTGCGATGATCCGTACATCGACAGGGATGTTCCTGGTGCCGCCTATCCGCCGAATCTCTTGTTCTTGCAGAACACGCAAAAGCCTCGCTTGAAGCTTCATGCTGATATCCCCAATTTCATCAAGAAACAGGGTGCCGCCATCCGCCTGTTCGAATACGCCTTTTTTGCCTCCTTTTCTTGCGCCTGTAAAAGAGCCTTCTTCGTACCCGAACAGTTCGCTTTCCAGCAGGTCTTCCGGCAGTGCATTGCAGTTGATCGCCAGGTATGGTGCGTCCCTGCGGCTCGATACCATATGGATGGCGCTTGCGAAAAGCTCTTTCCCTGTCCCGCTTTCTCCCTGGATGAGGATTGGCAGGTGGGTCCTGGCCAGCTTGCGGGCAATCTTCTTCGTCTCTTTGATGGTTTTGCTTTTACCAAGGATATTTTCAAAAGTATGCTTCGCTACATATCCCTTCTTCTGTAACTCTAACCTGACCGCTTTCTCCATTTCGATTGTTTCATCCATATTCTTGAATGTGGCCACAACCGTCTTTTCCTGATGAATAGGCATCCGGTGGACCATGACATTCGTTTTTCGTACGAGGAATGGATAGGGTACCTCTTCACCTGCTTCTTTTAGGAGGAAATGCAGCAGTTCAGGATTATGGAAAACTTCATTCACCTTCCTGTTCAGGGCCCTTTCCTTTGGGATGCCCGTGATTTTTTCCAGAACATCATTGAAGACCGTAATGCTGCCTGTGGAATCCAGGGCCATAATGCCATCATTGACACCATCGACAACATGTTTCAAGTATTGATTCAACTTAACGGCTTCCTCTTTAAGGAAAGACAGTTTTTGGCTTAGTTCAATGATCCTCCTCGTATACCTGTCAGCAACCTGAATCCCGAGGGCCTCAGGCAAGTCGAGGCGGTCAACGATTTTCATGATCGTATGGATATCGATCAGCCGGACGCCGAGATTGATTTTAGTTGTGATTGAATCGGGAATCAGCTCCATTTCTCCGGGAGTGACGGCAATATCGATGGTTTGGGGGTATTTTATTCCTGGAAAAAAGGGATGGTAATGTAAGTGATCGATACCTAGTGCTTTTAAGGTGTGAATGGAGTCATTCACGCTCTCAGGAAAGTCATTCACATAGAGGACATTTGTACCGGCGGGGAGGCTGAACAGCCTGTCGATATATTGATGGTTAATGGTCCTGTTCGCGATAATCACCTCACAGCCTTCACCAATGACATGCTTGACTTCTTCCTCAATCAGATAGGATGAATAGATGACAATTTTCTCAGAAATCCTTTCCGGCAATGCTTCCTCTGAAGAATGACTCATGATTGATACATAATTTCCTAGTATGCTTTCTAGTTGGTCATGTAGCGCCAATCTTGTTTCTCTTGTTCCGGCTAAAAGAATAACTTGTTTTTTCATTTAATTGGTTCCTTTTGGTTGTGTCTTGGATTCATTATATCATTTAAACAACCATATAGAACCAATTTAAGTTGAGTTGTCAGCAAGGATATGTGATTTTTCAAAGGTGTAGGGGATTTTTAAACATTGGCATGAAAATTGCAAAAACTTATAATGAGCATTTTTTTATTATTTCAAGGGGGTTTTAAGTTTGGATAATAAAGTATGGAAGGTACCGCACACATTTGTCATAGTGTTTTTCGTCGTGCTTCTGGCAGCAATCGTGACGTATTTCGTGCCGGTTGGCCAGTTCGAAACGAAAGAAATCACTTATAGCGACAATGGAGAAGAAAAAACAAAGACAGTATTGGATCCTGAGAGTTTTCAGATTGTAAAAGATGAACAGGGAAATCCTGTCCACAAAGGAACTGACTTGTTTGAAGCAGGCGGAGAAGCAGGCTTCCTGAACTTTGTGTTTGAAGGGTTGGTTTCTGGAGATAAATGGGGCTCTGCTGTCGGAGTTGTCGCCTTTATTTTAATCATTGGCGGGGCTTTTGGCATCATCATGAGAACGAGGGCAATCGAGGAAGGCATCCTGAATGTCATAGATAAGACAAAGGGCAGGGAAATCCTCATCATCCCGATCATGTTCTTCTTATTCTCGCTTGGCGGAGCTGTTTTTGGAATGGGGGAGGAAGCGATCGCCTTCGCGATGATCCTGGTACCTCTCATGGTAGCACTTGGATATGATGCCATTACAGGAGTGATGATCACGTATGTGGCAACGCAGATAGGATTCGCGACATCTTGGATGAATCCTTTCGGTGTCGCAATCGCACAGGGGATTTCTGGTGTGCCTGTTTTGTCACAGTCTCCATTCCGCATGGCGATGTGGGCGGTGTTAACACTGCTGGGAATCGTCTACACATGGCGTTATGCAGCAAGCATCAAGAAGGACCCGGTGAAATCCCTGTCATACGGCAGCGACGACCATTTCCGCAAGGATATGAGTAATCATGATTTGAATGTGAAGTTCACTCTCGGGCACAGCCTCGTGATATTGACAATTGCTGCTGGCATCGCCTGGATTGTCTGGGGAGTCATTGAGCATGCATACTATATTCCGGAGATTGCTTCACAGTTCTTCACCATCGGGCTTGTTGCCGGAATCATTGGGGTCGTTTTCAAACTGAACAATATGAAAGTGAATGATATTGCAGATGGGTTCATTGACGGAGCGAAGGACTTATTGCCAGCTGCCTTAGTCGTCGGCATGGCGAAAGGGATTGTCATCATCCTTGGCGGCGACAGCCCTGATGCACCGTCCGTGCTTAACACGATGCTCTATGGTGCAGGCCAGGCGATTGGTGACCTGCCGGCATCGGTTTCGGCGGTGTTTATGTACTTATTCCAGTCTATTTTCAACTTTTTCGTCGTTTCGGGATCGGGCCAGGCAGCATTGACGATGCCATTAATGGCTCCGCTCGCCGATATCGCCGGAGTTTCACGCCAGGTTGCTGTCCTTGCCTTCCAGCTTGGTGATGGTCTGACAAACATCATCGTTCCGACTTCAGCTGCACTAATCGGTACGCTGGGGGCAGCTCGAATTGACTGGGGAGTATGGGCAAAATTCATCGGCAAGTTCATGCTTCTGTTAATAGCAGTATCCATCATATTTATTATCATTGCTGTATCCATTGGTTTATAATGGGAAAAAGAATTGCAGGAGGGGACCCTAGTGCTGACGTTAATCAAAAATGGAGACATTTACGCACCAGATTACCTGGGAAAGAAAGATATATTGCTTGTGGATCGAAAAATCGGCTTTATCGAGGATGAAATTGAAGTCCCGGAAAACTTCGTTGATATGAAGGTGATCGACGCAACTGGCAAAAAGATTGTTCCGGGATTCATCGATTCCCATGTTCACCTGATTGGCGGGGGCGGTGAAGGCGGGTTCCGGACGAGGACGCCGGAGATCCAGCTGACACAGGCAACAACTGCCGGAATCACGACGCTCGTCGGTGTGCTAGGCACCGACGGGACGACACGGACGATGTCAAACCTGATTGCCAAAGCCCGTGGTCTTGAGGAAGAAGGGATTACCACCTATGTTCAAACAGGTTCCTACCAGGTCCCGGTGAAGACACTTACCGGAAAAATCGAGGACGATATCATTTTAATCGATAAAATAATCGGAGCAGGGGAGATTGCGATTGCTGACCATCGCTCATCACAGCCGACAGCCGAAGAATTGGCGAAGATCGCATCGGCAGCTCGCATTGGCGGGATGCTTTCAGGCAAGAGCGGCATTGTCAATGTCCATGTTGGTGACAGCTATGACCATTTACAGCTGATTGAGGAGGTTGTGGAAAATACCGATATCCCAATCAGGCAGTTTTATCCTACCCATATCAACCGCAACCCGCATCTGTTCGAGGCAGGTATAGAGTATGCAAAAAAAGGCGGCTGGGTTGATTTTACAACAAGTTCGATTCCGAAGTTTTTAGAGGAGGGCGAGGTAAAATGCAGCATTGCGCTGAAACGCATGCTGGATGCCGGAGTAGGAATCAGCCAAATCACCTTCACATCTGACGGCCAGGCCAGCCTGCCGGATTTTGATGAAAATGGTGAATTGGTCGGCCTGCAGATTGGACAGGTTTCTTCTTTGTATGAAGCAGTAAAGGATGCTGTCTTATCAGAGGGAATTCCGCTTGAAGTGGCTATCCGCGTCATTACCACGAACCCGGCGACGGTTCTAAAGCTTTCGCAAAAAGGCAGGATTGAGGCTGGACGAGATGCAGACCTCGTATTGCTGGATGAGAAGCTTGAAATTGACACTGTCATTGCGATGGGGAAGGTCATGGTGGAAAACGCTGTACCAGTTGTAAAGGGAACATTTGAATAAATTAGAAGAACCTTGACCGCGGTCAAGGTTCTTTTTTACTCTATGCAAGTGTTGTTTGATTCTCTTGGTCGATATATTCGGAAATGTGGTCGATATATTTGAGTATCCGCTGATATATTTAAAAATGTGGTCGATATATTCGAAAATCCGCTGATATTTTTAAATATATGGTCGAAAAAACCTTATTCGCTCAGTAAACCGAAGATTTTAAGCGGTAATGATCATGCTAATCCAATAAAACTATGTCATTCAACCAAAACTGTCCGCATTTTTTAAAAAATCATATACAGAATCCACCCGCCAACAGCCCCGGTCACAACGACAATCCACGGTGCAAGCTTCCAGTAGACGAGCATGCTGAACAGCACTGCCGCGAACACAAAATCAATTGGCTCGAGGATGGAACTTGTCCAGATTGGGTGGTAAAACGCCGCAATCAGGATGCCGACGACCGCTGCGTTGACGCCCATCAATGCACGGCTAATCTTGCTGTTTCGTCTTAATGTGTCCCAGAATGGCAGAGTTCCTAGAATCAGCAGGAAGGCAGGCAAAAAGATTGCCACAGTAGCGAGCAATCCGCCCTGCCAGCCGTCAATGATCGCCCCGATATAGGCAGCGAATGTGAATAATGGACCAGGAACTGCCTGGGCAGCACCATAACCTGCAAGGAAGGCTTCCTCGCTCAGCCAGCCTGTCGGCACGAATTCACGTTCAAGCAATGGCAGGACAACGTGGCCGCCGCCAAACACGAGCGAGCCTGAACGGTAAAAGCTGTCAAACATTGCAATCCAGTTCAATGAAGTCGCTTCACGTAATATCGGCAGGAGGATCAATAAGCCGAAAAACAATACTAGGCTGACATAGCCGACAGTTTTGGAAATTGAAAAAGTCATTCTTTTATCATCTGTTGCAGTGTGAGATTTGAATAATACATATCCTAAAACACCAGCGACGATAATGACACCGATTTGCGTGAACGCGGTCTGCCATAACAGCGTTGCAGCAAGCGCAAATAAAGCAATCGTTTTCCGTGGCAAATCGGGAGTCAGTTTCTGCGCCATTCCCAAGATCGCATGGGCAACGACGGCGACGGCGACAATTTTCAGTCCGTGAATCCAGCCGGCATCCCCAACATCAAATCCCTGCAAAATGATGGCGAAAATGATCAGCGCCAAAACCGAAGGCAGTGTGAATCCCAGAAAGGCGAACAGCCCCCCGAGCAATCCGCCGCGCATCAAACCAACACCAATTCCAACCTGGCTGCTAGCTGGACCAGGCAGGAATTGGCATAATGCCACCAAGTCTGCATAAGTTTTTTCGTCCATCCACTTTCTGCGACGGACATATTCTTCATGGAAGTAGCCGAGGTGGGCAACAGGCCCCCCGAACGACGTCAGCCCAAGCCTGGTCGAAACCATTAAAATTTCCAGCAGAGACTGGAGAGATACACTTTTTTTCTCTGTCATTTCTTTTTCTCCTTCATAACTAATTGTAATCGTTCATTGAAAAAGGATTTATAGGCCAGCTGCAAATAGAGAATCACCGTCAGTGATACGCTCCCCACAATCCCTAGCATGATCGCGATCTGGTATTCCACCGCCAGGATTGGTGACGTTCCGGACAGTATTTGCCCTGTCATCATCCCGGGCAGGAAAATGATCCCCATACCGACCATCGAGTTGATTGTAGGCAGCATAGCGGCATCAAAGGCCTGGTTGACCACTTTCTTTGCTGCCTGCTTGGGAGTAGCCCCGAGCATAAGAGCACCCTCGATTTGAGCTTTGTTCGCTGCGAAGCCTGAAATCAGATTGTTCACGCCTAGGGACACGCCTGTCATCGAGTTCCCGATGATCATTCCGGCAATCGGGATGAAATAACGCGGCTCGTACCACGGAGTAACGTTAAGGACGACGAGAATGAAGAAGAACAGACTCGTCAAGATACCGATTGCCATTGCAAAGGCAATATGCTTTTTCATCGCCGAGCCGAGCGGGTGCTTTGTCCTTTTGTAGACATTATAAATCGCAAAAATCTGCATGATGGCAATGATCAACAGGGTATAAAACGGACTCGGGTTATCAAACAGGTAGACAAGTAAATAACCGACTAGTATAAGCTGCAAAGACATCCGGGCAGTCGCCAGCAGGATTTCTTTTTCACGGGGAATCCCACGGACCCTGACAATAACGATCAAAATCAGGATGAAAATATACGCAGCGGAGAGCTGCCAAAACGCCAGGTCCATTACGTTTTCCATCAGCATTGCCTCCCTTCAGAGTAGGAATACTTCCTTGCAATCAGAAGACGGTCAATCCGCACTGCCCCCCACTGAATAGCGCGACATATCTATCATATTCTCGGCAGCCAGCTCAGCAAGCTCTTGCGAATGGGTGATCATGATGACTGTCTTGGATTTCTCCCTGACATAGTCGCGGAACCTCAATAACACGGTTCTTGCGGTCTCCTCATCAAGCGCAGAGGTCGGCTCGTCCAGCAAAAAGACTTCAGGATCAAGCAGCATCGCCCTTGCCCAGGAAAGCCGCTGCTTTTCTCCGCCAGAAAGGTGCTCAGCTTCTTCGTCCAGCAACTTACCAAGCGAGAACAGCTCAAGCAAATAGTTCATGTCCTCTTCGCTGGCCGGCTCCTTCTCTGAAAAAGTACGACCAATCTGCAGGTTGTCTTCAATGGTCCCGTCAAAAATGACCGGTGCCTGCGAAACCATCACGACGGATCTTCTTAGTTGAAGGGGATCCATGCTGCTAATGGACTTGTTTTTAAAAAGGATCTCTCCATGGTCCGGGCTCGACAAGCTATTCAATAATCTCAATAAAGTTGATTTCCCACTGCCGCTCGGGCCAACAATGCAGGTGATCTGATTGGCTGGAATGCTCAACTCATCGATATGAAGTATCCCGTCCACTTTGACATTCATAAGTTGGAACAAGCTGATTTCCTCCCCTCAATCCTGACTTAATCCTTGATTTCCCTGAACAATTCGAAGGCCTTTTTCCGGGCTTCCTCAAGCACATTATTGCCTTTATCTGTTGTCCGATAGTATTTCCGGATTTTCCCTTCAACATTTCTTTCTTCTTTTAAAAGAAGACCGTCCGATTCCATACTGTGGAGAATCGGGTATAGTGTGCCTGCACTAATGTAATAGCCATGCTCCTTAAGCTCCTCTAGCATCCACAGCCCAAAAATAGGTTCTTCCTTTGCATGATGCAAAATATGAATCTGGATGAAGCCGAGAAATAGTTTCCTGAGGACTTTATCCTCCATAAAAAATTCCTTCTTTCATTGATATCGAAATTCAATAACGAAACTCGATATCATTCTAACGTATCTGAGAGATTAGTCAACTATTTAACTTTATCCTTGCTCTCTGCAAAAAAAAAAATAAATTCTACTTCAGAAATTTGCAGATTTTATCGATTTCATAAAGTTGTTAAACCTTCCATCGAAAAACTATAGTTTGTGATGAAGTTAACATTTTTAGTGGGATTTAGCGAATTATCATAACGGTAGATTTCGATAAAGGAGGGCTCATGATGAGTCGTTTAAATGTAAAAATGATTAGTATCCTTGCATCTGTTGGAATAGTTCTGGCAGGGTGTGGATCGGATACTGCTACTAGGGTTGAGGAGAAACCGGCAGTAAAAGCGGCCAAACAGGAACAAATCCTCGATAGATATTTTTTTACCGCAAATGAGGGCGGGACCATCAGTAAGGTCAGTGTAAAAGACAATAAAGTGGCTGAAACCATCCAGGCTGACGGTGTCGTTCACAATATCCAGCTGTCGCCTGACGGCAAAGTGGTTGCGGCCACTCTGGTTCCGCCCACGGAGGGTGGTCATGGCGGGCATAGCGATCATGGAGAAGGTACACCTGGAAAGGTTTTATTCTATGATGCCTATACAAATGACCTTTTAAAAGAAGTGGAAGTAGGGAATCACCCTGCACATGTCGTCTATTCAGGGGATGGGAAATACGTTTTAGTAACAAACAATGAAGATAACACAGTTTCGGTCATTGACCCTGAAACATATGAAGTTGTCAGAACCATTCTAACAGGCAATGGTCCCCACGGATTCAGGATTTCAGCGGACAGCAAATTTGCCTATATCGCCAATATGGGTGAGGATACCATAAGTGTAATCAATCTGGAGACATTTGAAGAGGAAAGAATGAAAGCAGGCAATACACCTGTTACCACAGGAGTGACCAAGGACGGAGAGACACTGGCGGTTACACTTTTCTCTGAAAACGCACTGGCGATTGTTGATCTGAAAACGAAGCAAGTGGTCAAGGTAGAAGTTGGAATAGGTCCAGCACAGCTCTATATAGGGCCTGAGGGCAAATTTGCGTATGTCGCCAATCAGGGAACCGAGGAATCACCGTCCAATTCAATGACAATAGTAGATCTTGAGACGAAGACGGTTGTCGATGAAATCAAAACAGGGAATGGGGCGCACGGTGTAACTGTGAGCAAAGACGGAAAGTTCGCCTATGTAACCAATATGTTTGACAACACCGTCAGCATTATTGACCTTGAAAGCAAGAAGATAGAAACGATTGACGTTGGTGAAATTCCTAATGGAATCACGATAATGGACTGACGAAATCGATTTTCTCTCAAAAAATCCATACATTCTCCACTTTTTCACGGTATGATAGAATTAATTTTCAGAAAATGAGGTGGAAGGGGGAGAATATAATTGGAAGCAACTGAAAAAAACATCAAGCTGGCTGTTAACGGCGGGATAGATTTCGGCTCCAAACTGAATGCCAAACAACTAATCATCCTGGCAAAATATCTGGAAGAAGATCAGGAGCTGGAGCTGACAACGTTTCAACAGCTGTATATCGAAATTCCGGAAAGCAGGAAAGAGGAGGCGATAGCAGAGTTTGCCCAGGCGGGACTTAGCTGCTATCCAGTTGGTAGTTTCGTGAAAAGCCTCCGTACATGCAATTTCTGCAAAGGAGCAGAGGAGGAAGGGATGCCCGTTGCAATTGAACTGAACAAAAGGATTGCCGGCAAGCCTGTTCCTTTTACCCTGAAACCAGCCTATACCGGTTGCCCGGTCGGCTGCGGTGAACCGCTCATCAACGATATTGGCATCATGAAAGTGAAAGACGGGTATAGCCTGTATGCTGGGGGAAAATCAAAGGGGCAGGATGCTAGACCGGGAACACTGTTATATGAACAGCTTACTCAGGATGAGCTTTATCAAAAAGTTGACATTCTCATAGACATATATAATGAGAATGGGAAAAAGCGCGAGCCGGTTCATAAATTCATTGCCCGATTTGGCAAAAGTGAACTGTTGGAGATGATAAATGCAGTATTTCAGAGCAAAAACAAGATAATCTCTGATTCCGCTATCCGCGAATGAAGAATGGGACATTATTAGTATATGGATAAATCCAGTTTTCTGGAGGCTGGGTTTAAAAATAAGCATAAGGATCAAACAAGTGGGTTTGGTCCTTATGCTTATTCATTTTTCTAATAAAGAATGGGTTTTGGGGTATAGGATAAAATAGGATGACAAGGAGTGAAGCCGTGTGTCCAAAAATGCTTTGTCAAAATGGATCAAATTTGGTGGCTACATCGTAATTGCAATCTTTGCAGGATTATTTATCCTAGGCTTTATGACCGGTGAAACAGACTTGATGAGCGAGATTTTTGAAAAGGGCGGAACGATAGCTGAAATAGGGGCAATCACTGCGTTTGCCTTATGGATTGTAAGATTGTTGTTCTTGCAGCTGAAAAAACGGAACTTTGTTTTTGTGAATTGGATTCAGCTAGCTTTCAAGCTGTTAAGGGAGCACCATACACTGATAGGCTGGGCTGCATTTTCTGCCGCACTCGCCCATGGGTCTTACTTTTTTCTGCAGACAAATGAAGAATGGGAAAGCATCTACAGCGGATTAGCAACATTGATAGGGTTTGCTTTCCTCGTAATCTTTGGCTTGACCCTGGACAAGTGGGCTAAGGGGAAGAAGTATCTCACCTATAAAAAAATCCACCAGGCAATCGCGATCGTATTTGGGCTTGCCTTAGGGGTTCATCTCCTGTTCGGCTAAGGGTGCTTTAAAAAAAGACTCCAGGAATGGCCGGAGTCTTACTCTTCTACCGTAAACTGTCCCATCATCCCGGCATCTTCATGCTCAAGGATATGGCAGTGGTACATGAATAAACCTTTATGGTCGAACGTTGCGATTGCTCTCACTTTTTCACCCGGCTCGACTAATATTGTATCCTTCCATCCGCGCTCATTCGGCGGCGGCGGATTGCCGTCTCGGTCGAGAATCAGGAATTGGGTGCCGTGTCCGTGGAAGGGGTGGGCCATGCCCATGTTATTGCCCATCATTCCCATTCCCTCATTTGAAATCTCCCAGATCTCTGTGTCATGGAGTTTCAGCTGCTCGTCAATCCTGTCCATGTCCATCTGTTTGCCGTTGATCGTAACGTTCCGGCCCATCCCTGACATGACAAACTCCCTTGTTCTTACAGCCATCGATTCATTTACTACTGGTATGTCTACTAGTTGGGAAGGGATTTCTTTCGGTCCTAGCTCCTCGCCGCTGACGACAAATTTCATGAATGCCATTCCCTGGTCGGTCAGTTCAACGGTTTCTCCCTCTTCATAGCCAGAAAAATCGACGATCAATTCGGCCCGCTCCGCCGAACTCAACATCAGGCTATTCATCTTTACGGGTTCTTCTAACAGCCCGCCGTCTGTCCCAATCTGGTGAAATTCCTGTCCATTGCTTAAAGCGAATTGATAGATCCGCGCATTTGACCCATTCAGCAGCCGGAAGCGAACCTTGCCTTTTGGAACCTCAACATAGGGGTTGATAGCTCCATTGACCATGATCGTGTCACCTTGGAGGCCCATCATCACATCATGCATACTCAAATCATATTCAAACTGTCCGTTTTCATCGAGCTGCTTATCCTGGACTATGAGCGGAATATCATTCACACCATATTCGTCAGGCAGATCAAGCTTCTCACTTTCCTCATCATCAATTAAAAATAAACCAGCAAGTCCTTTATAAACATGTTCGCCGGTTTCATGGAGAAGATGGGGATGGTACCATAATGTTGCCGCGTGTTGTTCGATCGTAAACTCCGGATTCCAAGTGGTACCCGGCTGGATTCCGGAATGCGGACCGCCATCATCCTCGCCATCTACTTCGAGCCCATGCCAGTGAAGTGTCGTAGCTTCGTCCAACTCATTTTTCACCTTGACGGAGACATTGTCACCCTTCTTTACGCGGATGACTGGTCCTAAATAGTTCCCATTGTAACCAAACGTATCGGTTGCTTTACCTTCTAAAAATTCCATAGATCCTTGTTTGGCAACAAGGGTGTATTCTGCTTTTCCAGGGTCGGGGTTCTCATCTTCAAGGATTGGCGGGATCGGCAGAGGTTTATCTGCCTCTCCCAAAGAGTCATTGCGCATATCCTCCCCAGAACCCGAACCGCCGCCCATCATGCCTCCATCACCCATGCCCATGCCGCCGTTCATCATGCCGCCGCCCTGGCCCGGCATATTGCCGCCTGCGCCACCCATGCTTCTCATGAAAAACCAGCCGCCGGCTATGACTAATACAAGAATGATCATTGCTGCTATGAGTACCTTTTTCACTTTTACGCCTCCTTAGTAGTCCTCGTGTCCTTGTGATGTTTCATAATTTATATACCTCATGAAGTATTTTATAAGCGCTGAATTTCTATTGCAAACATAATAGACCCTATCAGCTAAATATGCATTTTCTGTGGAGTTTAGGCTTCCCTGAAAGTGGTAGTTGTTATTTGAGACAACCAAAATAAGGAGGAAATTCTTATGTTACTTCCAGCATCAGATTTAGGTTTGATTACAACTCACTTACCCGCCCATGACGGCATGATCATGAAGGTGAAGCTTTTGGCAAAAGAAGCAAAGGATGAAAAATTACTTGAGTTACTTAATAAGAAAGTAGGAATTATGAGAAGTCATGTGCGCATCATGTTGGACATGCTTGATCCAGATAAGAGCGATTTCGAGGAGTTGCCGAACTTTGATGAGATCCCAGAGGACCAATTAGAAACAACAACGAGAGGAACGCAGAAGATGGACAGGCATATCGCAATGGAAATTAAAGCTTCAACAGAGGCGATGGCCAAAGACAATTTTGTTTCAGCTTTGAAAATGAAGGATCCAAAAGTAAAGCAAACGCATATTGAAATGGCACTACAGCAAGTGCAGCTCCTCAATATGGTTACAGAGTACCTTAAAGAAAACGAAGCGGATGTAACGCCTCTTGGTACATCGGATGAACAAAAGAAAGTGGTGAATCATTTCAGCCATATGATGGAAGAATAAATTTTAAAATGGAGGCAGAGAAAATGAAACGTGAAGAGGAACACGAAAGTGGCATACACCACGGCTCCTTACATCAGGACGGTTTAACGGGAGAAAGCAGACCGGCTGATGGCACCTCACAAGACAGCCATGCCTCCCACCAGGATCGTAACCTGCATGATGCCCATGCCCCCGAACAGGAGGATCATGACATGCAAGGTAACCATGCCCCCGAACAGGAGGATCATGACATGCAAGGTAACCATGCCCCCAAACAGGAGGATCATGACATGCAAGGTAACCATGCAGCCAAGCAGGATCATGGCATGCATGATTCTCATGCCGGGCATCACGGACATGGTCAGCTTTCAGGCGAGCAGAATGCAGCAAAAGTCCAGGTGGAGTGGAAGTCAAATCCTGAACCAATTGAAAGTAATCGGGAAACGGAGATATTCCTTGATATCAAGGATGCATCGGGAAAGGCTTTCGAAGCGTTTACCACTGTCCATGAGAAAGAGATGCATCTCCTGGCTATTAAAAAAGATTTATCTGTATTCCAGCATCTTCACCCTGATTACCTGGGAAAAGGAAGATTCCAGATTAAAACGACATTCCCACAGGCTGGCAGGTATAAACTGTATGCTGATTTCCTGCCGGAAGGTGCGAATCAACAGCTGGCCACACACGAGCTTGTGGTCACTGGACAGGAAGCCAATGTTGATATCGAAGCAGATCAGGTCCTGAGGAAAACAGTCGACGACCTTGAATTCGAGCTGACCCTTCCTGTAGCCAAGGTGGATGAACCGGTAAAGCTGGTTTTCGAACTTAGCGATCAGGCGGGAGACCCTGTCACTGATTTGGAGCCCTATCTTGGTTCTGCCGGGCATGTCGTGATTGTCAGCGAGGACATGAATGAATTCCTCCATGTCCATCCAGCCGACGAAAAAACGAAAGGTCCAAAAGTTGAGTATATGACGAGCTTCCCAAAAGAAGGATTTTTCAAGATATGGGGACAGTTTAAACATAAAAGCAAACTCTATACCGTTTCATTTGTGATTGCAGTAGAGTAGGCTGTACAAATCATTAGCACACTATGATGGTGTGCTAATCGTTTGAATTTCTCTGTAAAGGAGGCAGGATATTTGAAGGATGAAGTCATTGAAGGGAAAGTCAGCATGCCGCAAACGAATAAAGGGCGGCTGAAAATCATTACTGTGCTCGCCGTTCCGGCGGTCATTGAAAATTTTTTCCAGACAATCCTCGGCTTTGTTGATACGTACTTTGTCTCGAAAATTGGCCTGGCCGAAGTTTCAGCCGTAGGGGTGACCAATGCTGTCCTGGCTATTTATTTTGCTTTGTTCATGGCAATCGGTGTAGCAGCCAATGTGCGGATTGCGAACTTCCTTGGTGCAAATCTCCCTGAAAAAGCAAGGCATATTTCCCAGCAATCCATCGTTCTCGCAGCCATCTTTGGAATCTTAACGGGCGTCATAACCTTGATTTTTGCAGAACCGCTCCTGAAGCTGATGGGCATAGAAGCGGAAGTACTCGAGGCAGGAGCCCTCTATTTCAGGATTGTTGGAATTCCGTCCATTGTAATGAGCTTTATGTTTGTTTTAAGCGCAATCCTGCGCGGGGCAGGCGACACAAAATCTCCGATGAAGGTAAGTATTGTCATCAATATTATCAATGCTGTTCTGGATTACGTTCTCATCTTCGGGTTCTTGTTCATACCGGAAATGGGAATTGTCGGAGCTGGGTTGGCAACGGTGTTCTCACGGCTGATTGGCAGCATTGCATTATTTTACTATGTGAATCGCACCGAAACCCTTACCTTTCGCAAGGATTATTGGAGCATTGACAAGACACATTTAAAGGAGCTTACGACGCTTGGTGCTCCTGCAGCAGGCGAGAGACTGGTCATGCGCGCGGGCCAAATCGTTTACTTTGGTTTCGTCGTTGCTCTCGGAACCAATGCATTTGCGGCACATCAGATTGCCGGGAATGTGGAGGTATTTTCTTATATGATTGGCTACGGCTTCGCCACTGCGGCAACCATCCTCGTCGGACAGCAAATTGGCGCGGGGAATCTAGAAGAGGCCAAGCATTATGCCAGATTATCGACCTATCTCACAGTTGGTTCAATGACCGTGCTCGGAGCCTTGCTTTTCTTCCTCGGCGACTGGGCAGGAAGCTTTTTTACAGAAGATCAACAGGTTGTTGACAACATCGGCACAGCATTGAAAATCTCGGGAGTTTTCCAGCCATTCCTTGCAGTATTGATGGTGCTGACTGGCGCATTTCAGGGCGCGAACAACACCAAGTTCCCAATGTACCTTACCGGTTTCGGAATGTGGGCTGTTCGGACGGTGCTGGTCTATCTCCTCGGAATCAAGCTTGGCTGGGGCCTTGCCGGTGTTTGGATCGCGATTGGCGCTGATATTGCTTTCCGTGCAATTGTCTTGGCGATCCAGTTCAAGCGCGGAAAATGGATGGCACTCGAAAAAGCCCCGGACCCGGAATCGCACTGCCACCCGCAAACGACAAAGGAAAACATGTCCGCCTGCGCGAACAATTATTGACCACAAGCGTACAGTTCCTGCTGTATGCTTTCTTAAATTTAAATGGTTAGGAAGCATGAAGATGGACAAAGTAAGGATTAAGAAATGAATTTTTCTATAAGGATGTTACTATGGCTCTCTCGATTTATTTCACTATAACCATATTGCTGCTCCATTTCGCTTATCATGTGCAAAAACCGCTGAACTTCTTGCAGAATGCGCTGATCTTCATGATGATTGCCATCATAACGCGCCAATGTGTGACGCTTTTGGCGCTGGAATGGCACTATTTAAAAATGACCGAGAATCATTGGCTGTTCATTTGTTTGCTTCTATGCAGGGATATCCTGACACCGATGGTCACCGTGCTTTTTGCGAATTATTATGTGCGAGCCAATACGCCTTTTTATAAAATGGCAGCTTTTTTGATTGCATTGGGAGTCCTGCTTGCCGCACATAAGCTGGCAGTGCATTTTCATATCCTGACCTATCTCAAGTGGAATTTTTTCTATACGACTTTATTAAATGCTGGTTTCCTGCTTGCCACGCTAGGTGTCTTAAAGCTGGCAACATTTTTACAAACATTGGAGAGTCGCCAAAATGAAAGTTTATGATACTGCGTTCAATGCAAATGAATGGTTCGTGATCATCAGTATGATCGTCATGAATCTGGCAATATGGTTTGCACCGAAATTGTTCAGCAAGCTGGAGAGCGTTGGTTATTATATTTTCGGCATTTATATCGGCTTATTTTATGATCATACCCTCTCAATCAAGCCCTGGGACTATTATGACGTCAACGATAACTCGTCTTATCAGTTCATCGATTTCATGAGCTATATCATGTATGGCCCATACGGCTACTTCTTTCTTTATTTTTACGTAAAATGGAACATCAGAAAGCTCAGGATCATTCCCTACATCCTGTTATGGTCTGCGTTCTCGATGCTGCTGGAGTGGATCGGCCTGAAGGTAGGCCTGTTCCATTTCGACAAAGGCTATAAAATGTACTGGTCGTTCCCAATCTATTTGCTTTCCCAGACGATGACAATTTTCTTCTACCACTTAAGCACCAGATATGAAAAAACTGGAAATAAAAAGAGAAGTGAATTATAATTTGAGGGACTAATGATAGAGGGGATTTTTCATGGTTAAAAGCAGTACGATGCGTTTCATAAGACTTGTTTTGCAATACATAGCAGGGGTATTTTTGTTTATTGTCATTGGAAGCCTGCCCGTCCTCTTACGGAATTTGACATTTGATATGGAGGGCTATTTTAACAGTGTGAAAGATTTGACCGTTAAAGTTTTCACATTAAGCAATTTGACATACGATGGACAACACGAAATGCTGCCGGCGGTGCTGGGCCGTTTTTTCTATTCGATGAAGACATTGGGCATGGGTCTGTTTGCAGCGACAGTGATGGCATTCCTGCTATCCTATGTAATTGTCCTCTTTTTTGAAAAGAAGAAAGACTATATTCTAAGCTTCATAGAAATCATCCGATCCATTCCAGATGTACTGTGGATGTTCCTGCTGCAGGCCGGGGTGGTTTGGATTTTTAAGACCTTTGGAGTGAAATTTATCCAGACGACCTCGCTCGGCAGTGATCACCAGGCCGTTCTGCTGCCGCTCATCAGCCTGAGCCTGCCGATTTTTCTGTTTTTGACGCAGATTATCGTCCTTAAAATCTTTGAAGAGCTGGATAAGCCATATATTTTATTGGCGAAAGCTAAAGGACTTTCCTATTTTTACATGCTGAATATCCACGTGGTCCGCAATATCAGCCAGGATTTAAAGGAACACTTCAAGACGATTGTCTGGATGATGCTTTCGACGCTGGTCATGGTGGAATACATCTTTAACTTGAATGGGTTGATGCTGTTCAATATCAGATATGTTTCAGTCGAACTGTTCGTGTTCAGCTGCATCCTGTTCTTTACGCCATTTTTCCTGATTTACAGACTACTAGATTTTAGAAGGTTATCGCTATGATTAGATTGCTGAAAACAAAAAAATTCCTATTTGGGATGGGATTCCTGATCATCCTGCTGACACTGAGCATTTTGAACACCGTGGTGAACGATGGGAAAATCAGGCAGGTTCCATTCATCTACAATGAAGATGGGACTTTGGAAAAAGCGCCGCCATATCCGCCTTTTGATGTTTTTCTGTTTGGCTCCGATATGTACGGGTATGATATGCTCCATACCATAATCGAGGGGGCGAAATACTCCATTGGCATCGTGCTGATTGTCGCCTTGCTAAGGATGCTCTTATCGATTGTATTCAGTTATTTTCTATTCCGGGTCCATGATCGCATCTTCAAAGGGATAAAAGCGATCTCTGAACCGTTATCCTTTTTTCCACAGACGCTGATTGCCTACTTCCTGCTGGTCACAGTCGTCATGTATACGATCCACGGCTTCCATCACTCGCTATGGGTAAGAGCTTTGTATGAATTCATCATTTTGGTAGTAATCGCACTTCCGTCTCTAACGGTCCAGCTGATTGAGCAGAAGCGCCGTGTTTGGAAGGAAGAATTCATTGAATCGGCGGTTACGCTCGGCGGAAGCAAGCGCCATATCTACTTTAAGCATGTCCTGCCGCAGCTGTACGAAGAATGGGTGTTGATGTTCGGCCAGCAGTTTTTGCAGGTCCTGACGCTGCTAGTGCATCTTGGCGTCATGCTCATCCTGTTTGGAGGGACGATTACCGGGGAGGGTCCACCTTCATCGGTAACACATGAATGGTCAGGACTGATTGGCCTCAACAAACGTTTTATGCTTGCTTATGAATGGATTGTCTATGTGCCGATCCTGTTTTTCGCCATGACTGCCCTGAGCGTGGCGATGATCAACAAAGCTTTGAGCGACTTTTTCAAGCATAAGGACATGGTGAGGAAGAATCGGGAGGTATAACACTTTCGTACTATAAAAATACCCCGTTTGATGAATAGTCTGAGCGCAAAAATTTTGCCATAATAGTTTTCAACAAAACTCTTTATGAGTTTGGCCCATTCATTGGCTAGTGGTATCCCCATTTGGCCAGTGAGTGGGTTTTATTTGTCTTTTATGGGCATGAGCGATAAAATTAATTAACTGAAAATTCTAAACTCAAGGGAGGTGCTGTGCTTGGACATGAAGCTTTCACAAAGAAGGGAAAGATACGCAAAGCTTTTAATGAACTCAGTTTCCCTAACTGGATGGATGCTCATCCTTTTTTCCTTTGTAAAAATAGAAGCGCCTGCTGAACCGGTTGTTTTGGCGCTATTATTCTTATTCCTGCTTATAAGCGAGTACTATCCCATGCCGGTTTGGAGAGGTCAGACGGCCATCACATTCCCGGTAGTCTACGTGTTATTTTTACTCTATGGATTTTCGTACACTGCGATTGCCTATGCAGGCGCCGTCCTGATTGTTAACCTCATCCATAGAAGGCCGCTGCGGACGGTATTGTTCAACCCTGCTCAGCTGGTGCTTAGCTTTTACGCTGCCGCCATGCTGCTCCCTTTAATGGAACCTCTTCTGGAGAAGCTTGCACTCACACCGATGATTCAGGGCATATTAGGTTATCTTTTCCTGCTGGCTGTCTATGTTCTGGTCAATAACTTGATTGTCGACCTCGTACTTTATATCAGGCCACAACACTATTCTTTTAAAATGTGGAAGCAAAAGACGCTTACAGAATTGAACAGTGCGGCAATTTCCTTGATTTATGGAATTACCCTGTATGTCGTTGGCAGCCAAAATCGCGGTGAAATCGACGTATTTGCTTACTTCTTCTTTTTCTCGCCGCTTGTCGGGATATCCCTGCTGAGTGCGACGATTGCCAGGTTGAAAAGAGAGAAGAATCGTCTGAAGCTGCTTTTCTCGATCACTACAGAATTGAACCAGATGCTTCCTTCACAGGACTGGCTTTCAGCTTTAAGAGGAAGCTTCAATGAATTGATCGGTGCAGAGGCAAGTTTATTATGGATCAAAAGAGATGGCGAGTGGGAGCTTAGCTTCAAGGATGGCAGTACAAAATCGGACTTTAAGCTGCCAGACGAGGCATTTGCTGAATTTGATGGCATGCGCAGTCCTGTGGTCTTTAATGACCGCAAAAAGGATGGCGGTGTCGCAACTGCATGCTTTGAAGAAGACGTAAAGGCATTCGTCTACTCGCCGCTTGTCATCGAGAACGAAACCATCGGGATGTTCATCATTGCCAGGAGCCGGACGAAAAGCTTCGAGGACCACGATGTCCAATCCATTGCGACGCTTGCCAACCAGCTCGCGGTCATCATCAAGACAAGGATGCTTTTTACTGAGAAAGAAAAGGTAATTGTCCTTGAGGAAAGAAACCGGATTGCCCGCGATATTCATGATGGTGTCGCCCAAACACTTGCAGGGGCTGTCATGAAGCTGGATACGGCAGGAAAGAAGTTCAATAAAAATCCTGAAGAAACACGGAAGCTTCTGGATGAAAGCGTCAGTGGCCTCAGGGAAAGCCTGAAGGAAGTGCGCGAGTCGATCTATGCGCTGCGTCCATACCCAACTCAAAAAGCAACACTCGCGGAAGCGATTCTTAGAAAAATTGAAGCTGTCCAGAAGGAATACCAGCAGGATATCGAATTCGAAATCCGGGGGCAGGAGCAGGAGCTTAGCCCGATGGTCGAAAAGGTTCTTTTTGACACTTTCCAGGAAAGTCTGCACAATGCCATCAAGCATTCGCAGGCTATGAAGATAGAAGTTCTTTTAAGCTACCAAACTGAGCATATTCTTTTAAAGGTCAAGGATGAAGGGAAAGGATTCTCGCTGTTCCAGGCGATGCTCAAGGCGAGAAACCAGCCGCATTTCGGCATTTTGCAAATGAATGATGCAGCCGAAAAAATCAACGCCTCCCTGCAGATTGACAGCAAGGAGGGTTCAGGAACGGAAGTCAGCATCACCGTTCCTAGAATGGGAATCGAGGGGGAAACCACGAATGATCAGGCTCATGCTAGTGGATGACCATGCCGTGCTCCGCGACGGGCTGCGGAATATCATATCTGTTGAAGAAGATATCGAAGTCGTCGGTGAAGCCGTTTCTGGCGACGATGCCCTGCTGCAAGTGGAAAAATGCAAGCCGGATATGATTCTGATGGATATCAATATGCCGATGAAAAATGGCGTCGAAGTCACAGGCATTCTAAAAAAGAAATACCCGCATATCAAAGTCCTTGTGCTGACGATGCACAGCCATGAGGAGTATTTCATGTCGGCGATCCGCGAAGGAGCGGACGGCTATTTATTGAAGGACGCACCATCCGACCAGGTCGTCGAGGCCATCCGTACCGTCGCACGCGGAGAATCGGTCATCCATCCATCGATGACGAGAAAGCTGCTCGCCTTCCACCAGCAAAAACAAACACAGCAGGAGGACACAACACTGACCGAGCGGGAAAAAGAGGTGCTGCTTTGCCTGGTCGAAGGGCTAAGCAACAAGGAAATTGCCGACCGCCTGTTCATCAGCGACAAAACCGTCAAAATCCACGTCAGCAAGATTTTCAAAAAGCTGAACGTCAAAAGCCGCTCGCAGGTCGTCATCCATGCCGTCCAGCACCAGCTAGTACCAATTCCGCCGACATCGAGCGGGGTATAGATTTATAGTTGAGAGTCCCTGGGTGTAGGGGACTCTTTTTGTTTTCTGGTTTCTGCTAAAACTGAACATAGTTCGAAAAATAAACGGAAGAATTCCGCTTATATTGGAAACTACCCTTATTTCCTTAAAAATAGGGGTGGTTTTTCCGTTTATTTAATACAAATCGGTGGATTTTCTCTTGGTTAGGGCACTTAACCGGAAAACCTCCGCTTAATTTTGCTTCATAGGTGTCCTATAGAGACAATAGCCGGAAAATTTCCGCTTATGAATTCTCATACCTACATCAACTATGAATGAAAACAGAGTCAATTTTTAAAAAGAATGGAGCATCCGCGCAAACCGGAAAAAGTTACGGATTCATAAAGAATACTACTTTAGTAGTAACCAAGTTTAGTACAGAGGTTATTATTTTTTAATTCCAATGCAGAATAGTTTCAATGTAAAAACTGTGGGAATATTAAGAAAAATAATGAAGGAGCTGAAAAATTGAATGAAGTTTAAAGCTGCATTTTTATCTTTTATCCTGATGGCCGCAACGGTCTTTGCCTCGCTCGTTCCCGGGACGATGACAAAGGCAGTGGAGCCTGTCAAAGCGGTGGTTGACGCCGAGTTGACGAAAAAGCTTTTAACAGCCATCGCCCCGGTCGAAGCAATCGTTACTTTTAAAAGTGACGAGGGAGTCTTGCCGGAGCATGTAAACCTTCTAAAGACACTTGGCATCTCGAAAGGGCTGACGCTGAATGAACTGCCGATCGCAGGGGTATTGGCGACAAAATCACAGATTGATCAGCTTGCACAAAGTGATCAGGTCGTTTCCATCTATTTGAACAAGAAGCTGGAATATGAGAATGCGGAAGCAACGGACATCACCGGAGTGGATCAGGTCCGGACGGATGACACAATGAGAAAATTGAATGGCGGCTTGCCAGTGAGCGGAAAGGGAATTGGCGTCGTCATCAATGACAGCGGGGTTGACGGTACGCACCGCGACCTTGATTTTGGCAGCCATCTTGTCCAAAATGTGTTGGGTTCGACAAACCTTAATGCACTCAGCACCCTATTACCTGTGTCTTATGTTGAAAATGTCCCGAACACCGATTCCAGCTCAGGGCATGGCACGCACGTAGCAGGTATTGTTGGTGCAACTGGCGAAATGTCAGGCGGAAAGTATGAGGGAGTGGCCCCTGGCGCAAACCTGATTGGCTATGGATCGGGTGCGGCGGTCGCCATGCTTGATACTATTGGCGGTTTTGATTATGCGCTGACCCATCAGCAGGAATACAACATTCGCGTAATTACGAATTCATGGGGAGATACAGGTGATGCAGGTACAGACTTCGATCCATACAACCCTATTAATATCGCAACTAAGAAACTCTATGACCGCGGAATCGTGACGGTTTTCTCGGCAGGGAATTCAGGTCCTGATGCAAAAACGATCTCTGGTAATTATAAAAAAGCTCCGTGGGTAGTAACCGTTGCTGCTGGGGATAAAACTGGAAAGCTCGCCGACTTTTCATCACGCGGCGAAGAGGGACGTGGCGGAACGGTAACAGTCGATGGGCAAACATGGAAATGGACTGACCAGCCAACAGTGACATCACCTGGTGTCGACATCATTTCAACAAGAGTCATCAGCCCGCTCGTGGCGCTTGGTGCAACGGCTGATGCTGAATATATTGAGCCGGCATATTTGCCTTACTACACGACAATGAGCGGAACATCCATGGCCGCGCCGCATGTCGCCGGCATCATCGCCCTGATGCTTGAAGCGAATCCATTGCTTTCTCCTGCAGAGGTAAAATCAATCCTTGAAAACACCGCGACTTCCATGCAGGATTACACGGAATGGGAAGTCGGCGCTGGCTATGTGAATGCATATCATGCCGTAGAAGCAGCTTTTAAAAAGAAAAAATAACAATTAGTTGATCTCCCTTGCTTCGGCAAGGGAGATTTTTACTCCGCCGCGCAGGATTTTTGCCATGCTGAAGTGAAAAACGAGCGAATTAAGCGGGAAGCAGGTCTTTTTATGGGAAATTGACTCTGTATAAGATAGAAATGGACCTAGAATACTGCTCCTTACCTGACTGGAAAATTTATTCTCTTGCTCAGTGGAGCTAATTGCACGGAACTTTATTGGAATCGCGCGATTAAGGACGCTAATTGCAGCATCTTTGTCATTAATTGCACGAAGAAACCTGATAATTGCACCGTCATCCAAATTATGGAAAAACAAATCAAAAAAACGGAAATTCTAAATCCAAAAAAACATCAGCACTACCCATCTATAACTTTTGTACGATGCCAGAATAGATATTCCGGAATCCGATTTTATAACCTTTGAAGAATAGTTTTCCAGCGATGAATTCCAGATAATTAAGATAGGAATATTTAAAATTTTTATAGAATGAGAGGAGAATAACATGAAACGTTTTATGTATTTGCTGTTTGCTTTATTGCTCATTTTTCCGGTATTTGCTGCACCACAGGGAAAGGCGAGCAGCCTGGCTGTTATCGACCCGCTTGTCAGCAAGGCGCTTGATACGGCAAGTTCGCTGGAAGTCATCGTTACGTTTAAAGGAAACAGCGCTCCAACCAGTTCGCAATTATCACTGTTAAAAACGCTCGGCATCGAAACAGGGATCAGCATGAAATCATTGCCGATTGCCGGAGTGATCGCGACAAAGGCGCAAATCGAAAAGCTTGCGGCCAATCCGGAAGTCCAATCGATCTACATGAACAGAAAACTTACTTACTTCAATGCGGATGCCACCGCCATCACTGGCGTCGATAAAGCAAGGACAGATGACAGTTTCCGTAAAGCGAACGGCGGCCTGCCTGTTTCAGGAAAAGGAGTCGGTGTCGTCGTCAATGATAGTGGCGTTGACGGTACACATAAGGACCATGAACTTGGCAAAAACCTTGTCCAGAATGTCATGGGTTCCACCAACCTGAATGCACTTGCACCAGGCTTGCTGCCAATCACTTACCAGGAAAACGTACCGAACACAGATACAAATTCAGGCCATGGCACGCATGTAGCCGGCACAGTCGGCGGGACTGGCGCAATGTCAGGCGGCAAATATGAAGGAGCTGCCCCGGGTGCAGATTTGATTGGCTACGGTTCAGGAGCGGCATTGTTCGTCCTTGATGGCATCGGCGGTTTTGACTATGCGATTACACATCAGTCACAGTACAATATCCGCGTCATCACGAACTCATGGGGTTCTTCAGGAGACTTTGACCCGAACGACCCAATCAATATTGCCAGCAAAAAAGCGCACGACCGCGGAATTACCGTTCTTTTTGCAGCAGGGAATGAAGGTCCTGGGGAAAACACGCATAACCCTTACGCAAAAGCTCCATGGGTCATTTCAGTCGCTGCTGGAGTCAAGGATGGAACGCTGGCAGATTTCTCATCAAGAGGCACGAAGGGTGTAGGCGGTACTTTTACAATGGATGGAAAAGAATGGACGTGGAAGGATGAACCGACCGTTACGGCTCCAGGTGTAGATATCGTTTCAACTCGGGTACTTGCACCAGTATCAAGCCTGTCTGCCGACCAGGATGCGCAAACAATCGAAACGGCGTACCTGCCATACTATACAACGATGAGCGGTACATCGATGGCAACTCCGCATGTGGCAGGAATCGTAGCGTTAATGCTTGAGGCAAACCCGCTGTTGTCGCCGGCTGAAATCAAGTCGATTCTTGAACAGACAGCTACGAATATGCCAGGCTATGAAACATGGGAAGTGGGCGCTGGCTATGTGAATGCCTATGCTGCTATTGATAAAGTATTCAATGACACGGCTTATGAATCTACGCTGAATTCGACCCAGACATTCTACAGCAATGTTGAATCATCAACAGAACGCAAGGAATTTTCGGTTGACTACAACCCGCTGACATTCATTTCTGATAATCAATACACATTCACAGTCGAAGAAGGGATGTCCAGCCTTGTGGCAAAAGTGGACGGCGCGGGGCTAATCGAACAGACCGGAAATCCAATAAGCCTTGTGCTGATCGCTCCGGATGGCACAGAGTACAGCTCTGGCGTCAGCCTGCTGTTCCCGCTTTATTATGATCGCACCGTATCGGTGACCTCTCCGGCACCGGGAGCATGGAAGGCTGAAATCCGCGGGCTTCGCGGCGCTGATACCAATCCGCTGGGCGTGGCTTTGCCGGAAACAGTAAAAGGGGAAATGGCCTTCACCAAGGTAAGTGGTTTCTCCGGGTTGAACGACATTGCCGGCCACCCGGCAGCAGATGCGATTAAAATGGGTGTGAGTGAACGATTATTTGACGGCTTCTCCAACGGAGCCTTCAAGCCGGATGCACTTTTAACAAGAGCAGAGCTAGCAAAATACCTGGTGATGGGCGCTGAAATCAAGCAATCATTGCCTGCATCGCAAAGTTTCTCAGATGTTTCAAGCTCTGACCTTCCATTCGTTGAGGCAGCAACTGCAAAAGGAGCTTCCTTCCGCGACCAACAGCATATTCAGAAGGGTGTCATCCTGCCAAGAGCTAACGGTAAATTCTCTCCGAAGGATGGCGTGACCCGCGCAGAATTGGCCTATTCATTGGTTCAATCACTAGGTCTGCAAAAAGAGGCAGAGGAATTCGAAGGTCAGCTGACGGTCCAGTATAATGGCGAAAGAATCGCGATTTCAGATGCACCAGAAGTTCCTGAACATCTGAAAGGCTATGTCCAGGTGGCTCTCGACCTGAATATCCTCAATACAAAATTCGCTGTCACGCAGGGTCCATATGATTTGAAACCAAAGGTAACAGCGAGCTTCAACCCATCTGTAAAAAATACACGTGGTGACTTCGCGGTTGCCATGACGCGGTACTATAACGCTTTTCTAAAATAAGGTAAAATGAGAACAGGCTGAGCTGGCCTGTTCTTTTTCCATAAAGGGGGAGTTTGTATGAGGAAAATAAATGCAATATTTTTCGACCTTGATGGTACCTTGCTGGACCGCGATGCCTCTCTCAAAAATTTTATTAATGATCAGTACGACCGTTTTAAAAGCGAACTACACTTGATAGATAAACGTCATTACATGAATAGATTCATAGAACTGGACGCCCGTGGTTATGTATGGAAGGACAAAGTATACAGCCAGCTTTTACAAGAGTTGAACATAACTGCCCTGACATGGGAAGAGCTGCTAGAAGACTATATAACGAATTTCAAGCATTCATGCACAGGCTTTCAAAACCTGCATGAAGTTCTCGGGAAACTAAAGCAATCAGATATCAAACTGGGCATCATTTCGAATGGCAAAACCCACTTCCAGATGGACAATATAAAAGCTTTGGGAATCGAGGATTACTTTGATACCATCCTGGTCTCGGAGGAAGTGGAATTGAGGAAGCCTGATTCCCGCATCTTCCAGATGGGGATGAAGAATCTTGCTGTATCAGCTCCTCACAGTATATTTGTAGGCGACCATCCTGAAAATGATGTAGCAGCGTCCAAAATGGCCGGAATGATTGGGATATGGAAGCGAGATGACTATTGGCACAGTGCGGCAGCAGATTTTATCATCGAGGAACTGGAAGAATTGTTCGCTATTATTGAAATAGGAGCTGAAGAGCATGAATGATTTTAATATCTCCTTTAATCCCCCAAGACCTTCAGAATATATCGATCTACGTCTTGAAGCAGGTATGAGCGGGAAATCGCAGGAGGCAGCACGAATCGGACTGAAGAATTCATTGTTTGCTGTCACGGTTTATGATGAATCGACCATCGTGGCAATGGGCCGGATCATAGGGGATGGCGGATCCTTTTTTCAAGTAGTAGACATCGCCGTTAAGCCTTCCTATCAAGGGAAGGGACTTGGGAAACTGGTGATGGGGGAGCTTATGGAATACCTTGATAAACATACATATGACGGTTCTTTTGTCAGCCTGATTGCGGATGCCCCGGCAAACAAGCTGTATGAACAATTTGGTTTTGACTATACTTATCCGAACTCTCATGGTATGTATCGAAAGTATTAAACAGCCAATTAAGGTTGCTTTTTTATAAGTGAGTTTTTACAGTGCCTGAACAAGAAGACGTATGTTCTATATTAAGAAGTGAAACTCCTAAGAAATTATACCTAGGAAAATGCATTGCATTATATTTATATCTAAATGCCTATTTAAATTATCATGATATTTGAGAAAGGGAGCAGCAGATCAGTATTCTCTGCTCCCCTTTTTTATTGCAAAAAGCGTTTGGGTAATAATGTGTTATTTGTAACTTTATTGGAATAAAATCAAATTTACACACCAGGGTATTATTATCAGAGCTAAAATATGCTTTAATTAGCTAAAGAAAAATGTAAAGCAATTCTAGATTGAAGGGTTGAGATCCAGATGAAATACTCACCTAAAGATATACAACTGATCAAAGACCAGGTTGGCAGCCAATCATTAACTTCCATTGCCCGAAAGCTGAATCGAAGTATTACGGCCCTTGAAGTGAAAATCACCAGAATGGGGCTTTCCCACACGAAATCCTGCACAGGAATGCTGACCGCCGGCGAACTCGCTAAAACCCTCAAGGTTGACCGAAACACCGTTATGCAGTGGATTCATAACCATGAATTGGGCTATCATCAGCGAATTACCCGGAATAAAAAGAGATTTACGTTTATCAACATAGATGAATTTTGGATATGGGCAGAAAAAAACAGGCATAAAATCAACTTTTCCAAGCTCGAGCCTGATGAACTGCCGCCTGAACCAGGATGGGTTACAAAAGAACGCACCATTGCACGGCAAACCACGAATTATAAAGCATGGACCACGCACGAAGAAAAGCAGGTCCTCGAATGGTACTGCTGCGGAAAAACACTTTCCGAAATCTCTGAGATGGTTGGACGGACACGAGAGTCCATCCGCAAGAAAATTAAACGCCTCACAGAATAAACTTCTATGTAAAAAAGCCTGCAATTTATGGTAATTACTATTTGCTATTGTAATACTTGTAAAATAATAGTATATTTTTCCTACAATAGTATTGTTTAATATTTACAGATTGTTCTATGTCCCCAGGAGGATTGTATATGGATATTTATGTTGCCAGGCAGCCTATATTCGATATGAACGAGAAGACTGTTGCTTATGAATTATTATATAGGAACAGCTCGGTCAATAATTATCAGCATACTGATGGGGATCAGGCCACAACAGATGTGATTGTGAATAGTTTCTTGAATATTGGTGTCAAAGACTTATCAAACGGCAAGCCTTGTTTTATTAATTTTACTGAAAAATTATTGAAACTGGGTGTTCCATCCTATTTCAATCCATTATCCATCGTGGTGGAGATTCTCGAGACAGTAGAACTGAATGAAGATATCCTCGGGATCTGCAAAGAGTTGAAGGCACATGGATATACCATAGCGCTTGACGATTTTTTTGTTTCGCAGTGGAACGAATTGACGGTCCAGCTATTGGATTATATTGATATCATCAAGATCGATTTCCGTTCGACGAAACGAGTCGACAGGCAGGAAATGATTCGGTTTATCAATGGCAGGGACATTAAGTTCCTGGCCGAAAAAGTCGAAACGATTGAAGAATATATAGAGGCGAAAGAAGACGGCTTCGTCTACTTCCAGGGATTTTATTTCAGTAAACCTGTCATCCTGAACAGTTATGATATTCCATCATATTATCATTCGTATTTTCAGATTCTAAAAGAAATCGAGAATCCTGAGCCTGATCTTGAGAAGATTAAGGATGTAATCGAAAAGGATATATCCCTATCTTATAAACTGCTGAGACTCATCAATAATCCGGTTTTCAGGCCAAGGAATGAGGTTTCTTCCATCAAGCAAGCCATCATATTGCTAGGTTTGAATGAAATCAAAAAATGGATTTATGTTCTGGCGATCCGGGGAGCAGACAAAGGCTCAGGCGGTTCTAAGGAACGGGAAATCATTGAACTGTCACTTAAGCGCGGGAAGCTGGGCGAATTGATTGGCAGGAAGGTCGGCAGAGAAGTGCTGGCCTCAAAATACTTCCTTCTCGGAATGTTTTCTTTGATGGATTCCTTATTGCATCATCCGATGGAGGAACTTCTTGAAGATCTGCCATTAAGCAATGAGCTGAAGGCGGCCTTATCAGGTGAAAAGAACGACGAATACATGATGCTAGAATTTTTAAAAGAAATCGAACTCGCTTTCCATGAAGATCTCGAGCTGACGTTCAACCCTACCAAAATGACAATGGAGGAACTGTTCAGGCTCTATAGTGAAGCGAGCGACTGGGCTACAAAGGTCTTAAGTGAAGTGAATCCTTAACATGGAGCATGCCGGCGCATGCTTTTTCTTTTTGGAGCTATAAGGGTTGGATAAAACAGAAGGGCAGCTGCTGATATAATATAAGTGCGATAAGCTTTATATGAGGAAGATTCTTGTAACCAGCCGCCAAACAAGTTATATTTTTAATAGGTTATTTAAAATTTCGTTATTTCTCTGAATGAGGTGTTTAATCCATTGGTGCTGAAATATTTGTCCGCACTGTTGCTGCCTGGTTTCATGGTTGTTTTTTTTACCAGGGTTGCCTATAATCACATCCTTGCGCTTGTGTTAACGGTCACTTTGATTGCGGCTTCTGTTTATAAAGGGTACACAGATTCTTTTCTGCTGATTGTCGTCGATGCTTTTTCTTTGACGTTAGGCTTTTTTCTGGCGAACCAGATGATGAAGCGCAACAAAAAGCAGTCATAAATTTAAAGTAAGCCTGTCGAATTCTGTTCGGCAGGTTTTTCTTGTTTTACTAGGGGT